>DATANR010000272.1:0-12840 GCA_036266155.1 Gemmataceae bacterium | reverse complement strand
GCCAAACAGCTCGCCGCGATACAACTCCAGGTCCAGGCCATCCACGGCGCGCGCCGCCCCGTATTGCACCACGAGGCCCGAGAGTCGGATCATCACGTCGGAACTGGGCATGCGGCCAAGGGTCAAGGGTCAGGGGTCAGGGGTCAGGGGTCAGGGGTCAGGGGTCAATAAACATTGTTGGAGTCTGACACCTGACTCCTGACCCACGAGTTCTGGCTATGCCGCGTCGCAGCCGGCAGTGCGCGTCACGTTGAAATATTTGGCCGCCGGGTGATGGACCACCAAGGCGGTCGTCGATTGTTCGGGTTCCAGTTGGAACTGCTCGCTCAATTGCAGACCGATTCGTTGTGGTTCGAGCAACTGGAACAGCTTTCCCTGGTCTTCGAGGTTCGGACAGGCCGGATAGCCAAACGCATAACGGCAGCCGCGATAGTGCTTCTTGAACAGCTTCTGGATGATTGGCGAATCGTCGTCAGCGATGCCCCATTCCTCACGCATACGCTTGTGGAACAACTCCGCGAGCGCCTCGGCCGACTCGACGCCGAGACCATGCAGATACAAGTAGTCCATGTAGCGGTCGGACTCGAAGAACTCTTTCGCTCGGCGACTAACTTCCTCGCCCATCGTCACTGCAAAGAAGCCGACCACGTCCGTCGGCCCGTCTTCCATTGGTTCGAAATAGTCACTCAAGCACAAGTAGTCGCCGTGATCTTGTCGGGGGAAACCAAAGCGCAAACGCTCCGTCCGGCCGTCAGCCTCGAAAATGACCAGGTCATCGCCGTCGCTGCCACACCGGAAGAAGCCGTAGGCAACCGCGGGTCGCAAGATGTCCTCGCGAAGACATTGTTCCTTGAGCCGGGCCAGTGCGGGGTAGGCGACCTCTTGCATCTGTCGTTCGTACACGGCCGGCGCGACATTGTTCTTGCGGAACTGCCACTGCGTGCTGAACAGGGTCCGCTCGTTCAAATACGGGAAGACCTCCTCGGCACGAATATCCGTGATGACCTTGCTGCCAACAAACGGCGCCGCCGGAATGTTCGGCGAACGACGCAGCGTCGGCGAACGGGCCGGCAAGTTCGGCAGCCCATGACCAGGACAACAGGCGACTTTGGGCTTCGTGCTCGCTGCCTTGCCATTGCGCGTGATCGTCGCCTTGGGCGGCTTACGTGGTTCGAGCAGCGCCGCCACGCCGCGACTGCCGGATGACCGCAGCCGTTTCTCGGCCATCAGCTTGTCCATAATGTGCAAGCCGCCGAACGCATCCTCGCCGTAATAGACCGAACCTGCATACAGGTTGGTCAGATCGTGTTCGACATAACGGCGATTCAGGGCCGCGCCGCCGAGGATCACGGGCGGGGCCAGTCCCTTTTCGTTCAACGTCAGCAGGTCCTCCTTCATTACGACCGTAGACTTGACAAGTAGACCGCTCATGCCGATCGCGTCGGCATCGTGCTCCTTGAAGGCCGCGATCATCGTGTCGATCGGCTGCTTGATTCCCAGGTTGTAAACCTTGTAGCCGTTGTTCGACAGGATGATGTCGACGAGATTTTTGCCGATGTCGTGGACGTCGCCCTTCACGGTCGCCAAGACAATCTTGCCCTTCTCCGAGCCGGCCACCTTCTCCATGAACTTTTCGAGATAGGCGACGGCGGACTTCATCACTTCGGCCGACTGCAACACGAACGGCAACTGCATCTGCCCGCTGCCGAACAAGTCGCCAACGACTTTCATGCCGCTCAGGAGAATCCTGTTGATGACATCGATCGGCGAGTACCGCTCACGAGCTGTATCGAGGTCGGCGATCAGCGATTCCCGGCGACCCTGAATGATCGCCTGCCGCAGACGCTCCTCGACGGTGTCCCCAAGGCTGGTCCCCTTCTTGGATTCCGCCTTCTTGTCCGCGTAGTGCTCAATCAGGAGCTGCAATGGGTCTTCGATGCAATTGCCGGCCGAATCGAAGGTGCGGTCGTCGAATAGCAATCGGCGACACAGTTCCTTGCCGACTGGATCGACGCTCGCCAGCGGCATGATCTTCGCCGCATGCAGGATTGCCGAGTCGAGACCGTACTCGAGCGCGTAGTGCAGGTAGACGCTGTTGAGCACTTGCCGAGTGTACGGGTTCAAGCCAAACGAGCAATTGCTCAGGCCGACGTGCGTCAGAGCGCCCGGCAAGTTCCGCTTGATGAGTTGAATCGCCTCGAAGGTTGCGATCGCGCTCTTGCGCGTCTGCTCCTGACCCGTGGAAACGGGGAACACGAGCGGATCGAAGAGCAAGTCGGATGGCGGGATGCCGTACTCGTTGACAACGATGTCGTAAATGCGCTTGGCAATCTCGAACTTCCACTCGGCCGTGTCGGCCTGGCCTTTCTCGTCGATGGTCAGCGCCACGAGCGAGGCGCCATACTTGCGGGCCAGGATCGTCTTCGGGTCGAGCGTCTTCCGGCCATCTTCCAGATTGATCGAGTTGATGATCGCCTTGCCGCTGCACAACTTGAGCCCGGCCTCGATTACCGGCACTTCGGTGCTGTCGAGCATGATCGGCTTGGTCAGCACTTCGTTGTAGCGCCGAATCACCTCGATCATGTCTCGGACGCCGTCGCGGCCAACGTAGTCGACGCACACGTCGAGAACGTGCACGCCTTCGCGCTCTTGCTCCTTGGCCATCTCGACGAGGCCGTGCCAGTCGTCCTTCTCCAGAAGCTGCTTGAATTTCCGCGAGCCATTGGTGTTCGTGCGTTCGCCAACGAGGAGGGGCCGCGGTTCGACGTTCAATTCCTGTGCGCTTTGCAGGCTCGAAACGGCCGCGATGTACTTCGGCGCGCGAGCCGCCGGCCGGCGGCCGCCGAGGCGATCACATACGGCTTTCAAATGCGCGTGTGACGTACCGCAACACCCGCCGACGACGCTGGCGCCGTACTCGTTCACGAAGCGATCGAGCCACTGGGCCAGGCCGGCTGGGTCGAGCGGGAAATAGGTTTCGTCGCCGCGCGTTTCCGGCAGGCCGGCATTCGGCAACACGCTGAGTAGCTTCGACGAGTGCCGGCTCAAATGGCGCACGTCGTCATTCATCAGGTCGGGCCCGACGCCGCAGTTCATACCCAGGATGTCGATCTCTTGGATCGGCTCCAGCGCGACGAGGGCCGCCGGGATGTCGGTGCCGGGCAACATCTTCTTGTTCGCGTCGATGATGGTCAGTTGCACCATCAACGGCAGGCGGATGCCGGCCCGCTTCATCTCTTCGATGGCTGTAATTGCGACGCATTTGGCCTGGAGCACGTCGAAGCACGTTTCGATCAATATCGCGTCGACGCGTTCCTCGATCATGACACGGAGTTGCGGCCGATAGGCCTCGGCCAAGCGGTCGAAGTCGACATAGATCGCAGGATCGGTCAACGATGGCATCTTGGTGCCGGGGCCGACACTGCCGATCACGAAACGTGGTCGATCCGGCGTCGCGAACTCGGCGGCCGCGGCACGGGCAAGACGGATGTTGAGTCGGTTGATTTCTTTGAGTTTGTCGGCCAAGCCGAACTCGGAGAGGCCGATCGCGTTTGCATTGAATGTGTTGGTTTCGATGCCGTCGCAGCCGGCTTCAAAGAAGCCGCGATGGATTTCGGTGATCCACTCCGGATGCGTGTAGATAAGCGCGTCCGACAAGTTCATCAGCGACTTGCCATTGGCAGCGTAGCCCCAATCCACGTCGGTCGGTCGATATTTGTGCAGGCTCGTGCCCATGCCGCCGTCGAGAATGACGACGCGGTCGGCGAGCTGTCCCAGAAAATCAGCGGGCATGAAGGTGCGATCCCCGAAACGGGCGGGCTAATGTACTCAGATGAGAATAAGGCAGAAGGGGTTCGGGTTCCAGACGAGCTATGGGTCCGGCGAGCGATTGCAGACCCGAAAATGATTAGGATTGAGATTGAGATTAGGACTCGATGCACCTCGATCTTAATCCTCGTCTCAATCTCAATCCTAATCTTCCTGGTACCTGATTCACTGCATTCAACGCGAAAACAAAAATGGCCCAGGGGAGCGGCTTCCTTGCCACTCCCCTGGGCCTCCACGAAGGCCCGAGGCATCCCTGACACTCGAAACCCCCAAGGTCCGGCCGACCGGATCGCAGAAGGCGGCCCCGGAGGACCCACCTCGACCCACGCTCGTAATGGCGACTGCCTGGGACATCCTTTTCCCGGATGACCCGGACGGCGCTGGACCCTTGGTTCCGTGGCTCCCATGATCGATCGGCAATCCTTGCCGATCGCACGGGTGATAGCGGAACATCGATCAAGCGATCGATTGGTTTTTGAAATTCAATTCTGGATTCTGTGGAGCACGTTGCCCGCACCACCGTGGTGCGGGCGGACTACTGCGGCATTGGTGACGGGGTGTGCCGCGTTTGGTCGCAATTGGGCGAGCAAGTCGAACGGATGGCCTGGGCGAGCCCTGTATCGTTCTTGCAAAGTGCCATTGAGTTTCCCACGACGGGTCAGGGCGAAACAAAGAGCGAACGTTGGGCAGATACTACCCGCTCGAATGCAGCTGTCAATCGCAAAGTTCAGATAAAATTTTGCCCAAGCCGCAAAGTCGTGCGAAGCAATCGCTTTGGACAGGCCCAAAAACTTCATTTCATCGAATCAAAATATCTAAATTTGATATGACGTTCGCACAGCTAATGAGAGAGAAATGAAAGACCCCCACCTGTGCCGTGTGAGACGCTTTTGGGGAACCCGCAATTAAAGTGGGAGCCGGCCGCACGGATGTTTGGATCGCCACTCGGCCCTCTCGCGAAGAGAGGCGGTGGGCTTGCAGCACCGCATGGCTTAATCGGCCCCCAACGGGTTTTTATCGGTTCGCCGCAAATGTCACGGCCCATCACGAACACCGCAGGGGTCAAGAAAAATGGTACTCGCTCGCCGCGGCCGATGCAAGCAACGATCGCGCGTTTTTCTTTCAGACCGTTTTGCTTGATGGGACTATAAACTTGGAGCCACCCTGGCCGCCATCGTAACGAAGTGGCAACCCCTGCCGCTTCCGATTCAGCAGTGTGCGGAGCAGGGCGCTGCGGCAGACCTAACCTGCACGCCGGAGCGCCTCTCAAGCACGCCAAGAACACTTTCGGAAAACAAATCGTCCCGAGCGCAACGTCGCGGATGGCTAACGTCGAAGTGCGCTTGCTCCGCCAGTGAATTGATGGAAACGCGTTTCACGATGACGCGAAAGCCTTGGCGCGGCATTACGTTTCTCGCCGGCAACCTCGCAACTGCGAACAGAACATGCAGTTCCCACCATTTGCGCCTCAAATGCCGCCGCAAGCTCAATCTTAATAATGATTTATGCATCTCGACCCGAAATTCATGCAGAACCTCAAATTGCGTTTCCGGGGTGTGTCACTTCGTGAACAAAATGCGATGGTCGCGCGGCTCCTGCTACACTCACTGGTCATGCTGGCCAGCCTTCTACACTAGTGGGATTCCGCCGTCATGAGGGATTCATGTCGACTGCCGGTTCTGGTGCGCTCGCCCCGGCCGACACCCTGGCCACCCGCACCTACCTCGGCCTGCTGGCCGCCCAGTTCCTCGCCGCGTTCAACGACCAGGCCATCCACGCCGCGGCGATGTTCTTCGCCATCAACACGCAGACGCTCAGCGAGGCCAACGCCATCGCGCTGATGCCGATTCTCTTTTACGCGCCCTGGGCTCTCTGCTGCACGCTCGCCGGCTACCTCGCCGATCGTTACAGCAAGCGGACTTCGCTCGTCGCGTGGAAAATCGCTGAGATCGGCATCACCGGTCTGGCCCTGTTCGGATTTTGGCTTGGCACGGGCGGCGGACAGCCTCATGCCGGATCCTGGGTCGTGCTTTCCACCGTCTTTCTGATGGGCACGCACTCCGCGTTCTTTGTGCCCGCGACATACGGCGTCATGCCCGAGATACTTCAGTCCCATTTGCTGTCGCGCGGCAATGGTGTGCTCGAGTCGCTTTCGTTTCTCGCGGTGATCCTTGGAACGGTATCCGGCGGCATCCTGTCGTTCGTTTTCCTGCGCCGCGAAGCCAATATCGGCATCATCCTGCTCTGCCTCGCGGTGGTCGGCGCGATCGCTTCGCTATTCATCCGGCGCATGCCGGCCGCCAATCCGACCCTACGATTTCCGCGCTATCTTTACGGGCCGCTGGCACGCAACCTCAAGACGTTGCTTTGGTCGCGCACTTTGGCATTCGCGGTGATTGGCATCGCCTTCTTCACGTTCATCGTGGCCTTCATGCGTGCAACGGTGTACATGTTTGGCCAAAGCCAGAACCCGAAATGGGATGAACTCAAGACCAGTGCCGTCGTCGGCACCGTGGCGCTCGGCGTCGGTCTCGGCAGCCCTCTCGCTGGCTGGCTGTCCGGGCGCAGGGTGGAACTAGGATTGATCCCGATCGGTGCGACCGGGATGATTCTTGGTTGCGTGTTGGCAGGTTTCTCACTCGGCTTCATCCCCGGTCTAATCGCCTGCACCGTCCTCATCGGCGTGTGTACGGGTTTCTACCTGGTGCCCTTGTTCACGCTGTTGCAATATCGAGCACCGAAATCGAGCAAGGGCGACATGATCGCCTCGAGCAACTTCATCAACGTCACCGGCGCGATTCTCGCGTCGGTCCTCTTTTCGCTCGTCGTTACGGGTTCAAAGAAAGCCGGCCTACTGCCACGGATCGAAACGACGGATCGCATTGCGGAGGGAGAGTTGACGTCCATCGGTCTATTGCGCGGGCGACCCGTCTATTTCAAAGTGAACGGGCTCGAAGTCGGCAGCGTTCCCACGGACGAGCAGCAGCAGTTCAACGTTTTCCATCACCTCTTCGACGCCCGGCCAGTTCAACCTCCGCCGGATATTAAGATCGACCGATCCGTGAAGCCACACGACGACGTCATCGTCAGCCGCTACCACTTGGGCGACGTCGACCATTACGTTATTCGACCGGCCGCTCAGGCCGAAGACGAGGAGTACGATGAACGCCCTTTGCCAAAGTTCCTTTTCCTGGGCGCCGGCATTATGACGCTGGGCGTATTGCTCGTGCTTTGGCGGCGCGTACGCGACTTGCCGCGCCGTGCGGCGACGTTGCTTGCGTCGCTAATCGGCTCACGCTATGTACTCAACGGGTTAGTCAATGTTCCGGGCGATGGGCCGGTTGTCTTGTTGATCGATACGAATGACGCCAAAGCCCTGCAAACCCTCACAACTGCCGTCGACCGATATGTTCATGTCATGGAGCCGAAGGCGGCCGACGAGCTGGAATTGGAATTGGCGATGCGAACGCTGCATCGCGGCGATGTGATTGGCATCTTGATGTCGGCCCCGGCTGCCGGCATCATGGCCGATACTCTTGGGGGACTGCGCATCCGCGTCCGCGTTGACGGTCGTCAAATGACGTTGGAGGAGCCAACGACTACTTCGCAATGACTTTTTCCCACGCCGTGCGCGCGTCTTGCCAATGTCCGCGCAATTCATTCATGTTGGTCACGGTTTCACCGCCGGCCTGCTTCCCGAGCGCTTCAGCAAACGGAATCAACGCCCCGATGAGGCCCAGGCCCTTTTCTTTCATCGGGAGCGCTTGATCGATGGGATTGGTTTTCTTCGTCCATTCTTCCGCTTCTTTTGCCTGCTTGATCAAACTTTGCAGCCCATCGCGCACCTTCGAAACTTCGGCAGCGTCGCGCTTGGAAGATTCCAGCGGGAACAATCGATCGGAATCCGTGATCAATGGCGCCAGCGCGGCCGGCAGTCTCCCCACTTGGTTGTCGATCTGTTCGCGGTAAGCGTCGGCCAGGAATGGCTGCAACCGATGGTCATTGGCCATCGCCGTCGACAGCCCGATCAGAAAAATTGTGGGGAGGAATGCCAGCAGGACGCCCGCCATTGAGCGTTTGGGGGCGGGACCGAACTTGTGAACGCGGAGCAGGAATGCTGTCAGTAAACCCGCAACCCCGCCGCCCAGGTGCGCGGCCGCGCTGACGTGCGGCAACATGCTGACGCCGACATTGAGCAACAACGTAAACGACAACTGCGAAAACCATTGCCGTGTCTGATCGGGCGGCAGGTGCCTGCGATTGAGCACAAGCCAAACAATTTCCGAGCCCATGACGCCCCACAGGGCACCAGACGCACCCGCTAGAACATTGATTTTGCTCGCATCCCCAGGGTTGTAATAAACGGCCACACAACTACCGCAAACGCCGCAGATCAAATAGAGCACGAGGAAGCGACCCGAGCCCCAAAGCGCCTCGACACGGCGCGCAAGAAACAGCGTCGTCATGTTCAAGACGAGATGCATCAAACCAAAATGCAAGAAGCAATTCGTGAGCAATCGCCACCATTCGCCGTGCGCAATGTCGACAGCACTGAGCGCCCCTACTTTTTCCAATACGTTCGGATCGCCCTGCCCGAAGAACTCCCACAAATTGACCCCCGACCGGGCAGCCATCGCAAACGAGCCAGCAAAGGCAACCAGGTTCGCAAGCATCAAGACGGGCACGACACGAACGCGGCCACCTTCATAGAACGCCTTGCGTGCCGCCTCGCCAATGTCAAATGTCGTGGGCGTACTTCGATCAATTTCATCGACAGACGCCAGCCGTGGCGTGACAAGCGCCGTCGATTCACCGAGTTGGGCCAGTGCGGTTGGATTGCTTAGGACCTCGCGGCCCAACATCGTGAGGACATACCCCTGGCCCCTGCCGACGATCCAATCGGTAAGCTGAACCAGACCAGCGACGCGAAGATCATTGAGCGGCGCATACAAGCTTTCGCGATCGATGGCCACCGATTGGGCATAGTCGCGCGGAAACCAGGGCGTCGGATCCGAGGCCAGAATCTGGCGGAGGATCGTCTCGCGAAGTGAAATGACAACGGAGTCCGACATGCACGCAAGGGGCCAGAGACTGTTTGGGTAGGTGGCATTATGGGTGCCAATAAGCCAATTGTCGATGCGCGGAGCCGAGGATGAAGGAATGGTTGACGATCAGCGACGAAGTGCGGGCCGCCAAAGCGAACCGCAAACCGCTCGTCGCACTTGAATCGACGCTGATCGCGCACGGACTCCCCTGGCCAATTAACCTGGAAACCGCCCTCGCGGCCGAGCAAGCGGTTCGCGCCGCTGGAGGCGTCCCCGCAACGATTGCTGTTTGGATGGGCAAGCCCACGGTCGGCCTATCCACCGCCCAACTTGAAGAGTTGGCCCGCGCTTCGAATGTCATGAAGGCAAGCCGTCGGGATCTGGCGACCGCGGTGGCGCAAGATCGGATGGCCGCCACTACTGTCGCGGCAACGATGCACCTGGCGCACCAAGCAGGGATCCGCATCTTCGCAACGGGAGGAATCGGCGGCGCCCATCGCGATCGGGGACAACCCTTCGACATTTCCGCGGACCTAGTCGAACTGGCGCGCACTCCGGTACTGGTCGTCTGTGCGGGTGCGAAGAGCATCCTCGATTTGCCAAGGACACTTGAGATCCTGGAAACACTTGGCGTGCCCGTGATCGGTTTTCAAACGAACGAGTTTCCGGCGTTCTATAGCCGGACGAGTGGCTTACCGGTGTCAACACGTGTGGATTCGCCGGAAGAAGCCGCGCGAGTGTTTGCAACCCATGTGCGCATGGGCGGCGGCGGAGCCATCCTGGCACAACCAGTCGCTACCGAGTTTGCCATTCCGGCCGAAGAAGTCGAAACGGCTGTCACCCAGGCGGAGGCTCAAGCGGCGGACAACGGCGTTCGCGGCGCGGCACTGACGCCCTTCCTACTGTCTCGCCTCGCGGAACTGACGCATGGCCGATCGCTGCTCGCCAATCAATCCTTGATCGTTGCCAATGGCCAACTAGCCGCGGAAGTGGCCCGTTGCATTTGAACCACCGATGCGTCCAGGCCACGGAATTGGCCCTCTATTCGGGTCCTGACGATCGTGCGGTCCCCGAGAATACGGAACGCCACCCTCCGACTGACTCTCGTCATGAATGTGCGGGTGTTGGCGGTAACACTGAAGGAATAGCTCCTCCGAGGTGCACCGCCGATGTCCGACCGCCGCGCCGGAAGCGGACTGCCCGTTTTCGCGCTGACTGTGCTACTGGGCGGCATTGGCGCGATCGCCATCCTCGGCGCTGCGCCGTCGACCGACCGCCCGTCGCTTCCTGGCCTCTATCCGCAGCCATTCGCCGACGTCGGTGACGATCTTCGCGATGCACTCGTCGACCCGCTCGGCGCTGCCGCTTGGGTATTTGCGCTCGGATGGATCGCTGTCGGTTTCACGCTCTTGCGGCGCTCGCGCTGGTTCGTGTCCGCTTTCCGCGTTGCCGGTTGGATTATTCTGACCGCTTGTGGCTGCTTGATCGCGGATAAGATCGGACTCGCGCGCTTGCCCGGCCCAATCGCGGGGGCAGGTGGCTCGGTCGGCGCTTTCGAAGCGCTTTGGCTGAGCGCGCATTTCGAACAGACCGGTAGTATCTTGATTCTCGTCGCAGCTTGCCTGTGCGGCATTGTCTTGGCTGCCGACTACATTGTCATGGCCGTGGTTCGAGTGATTCGCTCCACCGGCCGAATTGCCGAACGAACTGTTCGTGCGTTGGCGCAATGGCGGCCGACTTTCAAAACACACACGCGTGTTGGAAGTGCCGACAGCATTGACGTCACGCCAACGAACTATCCCATTCCGATCGACCAGCGGCCACTCCAGGGATCTGCTTCAACGGACACGGTGTTCATCAGTCGTACGCCGACTCCGGAAGATGCACCGAACACCAAGTCCGCGTGGCTCTCCTACGAATTACCACCGCTCAAGTTGCTCGACGAACCGGCAGCGGTCGAGGGCGAAGACGAATCACGTCTCCGCGATCTCGCCGGTCAACTGGAAAAGACGTTCGCGGACTTTGGTCTCAAGGTGAAGGTCGTCGGCATTCACACGGGCCCGGTCGTCACGCAATACGAAATTGCCCTGGAAACGGGCTTGCGCGTCAACAAGGTGACAGCGCTGTCCGACGACCTTGCACTCAACTTGCGCGTGCCCAGCGTACGCATCGTCGCGCCGATTCCTGGCAAGAACACGGTCGGCATCGAGGTGCCGAACGAGCATCGAGCGGTCGTGCGTCTCAAAGAGTTAATCGCCGCGGCTAATGCCAAAGTCATCAAGGCCAAGCTGCCACTATTGCTTGGCAAGGACAGCGAGGGTCGGCCGCTCGTTCATGACCTGGCGGACATGCCCCACCTGCTCATCGCCGGTCGGACCGGTACCGGCAAGTCCGTATGCCTGAACTCCATAATCCTGAGCTTGCTTCTCACGCGCACGCCGGAAGAATTCCGACTCTTGATGATCGACCCGAAGCAGGTGGAACTCGCAGAATACGGCAAGCTGCCGCACCTCATGCACCCCGTGGTCACCGACAACAGCAAGGCGGAAGCGATCCTGGCCTGGGGCGTGGACAAGATGGAGGAACGCTACGACCTGATGCGGCGTGCACGCGTGCGGAACATCGCGGGGTTCAACGAGCTTGGCCGTGCCGAGGTGCTCAAGCGCGTCAAGCCCCAAGACGCGGCCGAGGCAGACCTGCTGCCGGACAAGTTGCCGTACATCGTCATCATTGTCGACGAAGTCGGCGATCTGATGATGGCGATGAAAAAGGAAGTCGAGGGGCACATCATTCGGCTCGCGCAGAAGTCACGTGCAGCCGGCATCCACCTGATCCTCACAACCCAGCGGCCGACGGTTGACGTCATCACGGGCCTCATCAAGTCGAACTTGCCGGCCCGCATTTGTTTCCAGGTCGCCGATCGTTCGAACAGCCGCGTCGTGCTCGACGAAAGCGGTGCGGAAAAGTTGCTCGGCAAGGGCGACATGCTCTTCCTGCAACCGAATACCAGCACCATCGTCCGTGCGCAGGCGTCGTATGCGAGCGATCAGGAGATCTTGCGCATCGTCGGCCATTTGGAAGTGGACGACCCACAATTCGACAATGAACTGTTGAACCTGGAAAACCGGTCCGAGGGAAGCGACGCGCCCCAGCCGGGCGGTGCGGGTGGGAGGAAGCGCGATCCGCTTTACGATCAGGCCGTCGAAGTGGTCGTCCGCGAGGGACGCGGCAGCGTATCGCTGTTGCAGCGGGCCCTGGGCATCGGTTACGGCCGCTCGGCCAGGCTCATCGACTTCATGGCCGAAGATGGCATCGTGGGAACCTATAACGGCGCCCAAGCCCGCGAAGTGCTCATCTCACATGAGCAATGGACGCAAATGCGAGGCGGCGCGGAGACGGAAGAGGCGCCGGTGTAAGCACGTTTCTACGGCCCCAGCCGCGCCAGGTTCTCGACCTGCCACGTGACGCTCGGCTCCATCCAGTTCAGGACCAGCGTTTGCGGCAGCACGCCTAGAGCGATGGCCAGCACACAAAACACGATCAACACGACAGCCTCGCGGGCGCTCGCATCCGGATAGTCCGCCGTCGCAGGGTTCACTCCCAAGTAGACGCGCTGCCAGGTCCACAAGAGGTACCCGGCCGTGAGGACCGTCGCCAGGATCGCTGGAATCGCGAGGCCGGGCTGATAATTCCAGGTTCCAAGTACGACGAACACTTCGCCGACGAACCCGCATAGTCCTGGCAGCCCCATCGATGCGAAGAACAAGATGGCACTCAGGCCGCCATAAAGAGGCATCGACGACATGAGCCCGCCAAATCGACTGATCTCCCGGTGATGGGCCCGCTCGTAGGCGACGCCGACGACGAAGAACATGCCGGCCGAGCTGATGCCGTGCGCGAGCATCTGGAACATGGCCCCGTTCATGGCCCAGTTCCAATACTGCGACCGCGTGCCGCTCGACCAGAC
>DATANR010000271.1:0-5074 GCA_036266155.1 Gemmataceae bacterium | reverse complement strand
TCGCCTCTTCGGTCGACGAGACAAACCGAGTAGCCATGATGGCATCCTGCCAACGGTTTCCTTATTCAGACCAGCAAGGCTACCGAAAAAGCAACGTGCCAAAAAGACCAAACAGGGAAGTTAATAAGTTACAAATCCTGAGTCCCCGAACACCTCGGAACGGAATGGCGCGGGGCGGCCCTGGTGGGGGCCGTGTCCTCCGGCCCAAACGACGGTACCGTGGGCGGGCCCGGATTACAACGGGTAGGTCGGGTGTAAATCCGGTGTCGGTCGGGTGTGGATGGGGGGCGGGGCGTACTCCCACCACAACCCGGTGCCCCCGTCCGTCCGGAACCGGATGGTCCCCGGCGGGAGCCCCCGGTTCAGGTTCTTGACGGTCTCGTGCAGCCGGTCCCGGGCCTCGTCCTCGGTGTCGCCCGGCTCGCGGGGAATGGGGTCCGGGGCGTGCCCGGCCGCCCACCCGGCGGCCTGGAACGCGGCCAGGACAGCCACTTGGGCCGGGGCCGGCCGGCGGAACTGCCGCAGGAGTTGGGGCCCCAGCCAGAACTGCCGCCGCACCCCGTCCCAGTGCGGCAGCGGGAGGCCGGAACCGCGGGGCCCGGCCGAGCCGGCGCGGGCGGCCAGGACGAGGCGGCGCACATGGCTTACCCCCGGCTCGGTCAGCAGCGGGGCCCCGTCGGCGGCGGTCCCGTCGTGGTCGTCCAGGAGGTCGGCGTAGGCCGCTGCCCGGGCCGCGGCTTGGAGGCCGGCGGCGTCCGGCGGGGTGGGGTGAGTGGCCCGTGATCGCTGCGTCATCGGGGAGAGTCCGGCGACTGCCTGGAAATCCGGGGGGCGACTCCGGCGACCGGCTCCGGCCCGCCCGCCTACCCTGTCAATCGAGATCGGGCCGCGAAAAGTGTCAGCCCTCTTAAGAAAAGTGTCGGTTTGCGGATCTGTGGCCCCCACGGAACGGGATTGGGTACGGCCAGTGAATCGAAGCGTCGCGGAAGTTGCCCCGCCCCCCCACAGGGTGGCCGGGCCCCGAGAGACCCGAGACGGGCGGGACGGCAATCGTCCCGCTCGCGGCCCATCGTGGTGCGTCCGCCGACGGGCTGCTCCCCGATCACCACCGAGTCAACCTCTCGGGCCGAACGGTGGCGCCGGCCGACACTACCTTGATGAAGAACCCCGGCACGTGCCGCTCGGCCTGCCACGCCGCCACCGCCACGGCCAACACCAAGTCATCGTGCGGTCGCTCCCGCCACTCAACGGCCATCACCATCCTCACCACGGCCGCGAAAACAACCGTGGTGGCTCCGGCGGCGGCCCGGACTCCACAAACAAGACAAAGGCCGGCGTATACTGCTCCGACTGCCACGCCGCCACAGCGACGGCCAGCACCAGATCATCGTGCGGCCGCTCCCGCCACTCGACAGCCGACGGATCGAGCGAGATTGCCCTCATCTGGAATTGCTGCAATTCCTCGGCAAGCGTCTGCGCCTGGTCCAAGGCCGGTGCCACCTTGAGTCGCTTCTCCTGCAGCAACACTTGCAAGACGCCGACGAGGTCCTTCTTGGGCACGAGCCAACCACCTCGCTCGTCGGACGCGACCGCATGGCCGGCCGATACCGTCACGCCGCGCACAGTCGTATTGGCCCATCAGGAACAGGGTGAGGGCGTGGCCGCGGACTTCGCGGCTTGCTTGCTGCAATTCCGCGTCGTCAGGCCAAATCGGAATATCACCTGCGCGCGTTGCACCAGAATAATGCAGAAGGGCAGCACCCGCCAAGGGTGACAGAAAATCCAGTGGATGGTCCCTGACTGTCTTGCCGTGGAATTGCTTGACCTCATCGACTTTTTCCCGTGTGGTCACGACGCACAGTCCCGCGTTCTTCGCGGCCAGGCCCAGAAGCCGGGCCGCCATGCCAGGGTCTTTCAGTTGGCCGTGCATGGGCCCTGGCGGATGCTACAATGGTTCCAAGCCATCCAGGACCAAGAGCCACCGATGGTCAGCGATCAGTTTTGCCAGCCGTGCGCCGCGCTCCCCCGGGCCGCCGCCGAGCGGTTCACGGTCACCGAAATCTCTGAGTGCGGTCTGAATGAACGTGTCGGCCGAGGCGGTGCTCTGCTCCTTGGTGCCCGGGCTGTAGAAGGTCCAATCGAAGACGCGTTCTGCCCCCCGCCAGTTCTTGGCCGCCAGCTCGGCCATCCAACTCGCGACGAGCGAGGTCTTGCCCTCGCCACCCTTGCCGCGCACTATCGCGATATTACAGCTCGGATCGTTCCACGCCTCGTCAAGCAATTTCAACTCGACATCGCGGCCAACGAGACGCTCGGCCGTGTGCCGCAACTTGGTGGGCGGCACGTCGAGGTGTGGTTCGCGCGGCGGCAGGATATCGTTCAGGTCGGCTAGCACAAAGCTGCTGAGCCGTTCGTCGGTGAGAAAAACGTCGCGGTCGCGGCCCAGGGCGCGGATGCGGTCGAAATGGCGAAGCTGGCTTTCGCGCTGCGCGTTGTCAGGTTTGAAGCCCGGCTCGCGACGCGCGCTTGGGTCGGGCCGGTAAATGTGCAACCGGCATTTTTGCGGGTCCTTCTTGTGGTAATAGATAGCCAAATAGGCTTGGAATTGCGTGTATGAGCATTGGCCGAGCAGTTCACGAGTCATGCCGGCGCGCTCGTGAAGCGATTCGAGAAAATCAGGGTGTTTCGCGAGCAGTTGATCGATCGGATCAGGCGGCGGGATGTAACCGATGCCATCTCCTACGACGTGAATGACCGCGTCGCACTTCGAGAGAAAGTGATCGAGTTTCTCGAGTGTGGTGCTTCCGAGCGTGCCCCACTTTTCCTGGGTGGCAACCTCGACTTGGCCGCGTTCCAGATCCTTTGCCAGCAGTTGGCGGCAGGATCGGAACTCGTCCGAAACCATCGATAGAAAAAGGCGACGTTGGGTCATGGTCGGCGCTGCCTCGTCGTGACAACTCCTTCCGGGTCATGCGGTGGTCCATTGTCTGGCGGCCGCCTCGGCGTCTTCGAGTTCCTCGTAACGCCGGCCATAACCCAGTTCGCGAATGAGCTTCGCCGCCTTCGCCAGTTCCGCTTTGTCGCGGAACAGCCGGGCCCGGTGCAGGTGAACATCGGCCAGATACAGCGGCATCGGACCACGCTCGGCGATCTGCTGGGCCTCGTCGAGGGCCGTGCGGGCTGAAGCGTGATCGCCGCGGACGAAGTGATACAGGGCGGCGGTGAGGAGGCCACGGGCGAGAAATTCGACCGCTCCCGCCGCGCGGAGGCCGTTAACTGCGGCGGTGACATGTGGTAGGTGAAGCGTAGACTGCGGCAACCAGCTTACGAGCATTTCCCGAACGAGTCCAACCCGCGCTAGCGTGAGGTGCTCAATTGCAATGGTCAGCAACGGCCCCCGGCCCTTAATCATCCATTCCAACGTAACTTGTGCGCGGCAATTGAGTTCATTGCAAGTTTCGACGTGGCTATCTTGTTCATCAGCATGCACACTGTGCGGAACACCTGCGCTCTGAAGAAGTGCTCGCCAAGTGGCAATTTCAGCGGGGGCCAAAAGCCAGTCGCAATACCAGAAACCAGACAGCGAGTAAAGCATGGGGTATTGCGGCTCGTCTTCTCTCTGCAGGCGTTCGGCTTCACTAAAGAGCGTACCGGCCTCGTAGTGCTGGCCGGACTGGTGCATCGCATCCGCAGCTATTGTGCGATTCAGTAGTCGCTGGTCCAAATCGCCGCTTTGGTCGGCGTGGGCAATAGATTGGTTGGCATCTGCTACAGCGTTCGTAAGCCGACCCAGTGTCACCTCCAATTCGCTAAGGCTGCCTGCCCCTATGGATGCTTGCCTCCAATTCCGCTGCTGAATTCGCATGGACAATCCGACCCGCATCGGCTGCAGCGCTAGGTTTAAGCGGCCGACGGACCGGAGGCAAAACGCGGCCTCATGAAGCAACCAAGCTTGGTCGGCTTTACGAAGATTCGAGGAGATTTGGCTCCAGGGCTCGTCAAAAAACGCAGCCACTGCAGACAGGTCCGCCCCGACGGCTCCGAATGTACTCGAGCTGTAATGTTCATTTCCACGTTCAAGCCGAGCGTAGTAGACATTGTCGCACGCCTCCTGCTGCCGCCCAGCGAGGCAGCCGTGAAGGACGGCTTGATAAAGTGGTTGTAAGCCGTCAAGCGTATCGGGCTGGAAGGGCGTTTTCTTGCACAGGTGATCGTACAGCCGCGAATGGGCTTCCTTAAACGCGCTTGGCCGAGTTTCCTTCAACCGCTTAGCGAAGTATTCGCGGATCAGCGGATGGGCGTCGATAGCTTCCGAAGTCACCGAGAGCAAATCGAAGTCGCTTAGTCGATTCAGAGCGATGTTCCACTGTGGGTCTTGCAGCCCTACTAGCGCGCCCGTCAGACCTGGGATGATTGGCTTGGCTCGCAGGGCTTGCAGACAATCGCGCGACATCGGCCGATCGAATAGCCCCGTCAGCCGCAGCACCGCCAGTTCGCGTTGCCGTTCCGGGCCCGCTGATTGTAGCCAGCGTTCGTAGGCGATCATCACCTTGAAGGCTGATCGGCCCTGGCGCTCCAGATCGGCGTCCTCGAATTTCACTTCCTTGTAATGGCGGATGTCGCCGCCGTGGGCGTCGGCGAGGAAGCGGCCGAGCAGTTGCAATGTCAACGCGTGGCCGCCGGCGTCCTTCCAGGCCGCCTCCATCTCGGCTTCGGTGCCGGTAATTTGCAAGTGCCGCAACAGGGCGATGGCCGCGTCCTTCACGAGCTTGTCGAGCTTCTGCTCCTCGGTCGTCGCCTGGTTCTCGATGTTCTTCAGGTGCTCGCGCGTGGTGACGATGCACAGGCCCGGGTTGTCGGCGGCGAGGCCCTGCAACAGAGCTTCGAGGGCCTGATCCTTGAGCCGGCCGGCTTGCGGGTCGTTCACCGGGTATTGCAGTGGCTCGATGCCATCGAGGACGAGTAGCGTGCGGTGCTGGCGGATGAGCCGGGCCAGTCGTTCACCGCGTTCCCACGGGCTGCCCGCAATCGGGTCGGGATCATCAAAGAATTTGAGCGCGGTCTGGATGAACAG
>DATANR010000270.1:0-7048 GCA_036266155.1 Gemmataceae bacterium | reverse complement strand
ATCTCGACGGGCCTGGATGGCGGCGAGATCAAAATGCCCGATAGTTCGACCGCTTTGCTGCGTTCGACCAACGTGTTGCTCGATCCCAAGACCAACGCATTCACATTGACCAGCGGCGGCGGACAACACGGCATGTCGATCGACGACTGGGGCCGGGTGTACGTTTCCGGCAACTCGGACCCGATTCACACGATCGCCTACGACGCTCGCTATCTCAAAGACAACACGATGGTGCAGGCTCCGCCGGCAGCCGTCAACGTGCTGCCGAGCGGCAAGTTCACCAAGCTGCACCGCATCAGCGAGGTGGAACCGTGGCGGGCGCTGCGAACGCAACTCCGAAAGGATGGCAAGGTACCGGGCTCCGATGAAGGCGGCTCGCCCTCTGGCTTCTTCACGTCGGCCACCGGTGTAACCGTCTATCGCGGCGACGCGTTCCCACCGGAGTATCGCGGCGACCTATTTGTCGGCGAGCCCGCGAACAACCTGGTCTTCCGCGCCAAGGTCAAACCCAATGGATCGCTGCCCCTCGCCGAGCGGGCCGACGCCGAGCGTGAGTTCCTGGCATCGACCGACGTTTGGTTTCGACCAGTGCAGTTCGCCAACGCGCCCGATGGATGCTTGTACGTCATCGACATGTACCGCGAATTAATCGAGGGGGCCGCATTTCTCGCTCCGCAGGTGTTGAAGACCGTCGACCCCTCCGCGGGTATCGACAAGGGGCGCATCTGGCGGATCGTGCCCGAGAACTTCAAACAGCCGGCCGCGCCGAAGTTCAGCAAACTCGAGTCGGTCGAACTTGTCGACCTGCTCGAGCACCCGAATGCCTGGTATCGCGATACCGCTAGTCGCCTCCTGTATCAGCGCCGGCCATTTGGCGACGCCACCACTCGTCGACTCGAAGAAGTCGCTCGCAAAGGCAAGACGCCGCAAGGCCGGCTACATGCACTGCATGCACTTGTCCCGGTGCCGGGTGCCGACGACAAGCTGCTCAAAGAAATGCTTCGCGATCCCGATCCGCGCATCCGCGAGCACACGCTTCGACTATGTGAAGACTCCAACGCTGAACACAAGCGTACGCTGAGTGCCTTCGATGTTTGGGAACTGCGCCGGGATGCCGACATTAACGTGCGCATCCAGATCGCGCACTCGCTCCGGCACATCCACGTTCAATCGACTGATCCGTCGCGGACCATTCAAGGCGAGGCCGCCGTATTCGTTCAGCTTGCGATCAAGGACATCGACAATCCATGGATGCGTTTGGCCCTCCTGACCGGCATGACCGCCGAGCACCACGGCTCCGTGTTCGGCAATCTCGCCGACTCGCGTTTCTTCTGCGAGTCCACCGATGGCCCCGCATTCCTGCTTGCCCTGGCGGAACAAGTCGTGACGGAGCCGATGGGCGAGCATGCCGGAATCATGCTCAACGCGATCTCCGCACTTACCTATGGTTCGCGGACCGTTCGGCCCAATCCAGTCCTCGCGCGGGCCTTGCTCCGTGTCGTCCGCACGCATGGCTCGGGGATGACGCAGTCGTTCTTCGATGATCCGAACAACGAGGCGGCCGTGAAGGGACTGCAAGAACGCCTGGTGAAAGAGGCGGTCACGACCGCCAAGGATGTGGCGAAGCCTGACTCGGCGCGCATCGACGCCATCCGCGATTTGCAAATTCTGCCGTTTCGCGATGCCGCGATCGTGCTGGCCGAAACGTTGAAGACAAACCAGCCGCCGGCGATTCAGGTGGCCACGCTCGAAGCGCTCGGCCGCTTCGGCGACGAACGCGTGCCGACGATCATCCTCGAAGCCTGGGCGGCGATGACACCGAAGGTGCGGGCGACGGCTACCGAGGTGATGCTGAGCCGCAACAACTGGGTGCCGGCCTTCCTGGATGCGGTCGAGGCACGCAAGGTCGCTCGGGCCGACGTCGACCCGGCGCGCGTGGCGCTCTTGAAGAAATCGCCGGCCCGCAACATCGGCCCGCGCGCCGCCAAGCTTTTTGCGGCGCCGGCCGATCGACAGAAAGTGTTCGACGAATATCGCAAGGCCCTCGACATCAAGGGCGACGCGGCGAAGGGCAAGCTCGTCTTCAAGAACAACTGTGCCGCGTGTCACAAGCTTGAAGGCGTCGGCGAAGACGTCGGCGCCGACTTGAAAGCCATCCGCGATCGCGGCCTCGAAGGCGTCTTGCTCGCCATCGTCGACCCCAATCGCGAGGTGAAGCCGCAGTATCTTGCATATTCCGTCGAGACCAAATCCGGCCGCGTGGTCACCGGCATGCTCACGGCCGAAACCGCGACCGGCATCACCGTTCGCCGGCCCGACGGACAATCGGAATCAATCGCGCGCAAGGACGTCGAGAACCTCCGTAGCCTGGGCCTGAGCTACATGCCCGAGGGATTGGAGAAGCAAATCGATATCCCCGCGATGGCGGACCTGCTGGCGTATCTGAATTCGATCAAATGAAGCTCAAAGGTGGATGTGAACGTTCAAATGGCGACAAATTCAAAGAGCGCCAATCAAAGAGCGCCACGAAGAGCGCCAGTGGGTGCATGGGGTTGGCGCTCTTTGAATTCATTTTCGATGTATCGGCAGCATAGTTAACATGTTGCGCCGAGGATTACCTCAGAAAAAGTGGTGCAATACACCCCCAACAAAAGCGGTCGTATTCTGACCGCAGCGCGGAGCCAACTATGTTTCGTTGCACTCTTTTCACGCTCGTGTTTTTCGTTTCACACGCCTGCGCCGACACCGATGTCTGCGTCTATGGCGGCACGGCCGGCGGCGTCGCGGCTGCGATTCAGGCGGCCCGCATGGGCAAGTCGGTCGTCCTGATCGAGCCGTCGAATCACATCGGCGGCCTGACCTCCGGCGGCCTCGGCTTCACCGACTCCGGCGACAAGGCGGCCATCGGCGGCATCGCCCGCGAGTTCTATCAGCGGGTCAAGAAGCACTACGACAAGCCCGAGTCGTGGAAGTTCGGCAAGCGCGAGGATTTCAAGGGCTATCGGCCCGCCGACGACGCCATGTGGACGTTCGAGCCGCACGTCGCGGAGCAGATTTTGCGGGAGATGTTGAAGGAGGCGAAGGTCGAAACGATCACCGGCGAAGTCGTTAAGGCGAAGCTGTACGAAGTGGATAATCCGGGCATCCCGTCGATCCTGATGTTTTCGGGTAAGAGGTTCGCCGCCAAAGTATTTATCGATGCCACCTATGAAGGAGTCCTGATGCCCATGACCAGTGTCACCGTTACGGCTGGCCGCGAGCCCAACTCCAAGTATGGCGAATCGCTCAATGGCGTCGAAGCCGCCAAGAACCTGCACAATCATCGCTTCACCGTGAAAGTCGATCCGTTCGTGAAGCCAGGCGACCCGAAGAGCGGCCTGCTTTTTGGCATTGAAAAGAACCCGCTCCCGAAAGACGGTGAGGGCGATCATCGTCTCCAGGCCTTCTGCTTCCGCATGTGCATGAGCAACGTCAAGGAGAACTCGGTCCCGTTCCCGAAGCCGGAGGATTACGACGAGGCGAAGTACGAACTGCTCTTCCGCAACCTCGAGGCCGGCGACCTGCGCTTCCCGATGAAGCCGGACATGTTGCCCAATGGCAAGACCGACACGAACAATAACTGCGCCGTCAGCACTGACTTCATCGGCCAGAATTACAAGTATGCAGACGCCGAGTTCAACGAGCGCGAAAAGATCATCAAGGAGCACGAGTCGTATCAGAAGGGCCTCATGTGGACACTCGCCAACCACAAGCGCGTGCCGCAGAAGATTCGCGATGAGATGGCCAAGTGGGGCCTGGCCAAGGACGAGTTCACCGACAACGGCAACTGGCCGCACCAGATCTACGTTCGCGAAGCTCGGCGCATGGTCAGCGACTACGTGATGACCGAGGCCGACTGCCGGCGAACGCGCGTGACGCCCGAGCCGATCGGCATGGGCTCCTACAACATGGACTCGCACAATTGCTGCCGCTATGTGACGCCGGAGGGGTTCGTGCAGAATGAGGGTGACATCCAAGTCAGCCCCGGCGGGCCGTATCAGATCAGTTACAAATCGATTGTTCCCAAGGTCGGCGAGTGTCCGAACCTGCTCGTGCCCGTCTGCCTGTCGAGTTCGCACATCGCCTATGGCTCGATCCGCATGGAGCCGGTGTTCATGGTCCTCGGCCAGAGCGCCGCGACCGCGGCGTGCATCGCCATCGATGACAAGGTGGCCGTGCAGAAGGTCGATTATGCGAAGCTGAAGGAACGACTGCTGAAGGACAAGCAAGTGCTCGATCTACCGCGAGTGAAGAAGGCCGGCGGCATCGATCCGAAGACGCTGCCGGGGATCGTCGTCGACGATGAGCAAGCGAAGCGCGTCGGCTTTGAATCGAAGAGCAGCGCCATTGGCCCGTTCGTCGGCGAGGGCTACCGCCACGACGGCGGGACCAAGGACGGCAAGCAGTCGGCGACGTTCACGCCCGACTTGTCGAAGGCCGGCAAGTACGAGGTGCGCGTTTACTATTCGGCAAACCCGAATCGAGCGACGAATGTGCAGGTCACCATCAACCACGCCGGCGGCTCGTCCAAGATCAAGCTGAACCAACAGAAGTCGCCGGGCGGCAAAGATTTTTTTGTATCCGTCGGCACTTTCTTGTTCGATCAGGGGACGAATGGCAATGTCAACATCTCGAACGAAGATGTGGATGGATATGTCGTCATTGACGCCGTGGGGTGGGTGCAAAAGTAAGGCAGTACGCGAGGCGTCTTTGCTCGCAGTTCAAGTCTCTTGTCGATGAAATTACTCGCGGACACGATTTCGACATTTTGTCGGTTTCCTTGCCGGGCCGTGATGTAGGCTCGGTTCAAGCACCATCGACGGGCCGCGACGCGATCGTGGCCGGTCGAACCTTTGCCCACCCCTCGTTGAATCACCCGTCATTTTCATCCGCTGGTCGGTCGCCGCTCGCCCACTGTCGGCGCGGGACCACAGCGTTGTTCATCTCATTTGTGGGAGTTCATCGATGGGTTTCCGACGTCCATGCCGATCGATCAAGCCGCGCCTGGAAGTGCTCGGCGAACGGGCCTTGCCCAGCGTCAACGTGCCGTTCGTGGAATGCCATGGCACCGTGACCATTAGCGGCAACAAGAATGCCAACACCATCATCGTGAGCGACGACGGCACGAACAATCCCGGTTCGATCTTTGTTCAGATCGACAATCAGACTTTTCAATCGACGGGTGTCGTCAAGCACATTGTCATCGACTCCGGCAACGGCGCCGACAGCATCGTTTACGAGCTGAACGGCGAACTCGACAGCCTCCGAACGGTCGATGCCGATCTCGGCGGCCAGAACGATTCGTTTATTGCTTCACTGCACGCGCCCATTGGTGCGACCGGCAAATTGCGCATCGGCGCCGACGGCGGCAATGGCGATGACAACCTGTCACTCGAGACCGCCGGCGTTGACGTTTACGGCGGCGGTGTGCTGGTGGTCGGCTTCGCGGGTGGCAACGGCAACGACACGCTCAATATGGGTTACAGCGGTTTCTTAAGCGGAACCGCCAGGTTCTTCGCGAGCGGCGGTAACGGCAAGGACACAGTCGTGGGCAATATCGCGCTGTCTTCCTACGAAGAGTCCGAGACCGGCGGGACGGTCTTCAGCAACGGCAACTTGACCGCATGCTTCAGCGGCGGCAATGGCAAAGACGACGTCGCGCTGAGCGTGTTGAATGCGGATGGACTCAGCAGCCTGAACGCGGACGTTTTCGGCGGACACGGCAAGGACACGATCACGGCAACGAGCAACGTCGACGTCCACGATCGCCGTTAGAAATAGCTTGCGCTCGACAGTTGTCATCGGCTCCGCGGCGCGGTACCTTCGGTGTTGCCCACCGTTGGTTACTCCGCCCGTGGAGCCGATCATGTCTGAATCCGAAACCCGTCGCGAATTCCTCCAGACCGGTCTCGCCGGCACCGCTGCAATCGCACTCTCCTCCACGACTCACGGCGAGGATGGTCCCTCCCCCGGTATCCCGCAACGGCCGCTCGGCAACACCGGCGCCAAAGTCTCCATCGTCTGTCTGGGAGGCTGGCATATCGGCGACGTGAAGGACAAGGAAGAAGCCATCCGCATCCAGCACACGGCGATCGACGAGGGCATTAACTTTTTCGACAACTGCTGGGACTATCACGACGGCGGCAGCGAAGAGATCATGGGCAAGGCCCTCGCGGCCGACAGCGGCAAATGGCGCAAGAAGATCTTTCTGATGACCAAGGTCTGCTCGCGCGAGGCCAAGGAAGTGCGCTCGCAGATCGAAGACAGCCTGCGCCGCCTGCAAACGGACGTCATCGATTTGGTGCAAATGCACGAAATCAACTGGGACAACGATCCGGAGTGGGTTGTTGAGAAGGGCGGCCTCGCCGAGCTGCTCAAGATGCAGAAAGAGGGCAAGGTCCGCTTCGTGGGCTTCACCGGGCACAAGTCGCCGCTCATCCACGAAAAGATGCTGCCCGTCCACAAGTGGGATACGGTGCAAATGCCGGTCAACGTCGCCGACCACTTCTATCGGAGTTTCGTGAAGACGATTTGCCCGCTCGCACAGAAGCAAGGCACGGCCGTCATCGGCATGAAGAGCCTCGGCGGCGGCAAGGGCAAGCTCGTCGTCGACGGCGTCTGCACCGCCGAGGAGGCGCACCGTTTCGCCCTGAGCCAACCGGTGGCATCGGTCGTGTTGGGTATGGACTCGATGGACGTGTTGAAGAAGAACATCGCCACGGCCCGAACGTTCAAGCCAATGGAAGGCAAGGAACTGGAAACTCTATTAGCCAAGGTGAAGCCGCACGCCGGCGACGGCCGCCATGAGCGGTTCAAGTCAACGATTGACTTCGATGGGCCGTACCACCGGAAGCAGCACGGGTTTGAATAAGGATTTGTAACTTATTAACTTCCCTGTTTGGTCTTTTTGGCACGTTGCTTTTTCGGTAGCCTTGCTGGTCTGAATAAGGAAACCGTTGGCAGGATGCCATCATGGCTACTCGGTTTGTCTCGTCGACCGAAGAGGCGA
>DATANR010000269.1:0-61117 GCA_036266155.1 Gemmataceae bacterium | reverse complement strand
GCTAAGTGGTCCGTTTCACAAATAACGTCGTGGTTGCCGTAGCTTTCGGCTCTAGGCCACGGGAGCGGTCAAAAAATGCGGTGTCGCACGTTTTAACCAGGCCAACATTTTCTGTCGAGTGAACTTCCACGCGAACGGCTTCGGGGGGTGTAACCAATTCCTCTGGTGGTGATGGCGTGATTTAGGGTAGATAGGCAAGGGTCGTTCGCCCCGCTGACAAGGATGTCGGATGACTCGTGCCACCTACACGTTTGAATGTACCGAGACCCAGGCCGAGTTGCTCCGCCGCACTCTGGCTCTCCAAGAGGAACTCGAACAGCTTGCTTTGACCGCTCCGGACGGGACGGTGTTCGACGCTTGCGAGACGGCCGTCGTCAACGGCGGCCGCGAACTGCAGCAGCGGTTGCTGGCGGATGCGGTCGACCGGCGCATCGCGGCCGCCGAAAAAAAGGGGCGCCGCTCCGGGTCTGTGCTTGCGGCCAGGCCAAGGAGAATCGCGGACCCAAGGCCCGGCAACTCGTCAGCGCCGTCGGCGTCCTCGCGGTGACGCGGCGTTATTGGCAGTGCCGTTGCGGCGTGGCCGGGTCCTATGCCGCCGATGACGTGCTGGGTGTGGACGGCCGGTTCAGCAAGACGGTGCAAAAGCATGGTTGTCGGTTGGCGGCCGACGGGTCGTTCGACAAGGCCAGCGAACACCTCGACGCGATGCTGGGCGTGTTGATCGCAGCCGAGACGCTACGGAAGCTGGTGCAAGCCCACGGCCAGGCGATGGCGCGGTTCCAGCCGCAGGACGAAGCCACAGCGACTGCGTTCCGTCAGGCGGCCGGCGCAGTCGAGTTTGCGACCGATGCCGGCAAAGTGAACACCCGTGAGGAAGGCTGGAAAGACCTGAAAATCGCGGTGGTTTCGAAGCGGGAAGCCGCCAAGCCGGCGACGCCGGACCAATGGGATACCCGCGTGTTGCCGGGGGCGACAATCGTGTTGGCGTTCGCCATGATTGCCACGTCGAAGGCGTTCCGCCGGACGTGGCGCACCCCGTTACGACGTCTGGGCGTCCAGGCCTTTGCCGCGGTCCAGGCCCTGGGCGACGGCGCCGGCTGGATTTGGAAGTCGGTCAACCGCGTGCTGACCGGCTGCACGCAGACGCTGGACATCTATCACGCGGCCGAGCGGCTCAGTTTGTGCGCGCAGCGCATCTTCGGCGAAACCACTATGGCGGCGCAAGCGGCGTTCGAGCGTGGGCGGAGCCTGCTGTTGCACGATGGCTGGTCGGGGATCTGTGCCTGGGCGGGTGAGTTGTTAGCGGTGGACGATCCAGCCGAGCGTGAGCGACGGCGGCAGGCCACGGACAAGATGCTCAACTATTTTGCCAAGCATGTCGACCGCTTGAACTACCGCGCCATGTTGGCGCAGGGCAAAGCGATCGGCAGCGGCGTCGTGGAAGGGCAGGCGAAGACGCTGGGCCTGCGTCTGAAGTGCCGCGGGGCGCGGTGGAACTTCGGCAACGTGCGACCCATGGCGAGTTTGGTCTGTGTCCGAAACTCCGTCCAGTGGCACGCCTACTGGGCCGCGGCCTGACCCAAGAGATTTTGGCTGCACCCTTTTCGCTGCGACTGCGCGACTCGTCTTGACGCTCGTGCCGGTGTGCGGGTAAACGCCGGAAGTCATTGCATACTGCGGGCCATTGGGTCGGGGGACCCGGGAGAGGCGCGATGCGTTCGTTCCATGCCGTCGCCGGGGTGGTTGCGCTGGGGATCGGGCTCGTGGGTTGGGCCACGCTCGGGCAGGCACAGCCCAAGCCGAGCCGACCAGTGAAGGTGGAGATCCCCGGCGCCCGTCCGCAGCCAATCGACGACCCGTTCGAAAAGCCGACCATTCGCAACGGGATTCCCGATGCGCCGCCGACACGTGAGCCGGTCCGCGTGCTCGACAAAGGCGATCCCGGCGAGTTGCCGCCGCTGCCGCCGCCACCCGGCAAGGCCGCGCCGGCCAAAGAGCCTGTGAAGCCGGTGGTGTTCATTCCGAAGGAGCATCCGGAGCCGGACGAGCCGAGGTCGACGGACCCGGTAGCTCGTCAAGATTCGTCCGTCACCCTCGAGTGGTTCGGCCCAACGGCGCTCAAAGTGGGGTCGCCAGCCGAGTTCACGCTCGTCGCACGCAACACGGCCATCATCCCGCTGCACAAGGTCATCGTTCAAGTCAAAGTGCCAACGGGCGCTCGCGTGACCGAGTCCGAGCCGAAGTCCGCAGGGTCCGACACGGTGTTGATGTGGGACCTGGGCACGTTGCAGCCGGGCAAAGACAAGAGCGTCAAGTTCAAGCTCATTCCACCGGGTACCGGCGAGATGATTTGTTCGGCATGGGTGACCGTGACCGGGTCGAGTGCGCTCAAGGTGCAAGTGCGTGAACCCAAGTTGGCAGTGGCCGTCACAGCGCCGCCGACCGCGATGCCGGGCGATGCGGTCGCGGTCATCGTAGCCGTCAGCAATCCGGGCGATCACCCGGCCGATGGCGTGACGCTGGCGCTCAAACTCGGTACGGGACTCGAAATGGCCGAGGGCGTGAAACCACTGGTGGAGGTCGGCCTCCTGGGGCCTGGCAAGACGCGGGAATTCAAGATTCCTTGCGTCGCGAAGGCGGCCGGCATCCACGCCTGCGAAGTGACGGCCACCGGCGAAGGCACGTTGAAGGCTGCCGGAACCGCGACGGTTCATGTCGTGCAGTCGAAGCTCGACGTGGAAATCGCCGGGCCCAAGTTGCGTTACCTTGATCGCAAGGCGATCTACACGGTCAAGGTCACGAACCCTGGCGACGCAGCGGCGACTGAGGTCGCCGTATCTCACAAGGTTCCGAACGGTTTCAAGTTCGTGAGTGCCGATGGTAGCGGCAAGTTTGACGAAGTCACCAAGACGATTCGTTGGGCGATTGGCGAGATCGGCTCCGGTGTGAGCAAGGAGTTGAAGTGCGAGTTGATCGCCTCCGGGGCCGGCGACTTCAGTCACGCGATCACGGCGACGGCCGCCCGCGGCGTGTCGGCCGAGAAATCGTTCGCTACCCGCGTGGAAGGCCTGGCCGCGCTCGCGATGGAGGTCGCGGACTCGGACGACCCGGTCGAGGTGGGTTCCGATACGACCTACGAAATTCGTGTAACCAACACCGGCTCGAAGGACGAGACCGACTTGAAGTTGGTTTGCACGATCCCGCCTTTGATGAAGTTCAAGGCCGCCGATGGGCCAGGCAAGTTCGACATCGTCGACGGCCAGGTAGTCTTCGACGTGCTCAAGCGCTTGCCGGCTCGCGGGGACGTGATCTACAAGGTGACGGTCACGGCGAAGCAGAAAGGCGACGCCCGCTTCAAGGCGACGCTGACGGCCGGCGGCCTCACGGAACCGGTGACCCGCCAGGAGTCGACGCGCATTTACGCGGATTGATCCATGAGCCGCGTCACGGTAGTGGCTAAGCCACGCGCATCGGGGAGCCATGCGTTGGCTGCCGACCGATCCTCGCCGGTCCGGTCGCGATCGATCCAGATGCGTTTGACGCCGAGCGCCTTTGCCGGTTCGATGTCGTGGAAATAGCTGCACGCGACATGCACCCAATCGCTCGTGGCCACGCCGGAGACTCGGTAGAAGTGGCGGAAGTGCGAAAATGACGGCTTGTAATCCTTCACGGTCTCGGCTGTAACGACCAGATCGAACGGTTGGCGGAACGCCTTCTGTGTCTCGGCAAACAGATCGCGATCGCAGTTGGTCAGGACCGCCAGCCGATAACCTGCGTCGCGGAAGACGGCCAGTTCCGCTTCCACGTCGGCAAAGACGACCAAGCTTCCCCAGTTTCGCGCCAGAACGGTGGCTTGCTCATCCGTAATCGGCAGCGCCAGTTCCTCGGCCGCACGACGGACGGCTGTCTCCAGAACACTTCGATACAGGCGATGGGGGCGTACTTCCTCCGCGATCTTCTCATGACGGTGATAGGATTGCAGGAATTCGGGCAGGCGATCACCCGCGACTTCAAGCAACAAGCGGGCAAATCCCGAACGCCAGTCGACGAGGGTGCCAAAACGGTCGAACGTGACCCAGCGCTCGGACATTGGACCTTCCTTTGAGGAATGAGCCGAAATTCTTCATGCGACAGAGATTCCGAAGGCGCGCTCGACGATTAAGAATCCACCTTAATTGATCGCAGCGATTCACGGCGACCCGGCCGAACGTACACTAGGATTGTCGACGACTCATGTCGGAACGTAAAACGTCTGGGATCGGGAATGGTTGGCCGCATCTTCCTGGGCCGGTATGAAGCCGTGCGCCTCCTTGGCGAAGGGGGCATGGGGAAGGTCTACCTGGCGCGCCAGCTCGATCTCGGTCGGCAAGTCGTCATCAAGGTCATGCACGACCATGTGGCGGCCGAGCCGCGGTTTCGCGAACGTTTTCAACGCGAAACTCTGCTCATGGCGCGATTTGCGCATCCCTATGCCGTGACCCTTCACGATGCCTCGATCACGGATGGCCCATGCATTGTCATGGAGTACATTCGTGGCATCAACCTCGAATCACTGTTGCAGCGAAACGTCCGCTTCACGCCCGCCCGCCTTGGACGCCTCATTGGCCAGCTGTGTGAAGTACTTCAGGCCGCCCATGACCAGGCGCTGATCCACCGCGACTTGAAGCCGGCCAACCTGATGGTCGTCGACCACGATTCGCCGCGGGAAAAGATCAAGGTCATGGACTTTGGGCTCGCCAAGCTCGTCGATCAAGAAGCCGAGAATGGCTATCGATCCAGCAGCGCTGAATTTGCCGTCGGAACCCCCGGTTACATTTGCCCAGAACAGGTGAAGGGCGACCCCGTTGACCATCGCGGCGACCTCTACTCCGTCGGCGTGATGATGTACGAACTGCTCACGGGCCGGCTGCCGTTCGTCGGGCCATCGAGCATGGACCTGATGCTCGCCCACGCCACGGAGATGCCGCCGCGGTTTGGCGACCTGAAGTTACCTGTTGTAATCCCGGCACCGATCGAAGCCGTCGTCTTTCTCTGTCTGGAAAAGAACCCAGACGATCGCCCGCAAACAGCGCGCGAGTTGGCGGAACTGTATGAGACGGCACTGTCACTCGACCAATCCGGCATGAGCGGCCCGGCGGAGCACGTTCACCGGCCGGTCGCCCATGGCGTGCAACTCGTTAACGATCCGAATGCGTTGACGTTCTTGATGGAAGCCTGGATGCCGGAGTCGATTGCCGTCGTCAAGCTCCAGGGGTTTGCCCACGATGCGGATGGACAGATCATTGAAAGCGTCCCCGGCATCGTGCGCATGAAGATTGGCCCCAATAGTAAGGTCGCTCGGCCAGCCGCCACGGGCTGGTTCGGTCTCAAGAAGCCCGAGCCTCTGTGGCTGGAATTGCACATGCACCAGACGGAGCCGGGCAAGGGAAACAAGCTGCTGCTGCAAGTCGTGTTTCGGCCACAGTCGATCAGCCAGCTCGGCGACGCGGCCTGGCGCGAGCGCTGCACACGTGCCTACATTGCCCTGCGAAGCTACTTGATGGGCACGGACGAATAATCGGTTGCTACGTAGCTTGTCACTTCAGGCCGTTTGCGGCAAAATCCCCGAAACAAATCGCTTGCGAGATCGCCATGCCAACCTCCGCCGCACGCGCCGCGCATTTGCGCGAACAGATCGAGCACCACAACCGCAAGTATTACGTCGACGCCGCACCGGAAATCACCGATCGCGAGTTCGATCGGCTACTCGAAGAACTCCAGCAGATCGAAAAAGCGCATCCGGAACTGATGACGCCGGACAGTCCCACGCAACGCGTCGGCGGAGCGCCCATCGACGAGTTTCGCACCGTCAAGCATCGCGTGCCGATGCTGTCGATCGACAACACCTACAACGCGGACGAGTTGCGCGAGTGGGACCGAACGACGCGCAAGCTGCTGGGTGGCGAACAGCCGGTCTACGTTGTCGAACTCAAGATCGACGGCGTCGCCATGTCGCTCACTTACGAGAACGGCCTGCTCACCGTCGGCGCCACACGCGGCGACGGCGAGCGCGGCGACGACGTGACGCACAACCTGCGCACGATGCCCGACGTGCCGCTCAAGCTGCACGCGGCAAAGCCGCCTAAGTTGTTCGAGGCTCGCGGCGAAGTCTACATGACGCGCAACGAGCTGATCCGCATCAATCGTGCCCGTGTTGACGCGGGCGAGAAGCCCTACGAAAACTGCCGCAATTTGAGTGCGGGGACGCTGAAGTTGCTCGACCCGAAGGCGTCGGCCGAGCGCAAGCTGCGTTTGTTCGCTTATGCGCTGGGCGCTGTCGACGGCGTTGAAGTCGACTCGCATCATCAGTCGCTCGACACGCTCAAGAAGTTCGGCTTCCCCGTGAACCCGCACACGCACACGTGCCAGAACATTGACGAGGTTGTTGACTTCGTCAATTCCTGGGCGACGAAGCGGCACGACCTGCCATACGACACGGACGGCATGGTCATCAAAGTCGACGATTACGAACAGCGCGAACGTCTGGGATACACGAGCAAGTTCCCACGCTGGGCACGGGCCTACAAGTTCGCGGCCGAGCAGGCGATCACCCGGCTGGCTCGCGTCGAAGTCAATGTTGGCCGGACCGGCAAACTCACGCCCGTCGGCTACTTCGATCCGCCGGTGCGCCTCGCCGGCACGACCGTCAGCAAAGCAAGCCTGCACAACGCCGACGAAATGGAGCGGAAGGATATACGCATCGGCGACATGGTCGTCGTCGAGAAGGCCGGCGAGATCATACCGCAAGTCGTCCGCGTCGAAACGGCTGCCCGCAAGGGCGACGAGCATAAGTTCCACTGGCCGAAGGCGTGCCCGGTGTGCGGGTCGCCGACCAAGAAGGATGCGGATGGTCCCGCGTATTTCTGCACGGCCCCACGCGGCCAATGCGGCGGGCAGTTCAAGCGCCAACTCCTTCAATTCGCGCGCCGAACGGCGATGGACATCGAGGGCATGGGCGAAGCAATCGTCGACGAGATGGTCGCCGCCGACTTGATCGAATCGTTACCCGATCTGTATCGCCTGACGAAGGAGGACTTGCTCAAGGCACGTCCACCGAAGGACGCGAAGAAGGCAAGCGGCAAATGGGCGGACAACCTGCTCGAAGGCATCGCCGCCAGCAAGGATCGCGGCCTCGCGCGTTTGCTCTCCGGTATGGGTGTCCCGATGGTCGCCGACAGCATGGCCGACGAATTGGCCCAGGCGTTTCTGTCGCTCGATGCTTTGAAGGACGCCAGCGAAGAACGCCTCTCGCAAGTCGAAGGCATCGGCCCGGAGCGTGCGAAGGCGATCCACGGCTTTTTCCAGCAGCCGGCAACTCGCGACATGATTGAGGACTTCCGCGAGCTGGATCTAAAACTGACGGAAGAGCCACGCAATATCGCGGCGGCCGCAGACGCCGTCGGCGGCGTGAGCCTCGCTGGCAAGACGCTCGTCGTCACGGGGACGCTAACGCGCTACAGCCGTCCGGATATCGAGGCGTTGATCAAGACCCTCGGCGGCAAGGCCTCGGGTAGCGTGTCGAAGAAGACGGACTTCGTCGTCGCCGGGGCCGAAACGGGGAGCAAGTTGGCCAAAGCTCAGGAGCTGGGCGTGAAGGTGTTGACCGAGGATGAGTTTGATAAAATGATTGGTAAGTGATTGGGGAATTGGCATGTCCATTGGAACGCTGCCGACGCTGCCGCCTTTTCTTCCGGTGCCCTCGACGCTGCGCATCCCCAGTGCGCCGCCAACGCGAAGGTGGACGGCGGATGAATTCCAACGGATGATCGAAGCCGGAATTATCAAGGAAAACGAGCCTGTCGCATTGGTTGATGGTTCGATTGTCTACAAAAGCCCCCGCAGCGCCGACTCGCCCACTCTGCGGCACTGGACGCGCGCGGAATACCGCCGAATGGTCGACATTGGCGTGCTACAGGAGAGCGAACGCGTCGAATTGTTGGAAGGATGGATCGTCCAGAAAATGCCGCGCAATACTCCGCACGATACGGCGCTCGATAAGACCGAGGAATCGATCCGAGCCACGCTGCCAACCGGCTGGCGCGTTCGCAGCCAACGTGCAGTTTTGATCGGCGAAAGCGAGCCGGAACCAGACTGTGCCATTGTGTCTGGCGGTTTGGATGCCTATTTGGCGAACCACCCGAAGCCGGAAGACATTGGATTTTTGGTCGAGGTGTCGGATTCCTCGCTGTCGACAGATCGAGTCATCAAAGGGCGACTCTACGGTCGTGCATCCATCTCGATCTACTGGATCGTGAACCTTCAGGAACGCCAGATCGAGGTCTACGCCGAACCCACAGGGCCAACTGATCCAGCCGACGCCGCCGGCTATCGCGTGCGCACGGACTACCGCGAGGGCGATACGGTCCCCGTCGTGATCGGCGGGCAACAAGTCGCCAAGATCGCCGTCGCCAGTTTGTTGCCGCGGGCCTGACTCCGCATCCCTTGCCCTGCCCGCACGTCTTGACACATCTGCCCACGCGAATCGCCTGTATTCGCCTTCATTCTTCGCACTCTGTCCTAGGGTTGCATACCACCTCGACATTGCAGCCAACGAGTTGTCATGACGACCCTGACGCGTTGTTCAAGCGGAACCACCACGACCCTTCATCGTGCCGCCATCACGGGCGATCTCGATGCCGTTCGCGCCGCACTGACGGATGGTGTACCTGTCGATGCACCTGATCCAGAAGCCTACACGCCGCTTCACCTGGCCGGCAAACACGCGGAGCCGGACGTCTTTCATGCCTTGCTCGAAGCCGGCGCCGACGTTGAAATCGCCAATGTCCGCGGCATGACCACGTTGTTCGGCGTCGCCGCGACGGGTGTGGTGTCGCTCACGCGGGCAACGCTCGCGCGTGGGGCCGACGTCAACCGCATCGGTGCCCGCGGGTTGACGCCGCTCATTGCCGGCATCACGAGCGGCAACCCGGACATCGTCCGCATGTTGATCGCGCACGGCGCCGACGTCGAACACCGCGACGCGGCCGGCATCAGTGTCCGCCGCTGGGCCCGCCAACTGGGTACGCGCGAGATCTTTGAATTCGTGCGCCATCCGGAACGGGCGGCGGACACCGTCGTCGATTTCACCGCTTCGGCCGACCTGCATCGGGCCGCGCGCACCGGCGACGTCGAACGCATCCGCGAGTGCCTGGCCTTCGGCGTGCCGGTAGACGCTCCGGACGCCGATGACTTCACCGCTCTCCTGATCGCATCACGCCAGCAGCGCCGCGCGGCCATCGCGGTCCTGCTGGCGGCCGGCGCCGATCCGTATCGCACCACGCGAACGGGCTTTACGCCGCTCTTGTTCGCGGCCACCAATGCGACTGCGCTGCGGCCGTTCATCGCGGCCGGCGTCGATCTCAATCGCCTGAGCGGCCGGCTCGGCATCGCGCCGCTCCATCATGCCGCCCGCAACGGCGCGACCGACGCGGTCCGCTGCCTGCTCGCGGCCGGGGCCGACGCACTGCTTCCTGATGGCGATGGTCGCCGGGCGATCGATCATGCCGAGGCGCACGGCCATCGGCGCACGGCGATGCTCCTGCAAGCGAACGCTGTTTGCGTTGGATAATCGTCGATCCAAACAATTGCTTGCGATGCCGCCTCCGGTTTGGGACAATTTTCCCAACTCACGTTTTGCTGGAGGCGCCCTTGCGATTCCTCTTACCGGCCGTGATTATCGTTGCCAGCTTAGCGCCTGTGCTCCGCGCCCAGGAAGAGCCGAGCCGCGATCTTCTCATGAAACGCGGCGGCGCCAACGCGGAATCCGAAGCCGGCGTTGCCCGTGGGCTCGCGTGGCTGTCACGGCAGCAAACGGCGGACGGACACTGGGAATTCGACGGCACCTCAAAGGACCAGGCCGCGGCAACCGGCATAGCCCTCTTGCCCTTCCTGGGCGCCGGCGAGGATCACAAGAACGCCGTCAAATATCAGAAGACCGTTGCAAAAGCGTTGCAATGGCTCCTCGACAAACAGGGAAAGGACGGGTCGGTTGGCACGGCGGACATGTATGCACATGCAATCGCCACGATGGCACTCTGCGAAGCGGCCTGGCGCGCCGACGATGCCAAGGTGAAGGAGAAAGCGGCCGACGCCGTGAATTTCATCGTGCGGGCGCAAGGCGCGAACGGATCGTGGGGCTACTTCGGGTTGGTGCAAATGGAAGGCGACACGTCGATCGTTGGGTGGCAGATTCAGGCCCTGTCCGCGGCGAAACGTGCCGGCATCGCCGTCGACGATAAGGTCTTCAAGCAGGCAGACAAGTTCCTCATGAGCGTTTCCACCGATGGTGGGGCGAAGTACGGCTACCGCGAAAAGGGAGCGTCGCAGACCTTGACCCCGGTCGGACTGCTCAGTCGAAACTCAATGGGCAAGCTCGACGTCACCGACAAAGCGTTCGCGAACGGGATCGACTTCCTCAAGCAGTACCCGCCAAAAGAAAGCTACCTCGACATGTACTACTACTATTACGCGACCCAAGTTGCGTTCCGGGCTGGTGGCGACAACTGGCATAAGTTCTGGAACCCGAAGATGCGCGACTTGCTGATCGACTTGCAAAACAAGGGTGGCGGCGATGAAACGCGCGGAAGCTGGGACAAAGATGGTGGCTACATCGGCACATCGTGCGGCAAGCTGGGAACCACGGCGCTGGCGATATTGACGCTCGAGGTCTATTACCGCTTCCCGGCAGGCGGGGACCCAAAGAGGCGCCGGTGACTTGAAGCAATCGCAACTCTGCCGTTAGCCGCGACGCGTTAGCGGAGCGCGTCGCTTGGGCTGCCAGCGACTTTCGCCCGTACTCGCTCCACCTCCTCCCAAAAATTCGCTCAATTCCATTTGACAAGCGCGCAGCGCCGATTATTGGATAGGCGTCGGTCGGTCGTTCCGCTTTCGGAACCGAGTAGTTCGTTCCGCCATTCCTTTCGGTGGAACACCGCAATCACTTTCTTCTTCAACTCGCGTCCTGCGGGTGGAGTCTGGTCATGAGCAAGAGCACCGAGCATCTTCTTCTGATCGCCGCCGAGATGCGGGCGGCGGGGTATCCCTGGGAAGCCGTGGCCCAGCGCGTGCAGCGCAAACCGTCAACCTGTCAAAACTGGCCGATCCGCTACCGCCATTTGTGGAACATGTTCTATCCGGCGGCCACGCGCAGGCGCTTTGAGGAAACCAACGGCGAAGTGCATTCGCACTTGAAGAACCTCCTACGCAGCGAGGACCGCAAGGACAAATTGAAGGTGATGGAGCTGTGGATGAAGTGGGGCTATGAGATTTGCAAGCCGAAGAGCGGCTGGATACTGCTGGAAGACCAGGAATCGGGATGGTACGACTCAGCGCCCTGGCGGCGCGAGAGCGACGCCGAGCGCCGCGAAGTGCGCAAGAAGCTCAATGCGGAGCGCCAGGCCGCCGGCCAACCGCCGGTCACCAAGGAGGAATTGGACGACGCTATCCGGGAGCAAGGGGAACGCGAGATGGCCGCATGGGAGAAAGCGGAAGAAGAGGCAAACGCGGAACAATTCTTCAAGAAGAAGGGATCGGGCGTCGCCCCGGTGCTCGGGAGCGTGCTGCTAATTGTGGCTGGCCTGGCGGCGTTGTACCAATCTGGCGGCAAGCGATTGGATGGGCCTTACGTTCAGATTCGCGATGGGATGTTGATGCCGGCGGATTGTCGCCAGCTTCCACGTCCGGAAAGGGTGGAAACTGGCGGAGACCGAAGCGCAGCGAGGGCGACGCCGCATCTCCCCGACGACGGTGTCGCCCTCGCTGCGCTTCGGTCTCCGCCTCAGTGCAACTCACCACCAGAGACCGCGACTCCTCTACTTCTTCGGCACCGCGACCGGAGCGGGCGCCACCTTGATCGCGGGCAATGCGACTTGAACCGGGACCACGCCCGGCTCGATCGGCTTGGTGGCGACGCCGTCTTTCGCCGGCCTGTCGGCGGCCCCAACCTTGCCGTCATCCGGTGCGAAGCGGATGCGGTGGCCGCTGTAGTTCAGCACTTCGACGGTCCCGGCTTTGGGGTCGGTCACGATCGAGTAATACGTGCCCTGATTGATGCCCTGCTTGGCAAACTTCAACTTGCCGGTCACCTTATCGAGGGCCTGGAACTTCATGAACTGCCCCTCGAAAGCGCCGTTGGCGGCGAACTTCTGATACGCGGTGGCCGCGATCACAATGGGCAGATCGCCGAATTGCTCGAGGGCGATATTCTGGTCGTCGAGTTGCTCGTCTGTGAACCAGAGACGTTTGCCGGTGGTACGCTCGAACGCGTACATGATCCCATTCACGCGAACCGACCGGATCGCCTGCGTGAACACGGGTTGATAACCGAGGCGAGCGTTGCCGCCCTCGGACGGCTTGTTCAACATCACGAAGAAGCGTTCGTTGTCGGCGAACAGCATGGCTTCGTTCACCTTGTCCAGGTGTTTGCCCATCTTGCCGGCGTCGAGCTTGGATTTGAAGATCTCCTTGCCGTCGGCCGCGTTCAGGACAACCACGTCGCCGGTCGCGGTCACATAGCCGGTGTAGGCATCGTCATCGCTCCGCAACATCCAGCCGTCGCCGCCGACATCCTTCTTCCAAATGTCCTTGCCGGAGTACAGATCGTACAGGCGAATGGATTTCTTGGCGGCTTCCTCGTCGAACGCGAGCACGCGCCGGCCAAAGAACTTGGCGCGCTTGACGTTGGTGAACGAGTTCGACGAGTCCGGAACGGTGACTTCGACGCCGTCGGCCGCGCGATAGCAACGCACCGGCGAGGTGCCGCCGTCCGGGTTGACATCGAAGAGGAAGACGAACTCGCCGTCGCCGACCATGTGCGTTCGCGGCGACATGTTCGCCTTGGTCCACAACACGGTGCCGCGAGCATTATCCTTGGCGACCAAACCATCCTTGGTGAGGACGACTGTATAGGTCGTCTCGACCACCCACTGTTGCCCGACTTTCATCGACCAGCCGTCGGCATAGGTCAAGCGGAGGCCGTCGACCTCCATCACCTGATTGACCGGACCGTTGTTGACAGCCGGGCTCGGGGTCGTGCCGAAGAGGTCGATTTCCCACAACTTCTTCTTGTCCGCAACGTCGAAGGCGTAAACCTTGGCAACCGGCGCGTTGGTCTGCGGATGGTTGCTGTGCATGGTCACCACCGCGACGTGCCCTTTCACCTGGACGATGTTGTACGGCACATTTTGCTGCTGAAACATGTGCACCCAGGCCGGATAGCCGACGCCGTCCGACAAGTATTTTTCTTCGCCGGTCACGCGATCGGTAACACGGAGGGCCCAACCTTTGCCGCTACGGCCGTTCATGTCGACCGACAGGCGATTGCGTTTGAAGAACGGCAACACATCGGGCGGCAACTCCACATCCATCTGGTTGGCGCGACTGGAAGAGCCGCCGGCGCCCGTCGTTTCCGAGCCCTTGAGCTTCGGATAGGTCCACGTCGAGGTCGGCGTTTCCAGATACGGCATCAAGCGCTTGTCGGTGATCAATTCGTTGTAAAGCTGAGCCCCCGTCTTACCGTCGCGGACAACAGTCTTGGCGTGCTGTTTGCCCAGCTCCGCGTACATGCCGACGGCATCGTCGAGAAGGCCCTTGCGGATATAGAGCCGGGCCAGCGCTTCGGCCGCCTTGGCTGCGGCCAACGTGTCGTCCTCATCGCGGACGGCGAGCAGCATGTATTCCGCCTCACGGGCATCGTCCTCGTTGCCGCTGGCTGCGAGCTTGTCCGCGAGGGTGATCTTCGCGTCGGTCCCGGCGCCGAACATGCCGCCGAAGACCTTGACGAAGCCGCGCAGTTTTTCGAGGTCGTTGGTCTCCTTGACCTTGTCCCACTCGACGGTCACGCGCGTTTCCAGCGGCTTGCGCTGATCCGCCGTGGACTTCTTGATCATGTTCTGGATACGGCCCCGCGCCCACACGTCGGGCCGGGCGTTCGTGTTCGGCTCGTCGATCACCGAGACCATTTCCTTGTTGCCGACGAGCGTGCCGAACTTCATGTAGTTGTCGAACGCCTCGAGCAACTTGCCCTGGTTTTCCTTGCCCTTAGCGACGAGGCAGAAGTAGTTGCTCTTGCGCCGCAGTTCTTCCTCGACGAGCAAATGCTTCTGAGCCTCGGTTGCGTCGGCGGGGATCTCGACTGTGCAGAGCGTCTCGTATTCCGGCAGCATCTTCTCGCCGGCGTTGAAGTCGTTCTGCAACAGTTCCGTGATTGCTTCGAACAGCTTTTCGCGGGCCTTGGCTCTGACCTCTTCGGGCGGCTTGCTGGCCAGCGTTTTGCGATAGCTCTCGATGGCCGGTTCGAGCCGACCGTCGTCGTGCTGCAGCATGGCGAGATCGAGCAAGCCGACCGGATCGTTCGGGTTCTTGCCGAGCCGCTCGCTCGTGTCCTTGATCTTGGCGTCGAGCTGCGGGTAGCTGGAGATCGAACTCGAAGTGATCGAGTAAACGTCGTCTTCGTAGAAGAGCAGATTGCCGGCCGTCTCCTTCTTGCGCGATCGGCTCGTGCCCTTCACCTGCATCGTCTTCGTGTCGATGGCGACGATGCCCGGCTCGTTGCTCTTATCCTTCGCCGCCTTGATGGGCAGGAAGTAAAGGTCACGCGTGGCCGTGCCGATGCCGGTCGGGATACCCGTTGGGATCGCATCCTTGATCTGGGCGCCCGTGTTCAAATTGTGGAAGCGGACGTAGCCTTTGCCGACGATCATGACTTTGTCGTCGAACACGCCCGCGACATATTGATCCGATTCTTGCTTGGTGATCGCGTTCTTCCAGATCGCTCGGCCGTCGTGGAGGTCGACGCACTCGACGGTGTCCGAATCGAACGCGGTGTAGACGACCTTGCTGCCGGCGACGATCGGACAGCCGGCGTGCCAGCGTTCGCGCGACGTTTCATAAGCGAGTTGGCCGTTGCCGGCCGGCTGAATGCCGGGTCGGAAGCCCCTGCCGCCCATCATCTCGTCCGGCACCGGCTGCCGGGCCGTCTTGTTGCTCTTGTAGTTGGCGGCCCAGACGAGACTGTGGCTAAACAGATCGATGCCCAACACGGCGCCGGCGTTCGTCGGAACGACCAAGATGCCGTCCGAATACGCCATGTGAATCGCCTGGAAACGGCGGAACGAGTCGACGGGCAACTTGCCGTTCGGCTGACCAAGGACCTGCGACCAAACCAGCGTCGGCACTTCCTGCGTCGGCGTGCGGATCGACTTCTCCATTTTCGACGGGTCGAGACAGGCCAGGCGCAGGTCGCCGTCCTTCTCGATGACCACGTACAGCTTGCCGGCCAACGGCAATGGCGGCCCAAGGAAGAAGCAGTCGGACAGCAACGTCTCAGTCGTCTCCTTGACTGCCGGCTTCACGGGTTCGGGCGTTGCCGGCTTGGGCTGGCCGGTCGCGGGATCAATGGCAACCGGAACCGGCGCACCAAAACCGCCCGGCCCGTTGAAGGCGCGATTTCCATCTTGCGTCCGTTCGCCGACCTTCCACATCAGCTTGCCGGTCTCGATGTTGATGGCCTTGAGCCGACTGTAGTTGGCCGGATCGTTGAAGACGCCGAAGGTCACCATGCCGCCGTTGTACATGGCATTTTGCCATTGCATCGGATGCGGCGGGACCGCCATGTCGTCGATGAAGTAGCAATTGACGCCGTCGTGGCTCAGCGAACCGAGCAGCGGGTTTTCCGTCAAGATCGAGTGCGGGCCGCTCGCTGTGTAGTTGCCCAGAATCTGGTCGAACTGAGCGCGTGGCCCGAGTTCCTTGACCATCTGGAGCAGGCCGCTATCGGTCTCCTGCTTCCACATCAGCTCACCCGGCTTGATCGGCGGATCGACCGTCTTGTCCTCACGGGTCGCGATGCAATACACGCCGTCGAGCCCGCGGAAGATCACTTTGCCGGCCGACGCCAATGGGAACACGCCGGGAATAGGGGCCATTCCCTTCGTCTCCATCAGCTTCAGGGCCTTGTCGGTCCGGTCCTTCAAGACCTCGTAGCCGGCCTTCTTGGATTCGAACTGAAAGTCGTCGATCGGAATCTGATAGTTGTAAGCGAAGCGCGGCTCAAGGAACGGCGTCGTCCCCTGGCCGATGCCGTTGTTGCTCGGGTCGCGGCGGAAGAGGCCCCATTCCGAATGGAATGTCTTCGGCCCGGCGGCGACTGCCTTGTCGTATTCGCCTTTCAGTTGCTCGAAGGTGAACGTCTTGCTGCCGATGGAAACCTGGGCTTTGTTGCTGGCCTTCTCAAACAGGTCCCAGTAACGCTTGGCCTCGGCGGCGAAGGTGGGATCCGATCCGGCCTGGCGTTTGTACGCGAGTGCGGCCTTGTAGAGCAACGGCGGCGGCAACTCGTCCTTCGCATTGCGCAACGCGAACAGGCGGAACGTGTGGGCGGCCTGCGCATAGCGACCGCGATCGAGGTGCCAGGTGCCGATGCGCAAGGTTGCGTCGGCCCCCGCCTTGGTATGCAGGTAGCGCGTCGACACCTCGGCCATCAGCAGCATGTCGTTGTCGTCGATCGCCTGTTTGAACCGCTGATCGGCCGTCGGCCCCACGATGCGTTGGTAGAACTGCCGGCCGTCGTCGTCGAACGTGCCGATGATCCGATTCACTTCACGCTTGACGCTGACCTTGTTCCCCTTGGCATCGATCTCGACAAACTTGTCGGCCGGATCGTCGAGCAAGCCCTGGAGGACGGCGATGATGTCTTCCCAGAGCTTCGGCGTGACCTTCTCCTTGCCGAGGATGTACTTGTTGACGGCGTCGATCTTGTTCTTCGCCTCACGCTCGACCGGAAGGTGGATGGTCTCGTTCCAGTCGCGGTCGTCCTTTTCCTTGCCGCCCTTCTTGAGGGGTGCGGAACCCGTCACCGCGACACGCGGCTGACCCTGGGCGTTCAGGGACAGGATCAGGAAAGAGACGGCCAGGATGAGGCCGAACAGGGCGCGGGGTCGGCGAAGGAGATACATCGTTCACATCCTCGGACAGCGGCCGAGAGGCCGGGAGTGGTCGAACTGAAATTATCACCGCACGCGGCAACAACCGCCAAGGGAAAACTCAACCATGTTACGCAGCGGAGACTCAGCTACTCATGTTGTAGACGAGGCGAAGGGACGAGGCTAACTTTCCGTGTCCTATCCACCTATGTCGTTTGGGAATGTTTCACGCGGACTAAGCTGCATCCTTCCCCGCGACTTCCGCCGCAGTTTTATCTGCAAGCAGGCGGTCCGCAAAGCGAACTTGCAGTCGCAGGTATCGCTCCACCAAGCGCGCAGCCTCGTGTCCGCACTCTTCCGAAACCTGATGTCGCAACTTCCGCACGTCGTCGACAGCTCGATCTTCATTCTCCTCCATCAGTCGGCCCTCCCATCAATTCAAGTGGTGTTACCAATGACGGTACAAACAGGCCCAAGAGGGCATTCACACGCCGCAAATGGGCGAATTTGTTCGCGTTGGCCAGATGACGGCAATTCCAAGTGACTAGAAAGTCGCACTTGTGGTATGAGGCCAAGGCAACGTGAAGCGCGTCCCCCGCTGGATCAGCCGGCATCAGTTTATGGGATTGATAGGCGACCACAATGTCTGTGACAGCGGCAACCACCGGTACAAGTGGCACGGCATCGAGCAATGCCAGCCACGATGGCGATCGATCGCTTGGCCCTGATGCAAGTTCATCGAGGACGGCCACACTTGTGACGAGTTCATAACGTGCCGAAACCCCATCCCACCACTGACGCGTCCAATTTCTCCGCGCCACGATCTCCGGATCGGACCGATCGTCGTGGTAGAAGCTTGGAATCGTCGTTTCGACATAAACGCGGGGCTTGGACATGCCCTCATTCTACCACGCGACTTGTTGCGGTCCGCATTGTAAGGCGTGTCGATAAGCAATCGTTCCTTCCCTTGCAATCATTGCCCCGTCTCCCGATACTGCACCCTCAACCGACCCCCTCCGGATTCACGTCTGCCCATGTGGACCTTTCTCCGCAATCGCACGCTGACGCAGTGGATCATCTTCGCGATGGTCCTCGGGACGCTCGTTGGTTGGGCTTTCCCCGCGCCGCCAAAACGAAGCGACCAGATACTGGCGGTGCCTGTCGCGGGGACCGCCAGCGAAGCAATCCCGGAGCCGACGCACCTCTCGGCACCGGACCTCAAACCGCTCTCGACAATTTTCCTGCGGATGATCAAGTCGCTGATCGGCCCGCTCATCTTTGCCACGTTGGTCGTTGGCATCGCCGGGCATGGCGACGACATGAAGCGCGTCGGCCGGCTAGCCTTCAAGTCACTGATCTACTTCGAGATCGTCACGACGTTGGCGCTGTTCATCGGCCTGGCGGCGGTGAATCTGGCGAAGCCCGGCGTCGGCGTCGAATTGGGGACCGATCCGACGAAGGGGCAGGAACACGCGGCCAAGCAAACGACTCTGGCGGGCGTGCTCGAACATATCGTGCCGGAAAGCGTGGTCAAGGCGGCGGCCGACAACGAAGTGCTCCAGGTCGTCTTCTGGTCGATCCTCTTCGCGGTGGCCCTCACCCGCGTGCCCGCCGAGAAGCGTGCGATTATCATCGGCGTGCTCGACGCGCTCGCGGACGTGATGTTCAAGTTCACCGGGCTCGTGATGAAATTCGCCCCGATCGGCATCGCAGCGGCGATGGCCGTCACGGTCGGCAGCGGCGGCCTGCAAGTTCTCGGCAAGCTCGCACTATTGGTGGGCACGCTCTACGCGGCCCTCGTCGTGTTCTTACTGGGCGTGCTGGTGCCAGTCGCCCTCATTACACGGGTGCCGCTTGGCAAATTCTTGCGTGCGGTCAAGGAGCCGGCGCTGATCGCATTCTCGACGACGTCATCGGAAGCGGCGTTGCCCAAGGCGATGCTGGCGATGGAGGCGATCGGCGTGCCAAAGCGGATCGTGGCCTTCGTGATGCCGACCGGCTACTCGTTCAACCTCGATGGCTCGACGCTCTATTTGGCGGTGGCATCCGTCTTTGCCGCCCAGGCGGCTGGCGTCGACATGACAACCGGCGAGCAGCTCCTGATGATGGTGACGCTCATGGTGACGAGCAAAGGCGTCGCGGCGGTACCAAGGGCGGCGCTGGTGATCCTGGCTGGAACGCTGACGCAGTTCCACCTTCCCCTCGAAGCGGTGGCCGTTATTTTTGGCGTCGACACGCTCATGGACATGGCCCGCACGACTGTGAACCTCATCGGCAATTGCCTGGCGACCTGCGTGATGGCGCGGTGGGAAGGGGAGTTTGGCACGGAGGCGAGCGGAGCACCGTTAGGTGCCCGATAATGAAAACATCGGGCGGCTTACGCCGCTCCGCTCGCCACGCTCAGGACTGGCTTTCCAAGCACCTCCATCCGCGGTTCAATTCCCAAGCCCGGCAAGGTGCTGGCCGCCATTCGTCCGTTTACACGTTGCGGCGCCCCGTGGGCGATGCTCACGGTCACGTAGCTGTTGAAGTCCGTGGTCGTGAACAAGAATTCAGTCGGCGTGCTGTGTGCCAGATGCGCGATGGCGGCAGTCACGATGTCGCCGCCCCAGCTGTCTTCGAGAGTCATCACGATGCCGAGCGAGACACACAGGTCGCGGGCTTGTTTGGCTTTGGTCAGGCCGCCGAACTTGCTGATCTTGATGTTCACCACATCCATCGCCCGATCGGCGTGGCCGCGGACGAGCACGTCGATGCCGTCGATCACTTCATCCAACACGAACGGATGGTCGGTGTGTTGGCGAACCGTCAAGCACTCCTCGTATGTCAGGCACGGCTGCTCGATGTAGACGTCGATGTTGCGGACCGCCTTCACGACGCGCAATGCATCGTGCATGCGCCAGCCTGTATTGGCATCGGCGACAAGACGGTCGCCGGGTTGCAACACGGCGCTCGCGGCCTTGATGCGGGCGATGTCGACATCGGCTTCGCCGCCGACTTTGAGTTGGAACCGGCGATAGCCTTCAGCTCGATAGCCCGCGACCTTCGCGGCCATCTGGTCCGGCGACTCCTGCGAGATGGCCCGATAGAGCGTGACGTCGTCGCCATAGCGCCCACCGAGCAGCACGCAGACTGGCAGCCCGGTCGCCTTGCCAAGCAGGTCCCAACAGGCCATGTCGACGGCCGACTTCACGTACGGGTGGCCCTTGAGGACGGCGTCCATTCGGCGATTGAGTTTCAGCAATTGCAGCGGGTCTTCGCCAATCAGATGCGGGCCCAGCTCCGCGAGCCCGGTGCGCACGCCGTTCGCATAAGCCGCCAGGTACGCGGGCCCGAGCGGGCAGACTTCACCCCACCCGGTGATCCCCTCATCGGTATCAATGCGGACGACGGTGCTGTCGAAGACGGCGACGGACTTGCCGCCGGACCATTGATAGTTGCCTTCGACGAGCGGCAGTTCGACGCGATAGGCGGTGATGCCGGTGATACGCATCTACATTTCTTATCGAACAAGACGGTTCCTATCGCCGAAACGCCGACGCCAGGAACGCCGACTTGGCTGGCATCACGATGGCTGGCGGCGACCAAGGTGTGCCCACCACGGACCAGACCATCGAGCGGTTGTTTGCCATCACGTCTTCGGCCGGTCCCTGGACGGTCGCCATGAGCCGGAAGGTGCCCGCTCGGTGCGCGCGCACACGGAGTACGACGACGGCTTCCGCACCGGCTGCGAGCGTCGGGATCGACGCGCGCTGGCTGGGCTGGTCGAACGCCGCGCCGGTTTGATCGACGCCGATGATCGACATGCCTTGCGGCAAGGGCATCAGAAGCGTGACGCCCGTCGCATCGAGCATGCCCAGGTTCTTCACGCGATAGGTCAACGTGTTGATGCCCCCAACCGCGACCGCGTTGGGTCTCGCCGTCATTTTCACGCTGAGGTCGGTGGTGCGGGCCTGTCCAAAACTGACCGTGGTCGGCGCCGCGGGGCCGACAATTGCGTTGACAAAGTTCGGCGTGCTATTGCGATAGCCCACCGGCTGTGATTCGGTGATCGTAAACGTCCCCGCTGGCAGGTTTGCGAAGGAATAGTTGCCGGCCGCATCGGTCGTTGTTGTAAACAATCCCGCTGGTCCGGCGGCCGTCACCTTCACACCCGCCACGCCGGCTACGTCTTCGGCATCCATCTGACCGTTCGCTTTGACATCGACATAGACGCGGCCGGTCAGCGTGCCCGGCCGGAAGAAACCAAAGTCGATCGCCTGATTGTTCATGGTGCCGGCCATCACGGTCACCGGTCTGCAGCGCACGACGCCATCTGTCGTCATGCCGTGATCGGCACCGTTGCCCACTGACCCGTCGGGAGTGCCTGCGCCTTCGAATGGTCCGGTCGGCCATCCCGGTGCGCCGGTGCTGCTCGAGCAACCGAAGAGCGCTGCCCCGGAGGCGAAGTTGCTCTTGGCGATCTCAACGACATAGATCCCCGGTAACAGCCCGGTGAACAGATAGGACCCGTCGGCCGCAGTGGTCGTCGTCACGACTTCGACGGCGCCGGTGGCGTCGAGCAAGCGCACGGAGACGCCGGGCAGCCCCACCTCATTGGCGTCCTTCTTGCCGTTGTTGTTCTTGTCCGACCAGACCAGGTTGCCGATGGTTGCCGCGGTCGCGTAGCCCATGTCGTAGTGAACGTAGTAGGCGCCATCTCCCAACGTGAAATCGAGCGTTCCGCCGGTCGCCGTCGCGGTCATGTCCGAATCACGAATGTCATCAGTGCCGGAGTTGGCGATGGTCGGGCGCAGCCCAATAAGGTTTGGTTGATTGCCGGCCACGCGAATCTGATAGGTCACGCCGGCGATCATGCCATCGTCCGCCGTGTCGGCAGTGCCATTGGTCACGTTCCAGGAGTTGAAGAAATACCGGCCCATTGCATCCGTGGTGGTTGTGCCGACCAACTTGTCGTTCTGGTAGAGCTGCAACGTCACGTTAGCGATGCCCGGTTCACCAAAATCCTGGAGACCGTTGCCGTTCAGATCGCGCCAGACGAAGTCGCCGATCTCCGGATACGGGCCCTGCGGTCCAGGTCCCACGGGGTCCGGACTCGGATTAGATCCAAACTCGGCCAGCGCGGTGGTTGGATCGCTGTCGACATGCGACGTGACCGTCGCACTCGGAATGGCCCGATCCTCGAGCGACCATAAGCGAAGACATGCCTTGCGATGGGCGGCGAAGTGCGAGTACTTCAGGAACTGAAAGAGCCGGGCAGCCCAGCGCATGGGAGTCTTCCGTGACGGGGACAAAGGGTCGGCCGCCATGCCGACCCAGGATGTTACCCAGCCCGCCCAATCTCCGATTTCGTCAGAACTGTCAAGGTGAAGTGCCGATCGACCTACTCAAGGAAGCGAACGCACTTCGCAGACAATCACTACTCACGTTTGCGCGTCAACGTGACCGTCCAAGTTTTTCCGGTTCGATTGTGCGATGAGACTTCGATCTTGTCGCCGGAAATGACTCCGGTGTGCTCCGAATAGCGGTCGTTCACTTCCCACATGACCTTGGCGCCGTCTTGTGTCCAACTACATTTGGTGAATGGATTGCCGCGCTTCACGAGCGTCATCTTGCCTTCGGCTTCAAATGTGATCGTTTGTTCGTCGCCGTCGGAACTCTTGCCTACCCAGGTGGTACCCGCCAGGGACGGGACCTCGGAAGGCTTCGGCTTGAGTTGCGGGGCAGCGATTAGGGCCGGGCAAACGGCCACGACAAGAGTAACGGCAGTCGAGGTCCGCATGGCGAGGGCTCCAGCGATTCCTCTCATGCTAATCGATCGTTCGTGGCGTGTCACTGGGAAGCACGACCAAGCGCAGTCGGTGCATTCGACTAATCTTGCGCCGGCAACTTCCCCTCGGCCTCAAGTAGGCCGCCGAATGCCCACATCTTGAGCTTGTATTTGCGCGTCTTCAGATCGAACGTTCCCTCGGCTTTGGCGAGCCAGTCACCGACGAGTCGGAATTGGTTCGCCTTCACCGAGACGGAATCGCCGCGGATCGCGAGTTCAACAAGCCCGATTCGGCCACGCAACTTGTCGCGGAATGTGGCAGGCAACGCGTCGCCGATCAGTGCAGCCACTTCTGCCGCATCGACGTCGTTCAGCTTGACGTCAACGTGGCGCGGCGCCTTGAGCCCCGTCGCCAAGCCAATCGTCCCGGCGCCGCCGAAGGCCTGGAGGCGGCCGCGCGCTTCGATGCCATTGGCAAGCGACACGTCGTACTTGAGCGGAGTGGTTCGAACCGGAATCCCGAGCACATTCACCGCCGTGAGAGGTTCGACCGGACCTGAGATCGCCAACGGCAGACTAATCAAGATGGAAAGCAAGTTGCCAAACTCCTGGTGAAAAAACCGGTTGCTCCCAACCGGTCCGGGGTTCCGCCCCGAACATTCCTGGATAGGAATCGAACGACGCTCCGGCAACGCATTGCGCGCCGGCGTCAACACTTCCGCATTTCAAAGCGCAGAATTAGAGTCGTGCCGAGCTGAATTGGATTCGAACTTGCTGAACGTCAGTGAATGCTATCGGTTTGCACCAGTTCTTTGACTTGCGCGAGATTCAGGCGACGGGAGAGAACGACTTCCACCAAAAAGCCTTTGCCCCACGCCGGCCGGCACCAGGCGACGCGCGCGATCCGCTTAATTAGCTTTCCGCCAAGCGGCCGACCGACGGCCACCTCGGCTTCATCACCAGGCGCGACGGGTTCCTTCAAATGAACGCAGAACCCATCGTCGGAAACATCAATGAGCGCGACAGCAAGATCGGCCCCGAGGCCGAGCGAGCCGCGCCGAAATTCCAGTTGCGCTCCGTTCAAGGCCAGACGGCGATGACCGATGCGTTTGTCGATATTGGGCGGTGCCGCTTCGGCCGCTGCGCCGCGCACCTGCATGACGTTGCCGCAACACCAGGGCAGCCCCCGGCGCGTAAAGCGTGCCAGTTGGGAGACAGTACAGTCCTTGGATCGGCCACACGTCGGACACTGAACTCCGCGTGAGGTAGTCGGGGTCGGGGGCGTGGTTTCGATTTCGGACATGGCACGACCTCGCACGCCAGTGGGCCGCCAGCTTTCAAAAATCTAGTTCACTCGCGAACAGCCTGCCGATCACGAGGCCAGCAGACTCTGCTTCTCATCAAGTAGCCATTCGCGATAGCCGCAAATTGCGGCCCAGCGCACATCAGCCAGCTCGCGACCGAGCAATCCGCTCAAGAACGTGGCTGCCATCACGCCGACTTCGGCCAGCGACAACCCAGACCGCTCGGCAATCTGCCGCAAGACGGTTTCTTGATACTCGATCATCAACAGATCATTGGTCGTCGGTTCGGTGTCGGTTGCAAGCATCGCTGCCTCGGCGAAAAGGGGGAATGGCTCTCGTCCGCGCCCAGTTTGGACATCAAACGCGCGAACGGGCGTCGCTGAGGTAATCTGCGACGAATTTTCCGGTCGTGCGGCTGTTGCCGGGCATGAATTGACAAATTGCTTTCAGTCAAGACAGAAATTCTTGCTGGGCGAGAAGACTTGCGCTTGAGATTGATCGCCGTACGCGTCATTGAAACGCAAACGAGGCCGCGACTTCTCATCGAAAAATCGCGGCCTCACTTATTTCCTGGCTTACTGTTATTTCTTCTGCTCAACCTTCTTCACATCCACCTTTTCGGTCCCGAGCAGTTTCGCCGCCTTGCCCGACACCGACTCGGCGACCAAACCGCTCGGCTCGCAGCCAGTCGCGATGGCCGTGATTTTGCCGCCCTTGGCGATCAGGAAGTTGGAGGGCATCGACTTGGTCTGGAACGTCGTCCAGGCTTCGCCCTTCGGGTCAACGGCATACATGACGTCGAGCTTCTTTTCCTTGGCGTACTTGGCCATCTTCTCGTCGGGTTCCTTGAAGACATAAAGGCTGACCAGACCTTGGCCCTTGTAGGATTCGGAGAGCTTCTGGTAGTAGGCGAGTTCCTTGTCGCAGCCGGAGCAGCCACAGGTCAAACGCACAAGGACCGGTCCCTTGGCCGTGAGTTCGGCTAGGTCGATCTCCTTACCGGTCGCATCCTTGATCTTGAACGCAGGCGCTTGTTGGCCGACGTCAACCTTGGCCGGCGGATCGGCCGCGCGAAGCGCAACGGGCAGAGTTGCAACAAGCACCAGAGCGGGGAGCAGGCGGGTCACAAGACACCTCGAGAAGGGTGAATGGGGTAGGCTGGGATTGAAGTTTAGCAGGGCGCAGCGTAGGACGCCAGACAATTCGCGTTGTGTTTCACACGGTCATATCGCTTGTTCAGTTACACTAGTCGGATCATCAAGTTGTCCCAGTAATGATTGCGGCAGAACAGCCGTACGGGACCCCACCCAAGCCTGACCCTCGATCGTTTGTTGCCGTCGCACAGGAAAGCCGACATGCGAACCATCCCTTTTATGACCAGCGACCCGGAACTGTACGAACGCGTGGAAGCGCTCAAGCAAAGTGCGGCCGCCATTGATGCCGAGATGACGCAAGTCGCGAATGCCGACGATGCGCTGGAGTTCATGAACGTTGAGACGCCTGACCTCGCGTTCATCAATTTCTCCGATCCGGTCATCGACGCCATGGCGATGCTGGACCGAATCCTAGAAGATCCCTGGCTCCATCACGCGGGCATCATCGGCTTCGGCGCCGATTCCGACGTCGGCGATCAACTAGAAAAGAAGCGCGGCATCAATCTGGTGGCCATGCTCGTTGACTACGAGATTGATCGCTATCTGCCCCGCATCTTGAACATCATTGGCCGGAATCAGCGCATCCTGTGCCAGCGTGGCGTCGGTGTTGATCTCGTGCAGACACTTTCTGGTTCCTTTCAACTCGAAAATGACACGATCGAGGCCAACTGCTACGCCAATCTGCTCTGCAACTACTTGTTCAATTCCAACAAGATCGATGCCGGCGGCAAAATGCAGGTCCACGTCGCGCTCGTTGAGCTGCTGATCAACGCCATTGAGCATGGCAATTGCGGTGTGACCTATGCGGAGAAGAGCGCATGGCTTGAAGAAGGCAACATTATGCGCGACTTGATTGCTCAGAAATGTCAGGACCCTGTGGTGCGCGCCAAGCGCGTCCTGTTCGAATATACCATTGCTCCGGATCGATCCACGTTCTTCATTGCGGATGAGGGGCTAGGCTTCGATTGGCGTCGCCATGCGCCGTCGGAGTCGCATCATGCGAGCGACCATCTGCCGGACAATCTTCACGCCTTGCACGGACGCGGGATTAAGATGACGCGCAGGTTCACCAAAAACCTGAGGTACAACGATCGGGGCAACGAAGTCCGTTTCGCAATCGAACATCAGGGCGATGACCTGAGCACGAGACCCGGGCTCTTTGAGAACATCCCTCCAATCGCGGTCGCACCGGGCGAGATTGTCTTTCGCGAAGGCGAGGCGGGGGATTTTCTTTACTACATCGCCAAGGGGCGTTATGAAGTGATCGTCCGTGATGTCGTCGTGTCGACTCTTTCGGCAGACGATATTCTCATGGGCGAGATGGCCTTTCTGCTGAACAATCGCCGCACGGCCACGGTCCGCGCCGCAACGGACGGCACGTTGATTCGCATGTCCAAGAAGGATTTTGTCGAAGCAATCAAGGCCAAACCGCACTATGGGCTGTTCTTGGCCAGATTGCTCGCGCAGCGCGTGGCGCGGAGCAACCCAAAATAGATTCAGTCCCCTTCCCGCTAACGGCCCCCTTCTTTTCCACGAGTGAACACCCGCTCCATCCCGCCAATATCCAGAACGAGGCCAGCTTCATCGGCCGACACGATTCGAAACTTGGACACTTCGTTTCCAACCAGCGGACCGTCAAAGCGTTCCACGAAACTCTGAATCGTGCCAACCGGGGCAAGTGCAGCGGGGCCTGTCTCGGCAATCAAAACGCGTCCCGATAATCGCCAGCGCCCCGGCGTCATGCTGTCGGTTTCGATGTTCCCGGCGGGTAGACCTCCCAGAGGGCGGAGCCGTCAGCGGAAAGACCGAGTTTGACCGTTCCTTCGCCATCAAATTTCGGCGAAGTGTATTCGCCCGGCACCCATCGACGAATTGCCGCGTCTTGCGCGTACGTCCATACCAGGACGCCGACAATCGCGATGAGCAGGGCTGCTCCGACTAACCAGCGCCAGCGTTTTCGCATCGACTTTGTCACTTCCAAATCCAATCAACTTTCTCCGGGCTCCCGGTCATCCGAATCAATCCCGGACCGCCTGATAGATCAGCGGCTTGATCGCCTGCTGGAGCTTCGGCCGATTCGGCATGAATTGCTCCAAAGCGACGACAGCCAAACCCTGGCGCGGTGAAATCCAGAAGTGCGTGCTGGCGGCGCCGCCCCAGTAATACTCGTCCACGGCTCGACCGGCCGCCACATCGTCCTTGCCAACACGCACGCCAAACCCCAAGCCGAAGCCGTCGCCGACATTGGCATTGCCGCCGTTCTTAGCTTTCATCGCCTCTTCAGAAAGCTGATTGCGCGTCATCTCGGCCACGGTCTCTTTCTTCAACAGCCGGACCCCGTCCAGTTCGCCGCCATTGAGCAGCATCTGGCAGAATCGCAGGTAGTCGCGCGCCGTCGATACGCCGCCGCCACCACCCGACAGGAAAGCCGGTTTCGTGCGGTATTTGCTTTTCGCGGCCGTCTCGGTCGCGACCAGCTTCTTGTCCTTAGCGTCGATCCCATGGTTGGCAGCAAAACGGTCAAGCTTGTCCTCGGTGACAAAGAAGCCGCTGTCCTTCATGTCAAGCGGCTTGAAGATTCGTTCGGCGAAGAACTCATCGAGCGGCTTGCCTGAGGCCATCTCGACGACGCGGCCTAGTACGTCAGTGGACACGCTGTAATGCCAGTGCGTGGTCGGCTCATACAGCAGCGGAATCCCGCCGAGCTTCGTCATCATGGCTTTCAAGTCATCGCCGGGAGCAAACACGCCGGCCTTCTTGTAAAGCTGGTCGACCGGCGAATTGCCGAAGATCCCATACGTCAGCCCGGACGTGTGCCGCATCAGATCGCGAACGGTCATTTCGTGTTTGGCCGGCGCGGTCTCGTCGCCGGCGCCGGTGTATACGCGGCGATCCTTGAACTCGGGAATGTACTTGGCCACGGGATCGTCGAGACCGATCTTGCCCTCTTCGACCAACAGCATGGCCGCCACGGTGGCGATCGGCTTGGTCATCGAATAAATGCGGACGATGGCGTCGGTCTTCATCGGCTTGCCGCTGCCGGCCTCGCTTTCGCCAAATGCCTCGAACATGGCGACCTTGCCCTTGCGCGCGATGGCCACAACCGCTCCGGCCAGCTCCTTCTTGTCGACCAGTGCTTGGACGGCATCGTGCGCTTTCTGCACCTTGTCGGCATCGAGCCCAACTTCGCTGGGCTTGGCTGTCGGCAGTTCGCCCGCGGCGATCGGTCGCACGGCGAGGAGCAGGAATGCGAACGCGAGAAGTGTGCGGCTGTTCGTTTGCATCATTGATGCCCTCGTGAGCGTCGTCGATTTTGTATGACTGTAGCAAGGGAAACGATGAAAACATCTGTCGGTGGGGTCCAGGCGCCGCATGACGCCAGTGCCGAGCAATTGAGTGCGCTCGTCACCGGTCAGTGAGACGCCGAAATGTGCTAACCGGCCGACGGCCCGGCGGCCATTACCCGTTTTCCACCGTCAAGTTTAGTTGCAGCCCCAATGTGTTCGTCAACTCGATGAATCGGGCCGCGTCCAGTTCCTCGGGCCAGACGATGCCGGGCTTGGTCTTGCCGTCGGCGAGCTGGATGGCGCCCGTCGCCGCGGCATAGGGGACGGCCACGTTCGCGGTGCCGAACAGTTCGAGCGCTTGCTGAGCCTCGTCAAAATAGACGCCGGACTTGATTTTGAATCGCTTCGGTTTGCCGCCCTTGGTCCCGGTGATGAGGATGTGCGCCTGCGTGGCCGCGATGATCGGGACGAGCTGTTCCTGTACTTCGCGATCGAGCACCGCGATTTGAACCGGTCGGGGCAGCAGTTGCATTAGCACGTCGACGGGCTTCACCTTGACGCCGTTCACTTCGACAACCGCGTCGTGCGTGAAGCCGGTCGCACAGAAGGTTGCGACGGCCGGCTCGAAGGGGTACTTGTAGCAGCAGTACTGGATGCCCTTGCCGATGAGGATCGGCAAACTGTATTGCTCGTCATGGGCGTGGTGCGTGAGTTGCACTTCGCCGAGCGGCGGCCCGAAGTCGTAAGTCTCCGGCTCGTAGAAGCGCGGCATGTGCTCGTGCTTGCCGTCGTGGAACAGGCACGGCGGATCGCAGAAGTCGAAGTACTGCTGCTCCGGGCTCCAGGCCGGCATCCACGTCTTGATGGCTTCGTGTTGGGCCGGCACATGGAAGCCGGCACGCAGTTCGATGCGGTCGACGGTGTCGAGTTCATCGCAGAAACGCCGGCAAATGATATTGGACGTGCCGGGGCTGACGCCGCAGCCGAGCAGAGCCGTGCACTTGGCCGCGACGAATTCCGCATGGAGGTCGAGCGGTTTCCCGGCGATCATCTGCGCCAGATGGTCGGGACACGCGGCCGTGTTCAAGTAATTGGTGTTGAGCGCGAGCGCCGCCCGCATGACCGATTGCGAGCAAAACGAGGGCGTCATGTCGATGACGACGTCAACGGCACCGAGCTTCTCACGCACGGTTCGGGCAACGGCCCCGGCGTCATTCGCATCGCACTCGGCGGCAATCACCTTGGCGCTACCGATGCGCGCCCGCACGGAATCCGCGGCCGCGAGCTTACTCGATGCGAGCAACACGCGGCCGATGCCAGGCTGCTTGGCAAGGATGGCGGTACACGGGGCACCCTGGGCCCCGGCCCCAATGATGGCGACGTTCATGACAGGCTCAACGAGAGGATGGTTGCCGCGAGCCATTGTCGGCCCGTCCAGCATTGCAGAGATTACGCAGCGCCGGAGTCGGCAGATTCATTCGGTCGAGAGGAAATTGTGTGGCCAAAGGACTGGACAACCCGGAAGAACACGGGCGTCAAGAAGATGCCGAAGAGCGTGACGCCGAGCATGCCGGCGAACACGGCAGCGCCGAGGCTTTGCCGCATCTCGGCGCCGGCGCCCTCGGCCACGACCAGGGGCAGCACGCCGAAGATGAAGGCGAAACTGGTCATGAGGATCGGCCGCAAGCGCAGTCGGCTGGCTTCCACCGCGGCGTGCGATGCGCTGTCGCCCGCCTCGTGGCGCTGCTTGGCGAATTCGACAATGAGGATGGCGTTCTTGCATGCCAGGCCGACCAGGACGATGAGGCCGATCTGCGTGAACACCGTGATGTCCTGCCCGGCCACGTTCACGCCGACCACGGCGAACAACAAGCACATCGGCACGACCAGAATCACGGCCAGCGGCAGCTTCCAACTCTCGTATTGCGCCGCCAGGACGAGAAACACGAACACAACGGCGAGGCCGAAGGCGTAGAGGGCCGTGTTGCCGGCCTGGTTTTGCAAGTACGTCAGCTCCGTCCATTCGAAAGCCATCGCACGCGGCAGACCGGCGTTGACCACATCTTCCATCCGCGGGACGGCGTCGCCGGTGCTGGTGCCGGGGGCCACGTCGCCGGTGATCACCGCCGCGGAGTACATGTTGTAGCGCTGGACCAGGACCGGGCCGCTCGTATCGCGCACGCGGAGCACGGTGGCCAGCGGGATCATTTGCCCCTGCGCGCCGCGCACCTTGAGCTGGCCGAGCCCGCGAACGCGGTCACGAAACATCGGGTCGGCCTGGACATTCACCTGCCAATTGCGGCCAAATTCGTTGAAGTTATTCACGTAATACGACCCGACGTTGTACTGCAGGGCCGCGAACACGTCGTCCACCGAGATGCCGAGCGACAGGCACTTAGTGCGATCGATGTCGAGGTAGACCCACGGCGTGTCGAACCGCGCGGTGTTGAACAGGCCGACGAGGCCCTCGGCACGATTACCGTCGGCAACGACCCGGTCGCTCGCCTGTTGCAGCTCGCTCGGTCCGAGGTTCCCACGGTCCTCGACGACGAGCTTGAAGCCGCCGGTGGTGCCGAGCCCCTCGATCGGCGGCGCGCCGAATGCGCGGACGATCGCGCCGCGGACGTCATCCCGGCACCGGCGCTCGAGTTCGCGGGCGATGGCGTCCGCCGACTGAGCCGAGTCCGTCCGCTCGGCAAACGGCTTGAGCATGATGTACAGCGACCCGAGATTCGGCGCGTTCGCGTTGAGAATCAGCGACTGACCGGAGATGCCGACGGTGTGATCGACCCCCGGCGTCTCGCGGGCCGTCTTCTCGATGCGCGCCATCATCCGCCGCGTGCGTTCGACGGACGCGGAGTCCGGGAGTTGGACGTTCAGGATCAAATAGCCTTTGTCCTGCTGCGGCACGAAGCCGGTCGGCGTGCTGACGAACTGGCGGTAGGTCAGGAACAGCAGGCCGCCATAGACCAGCAGCACGATGAGGCTGAGCCGGAGCAGGTAGCCGACGGAGCGGGCATAGATGGTCGTGCCGGCTCCGAAAGCCTTGTTGAACAGCCGGAAAAACCAGCCGAACAGGAAGTCGAGTACCCGTGTCGGCATGTCGCGCCGTGCCCCACGTGGTTGCAACAAGATTGCCGCCAGGGCCGGGCTGAGCGTGAGCGAATTGAACGCCGAGATCAATGTGCTCACTGCGATAGTCACGGCAAACTGGCGGAAGAACTGCCCGGTCACTCCGCCGACGAACGCCGCGGGAACGAACACGGCAGACAGCACCAGTGCGATGGCGATAACCGGTCCGGTCACCTCATCCATCGCCCGCCGTGTCGCCTCCTTCGGTTCCTCGCCGTGCTCCAGATGGCGCTCGACGTTTTCCACGACGACAATCGCGTCGTCGACGACGATACCGATCGCCAGCACCAGTCCGAACAAAGTGAGCGTGTTGAGCGAGAAGCCGAGGACGGCCATCACGGCGAACGTGCCGATCACGGCGACCGGCACGGCGATCAGCGGAATGAGCGCGGCCCGCCACGATTGCAGGAAAACAATCACCACCAGCGCCACGAGAAGGGTGGCCTCAACCAGGGTTCGGAACACCTCGTTCACCGACTGGCGAATGAACGGAGTGGTATCGTAGACGATCTCGTAGTCCAGGTTCTCAGGAAACCGCTTTTTCAGTTCGGTCATCTTTTCCCGAACGGCCTTCGCGGTGTCGAGAGCATTGGCCCCTGGCAGCCCGTAGATGGTCAGGGCCACGGTCGGCTTGCCGTCGAGCGTGGCCGTTTGATCGTATTGCTGTGCCCCACGCTGCACGCCGCCAACGGTCTGCTTCTGTCCCTGTTCGTCATTAAAATTACGCTGCTTGGTCACGACATCGCGCAACCGGACCACGGCGGCCGCCTGTCCGACCGGCGAGGCCGCCGTGCCCGCAGTGGTGGGATCGGTAGCTCCGGTCGTGCTCATGGACGTGGAATTCGAGGCCTGCGACGCCTGCGTGCCGGCCGGTCCGCCCTGCCCGACTTTGACGATGATATCGCCAAACTCGGTCTCCTCGATCAATCGGCCCTGCGTGTTGATCGTGAGTTGGAATTGCTGCCCCTGGGGCACCGGCTGCTGTCCGATCTGCCCGGCCGCCACCTGCAAGTTCTGCTTACCAATGGCCGCGACCACATCGGCAGCGGTCAAGCTGAGTGACGCCAGCTTGTTCGGGTCGAGCCAGATGCGCATGCTGTAGTCGCGCTGACCGAGGTACCCGACGCCGGCCACGCCTGGCAAGCGGCCGAGTTCATCCCGGATCTCGATGGTCGCGTAGTTCGACAGATATAAGTCCGGTTTTTTGCCATCCGGCGAAACCAGATTGACGATCATCAGCGTGTTCGGTGACTGCTTCTTGACCACGATCCCCTCACGCTGGACCAGCTCTGGGATGACCGGCTGCGCGAGGCTCACGCGGTTCTGTACCAACACCTGTGCAATATCGGGATTGGTGCCGAGCTTGAAAGTCACCGTGAGCGTATACGTCCCGTCGTTGGTGCTCTGGGACGACATGTACATCATCCCCTCGACGCCGCTGACTTGTTCCTCGATCGGAGCGGCGACGGTGTCGCGGACGGTCAACGAGTTGGCGCCGGGATACGACGCGGTGACGACGACCGTCGGCGGCGTGACCTCCGGGTACTGGGCGATCGGCAGCGTGAACAGCGCCACCGCCCCCGCGAGGGTAATGACGATCGAGAGGACCGACGCGAAGATCGGCCGATCGATGAAAAAGCGTGAGATCACGCGCTATGTCCCTCCGCCGCTTGCGGCGTAGCGTGCGGCCGTAAACTCCGCCACACGGCCGGCACGCCGGCGACCAACGCCACACCCGCAACGCCACCAATGATGACCGTCCAAAGCAACTCACCCACGCCGAGCCGGGCCAACAGGAAGCCAGTCGTCGTACCCAAGAGCGCGCCGACCAGCACCGAAGCTCCCCAACGACCTAGTGCCGCGGCGAAGATCTTGGCATCCACGCCGCGCTGGATCAGCACGAAGAAGACGGGCGTCAGGAAAACACCGAAGAGCGTCACACCGAGCATTCCCCAGAAGACGGCGATGCCCAGGCTCCGCCGCATTTCGGCGCCGGCCCCGCTTGACAAGATCAGCGGCACCACGCCGAGCACGAACGCCAACGACGTCATCAGAATTGGCCGGATGCGCAATCGGCTTGCCTCGACAGCCGCCTCGTCGCGCGGCTTGCCCTCGCGGTGCAGAACCTCGGCGAACTCGACGATCAAAATCGCGTTCTTGCATGCGAGGCCGACCAGCACGATCAATCCAATTTGCACAAAGATGTCGACCGACTTGCCGGCCATGCGCACGCCTTCGACCGAGCAGAGAAGGCACAGCGGTACCACCAAGATGACGGCGAGCGGCAACGCCCAACTTTCGTAGAGTGCCGCGAGCGCCAGGAAGACGAACACGACAGCGAGAAGGAACACGTAGATGGCCGTGTTGCCGGTCCGAATCTGCAGGAAAAAGAGATCGGTCCATTCGGTTGTCATCGCGCGCGGCAGCGAATCGGCTGTCACCCGATTGACGGCGTCAATCGCTTCGCCGGAGCTGACGTCCGGCGGCACGTTGCCATTCACGGCCGCGGCGGTGTACAGGTTGTACCGTCCCACCGAGACCGGACCGTTGATTTCTTTTAGCTTGACGAGCGTGCCCATCGGGACCATTTCGCCGAACTTGTTCCGCACTTGTAAAAGGCCGACATCGGTGAGCTGATTGCGGAAAGTGCCCTCGGACTGGAGCTTCACTTGCCAGTGCCGGCCGAAGGCGTTGAAGCTGTTGGCGTACATCGACCCCAGGTAAATCTGCATCGTCTGGTTGACGTCGTTCAGGTCGACGCCGAGCGACTCGACCTTGGTCCGGTCGACGTCGAGGAACAATTGCGGCGTCCGCGAACGGAACTGGGTCAGCACGCCGACCGTGGCCGGGTCCTTCTGTAATTTGCCGACAAGCGTGTCAGTTTGCTTTTGCAGTTCGCGCAGGCCGAGACCGCCGCGATCTTCAACCATGATCTTGAACCCGCCCGCCACGCTCAGTCCGGGGACCGGAGCTGGACCAAAAACCTTGACGTCCGCGTCCTTGATCTTGGCAAAGTCTCGGCGCAGCTTGGCGATAATGGCATCGGACCGCAGTTGCGGCTCCTGCCGCTCGTCGAACGGCTTGAGCACGAGGAACACGCTGCCGAAATTGGAACTGTTCGCTCCGGCGAGAAGCGACATTCCCGCCGCCGACGTCGTGTGGGCGACACCCGGTGTATGCAAAGCAATCTGATCGACCTCGGCCATCACTTCCTGCGTGCGATTGAGCGAGGCCGAATCCGGGAGTTGAATGCTGACGATGAGCCGGCCCATGTCCTGCTCGGGAACGAATCCGAGCGGTGCCTTCTGGAATGTCCAATAGGTCAGCCAGACCAGCCCGCCGTAGACGGCCAGCACGACCAGGCTCATGCGCAGCAGCCGGCCGACCGACCAGGCGTAAGCGCGAGTCCCCAGCCCAAAGCCGCGATTGAAGAGCATGCCCAGGAACTTGAGCGGCCAGAACACGACCCCGGTCGACCTGCCGACGAGGCCCGGTCGCGCTTCGCGCTGCTTCTTGCTCTTGAGCAAGATCGCCGCGAGCGCTGGACTCAGTGTGAGCGAGTTGATCGCCGAAAACACGGTGGACGCCGTAATGGTGACGGCGAACTGTCGATAGAACTGGCCCGGAATGCCGCCGACGAATGCACATGGAACGAACACCGCACACAGCACGAGAGCAATGGCGACGACCGGCCCAGTGACTTCGCCCATCGCCCTGTATGCCGCCTCCTTGGGTTCCAGCCCGTGTTCGAGCCAGCGCTCGACGTTTTCGACCACGACAATCGCGTCGTCGACCACAATGCCAATCGCCAGCACGAGGCCGAAGAGCGAAATGTTGTTGATGGTGAATCCCAGCGCGAGCATGACCGCGAACGTGCCGAGAATCGCGACCGGCACGGCGATCATCGGGATCAATGTTGCCCGCCACGACTGCAGGAATATGAGCACGACCAGCGCGACCAGCCCGACGGCTTCGAACAATGTCGTCACCACATCGCGGATTGACTCGCGGATGAAGGGCGTCGTGTCGTAGGCGATGTCGTAACCGACTCCCTCCGGGAACCGCGTCTGCAGTTCCGCCATCTTCTCGCGAACCCGGTCGGCCACGTCGAGAGCGTTGGCGCCGGGCAGGAGCCGGACGGCCAACCCGCACGACGGTTTACCATCGAAGGTTGCGCCGTTGTCGTAGGTGGCTGCGGCCAATTCCACGCGTGCCACATCGCGTACGCGAATGATGCCTGCCGCGGCGTCCGGTCCGCCGTCGAGCGTTCCGCCGGACAGGGCGTATGGTCCGACGGTTCCCCCGGCCTGGGCCGCTGCTGCCGTTGCGGCGCTGGTCCCCGTCATCATTGCGAGCGGCGTTCCGCCCGCCATGCCATTCGGATCCTCCACGGACATACCGGCAGGCCCAGACGGCGCGGGGCCAGCAGCGGGAACCGTCGTGGCTGGACCGGCTGCGAGCAGATTGCCAGTGTCGATGGCGAGTTGTGCTGAGGAAGTCCCGCCGGCCGCGCCGCCGGACAATTGACCCGGGATCATGCCGGCGGGCGCCGGCGTGGTGACCGACGTGCTCGGTTGTACCGCCGCGAGTGGGGCGCTCACCGGAATGTTGATGCGCATCGGCGGCGGGCCAGTGGCCGGCGCTCCCGATCGCGCTCCGGTGCCAGTCGACATCGGCGCGCGGCGCGGACTACCCGTCTTCACGACGATATTGCCAAATTCTTCGACCTCATTGAGCCGACCGCGCGTGTCGAGAGGAAACTGAAAGGATCGAGACCGACCGCTCAGTGACTGGCCGATCCCGCCAGGCGCTGCTTCGATGTTCTGTTTGCGCACCGCGTTCGCCACATCCATGGCCGTCGCGTTGCGCGCGGCCAGCCGCTGCGGATCAAGCCAAATCCGCATGCTGTAATCGCGTTGGCCGAATACCGTGATGTCCGAAACGCCTTCGACGCGCAAGAGTTGGTCGCGCACGTTGACCGTGGCGAAATTGCTCAGATAGACGTTGTCGTACCGGTTGTCCGGCGAATTGAAGTTGATGATGAGCAGCATGTCCGGCGTACGCTTGCGGACGGTGATTCCTTGCTGCTGCACCGACGACGGCAGGACTGGTAGAGCAATTTGAACGCGATTCTGCACCATCACCAGAGCGGCGTTCAGGTTAGTGCCGATCTCGAACGTCACCGTTAACGTGTAGCTGCCATCGTTGCCGGAGTTGCTCGACATATAGAGCATGCCGGGCACGCCATTGACCTGCTGCTCGATCGGCGCGGCCACCGTATCCGCAACGACCTGCGCACTCGCGCCGGGATAAGCGATCGAAATGGTGACGGCCGGAGGGCTAATCTCGGGGTACTGGGCAATTGGCAAATTAGCGAGCGCGAGCACGCCCGCCAAGGCAATGATGATGGACACCACCGCGGCGAAGATGGGCCGGTCGATGAAGAAGCGGCTGAACATGGGCCGTTATTTCTTCTTCGGGCCGGCGGGGACGGGGGGAGTTGCTGGGGCCGTTGGCGCTCCGGGCGTCGGCATCGGATGAACCTCGGGCTCGACGTCCATCCCCGGCCGGAGCTGCTGAATCGCACCGACGGCCACGGTCTCGTCCGGCTTCAAGCCTTCCTCGATGACCCGGAGCCCGTCGTCTTCCAGTGGACCGGTCGTCACGCGGCGATAACGAACTTTCTTCTCCGCATCGATCACATAGACGTACTTGAGCCCCTGATCCGAACCAATTGCTCGGTCGACCACGAGGATCGCCGACCGCGCTTGACCGATTGGCAAGCGGATGCGGACAAACATTCCGGGCGAGAGTAGACGTCGGCCGTTCTCGGGCTTCGGGTTGTCGAACAACCCGCGGACCGCGATGGTGCCAGTCGACGGGTTGACAACGTTATTCACGAAGTTGACCTTCCCTCGGTGCGGAAACCCATCCTCGCCCTCGAGCCCCATGAGCACCGGCAGATCATCGCCGGCGCTCTTCGCTTGTTGGATCTTCCCCGAATTGATGGCCTTCCGGATTTGGAGCAACGTACGTTCATCCATGTCGAAATAGGCGTACATGGGATCGGTGGTGACGACGGTCGTGAGCAACGTCTGGTCCTGGCTGACGAGATTGCCGACCGCGTAATACTGCCGACCGACTTGACCATCGATAGGCGACTTCACCTTCGTGTAGCTCAAATTCAGCCGATAAACGTCGGCAGTCGCTTTGGCGGCCTTGACCTGGGCGTCCGCGGCGTCGGCGGCCGCTTTGGCTTGGTCGACCTCTTGGGGGCTAACGGCCACGGTGCCGGTCAAGTTCTTGACGCGGTTGTAGCTCGCCTGCGCCAGCACGTGTTGCGCCTCGGCCACGCGAACCTGGGCTTCGGCTTGAGCGAGTTGTGCCTCGTAAGGCTTCGGGTCGATTTCGAACAGCAGATCGTTCGCCTTGATCTCCGCGCCCTCGATGAAGGGCGCCCGGACGATGTTGCCCGTCGCGCGCGCCTTGACGCCGACCGTCGTGACCGCATCGGCGCGGCCCGTGTACTCGACATATTCGATGACCGGCCGCTGCACCGGCAGGCTCACCGGAACAACCGGCAGTCCGGCCGTGGCGGTCGGCGGCGGTGTCTTACGACAACCAATGAAGAGCGCGGTGGCGATTGGCAATAACAGAACGAGCCAGGGCGCACGACGTGACATGGGTGTCCTCGCGGACGGCGGGAAGCAAGCCGGGTCAAGCTCGCTACCAGATGATAAGGCGCGAGGGCAGGCCAATTTCAAGCGGGGCCGGCGTGATTCTTTCAACTTCAGTCGACTATGAAGAGTTCCCGCTGCCGCGTCGAGAGAAATTCACAGCCATCTGTCGTGACCAGCACATCCTCCTCGAGCTCGACGACTCCGGCCGAAGTCGGGACGCCCAATTCCAGGGTAAACACGTTTCCAGCTTCAACGAACTTTTCCGTGTTCTTGCCATGGCAGGGCCACTTCGGGCCGAGCATCGTGCCGCCGTCGTGGACTGCTCTCCCGAGCCCGTGGCCAAGTCCGTGCATGAACTCCGGATGGCCAGCGTCGACGACCACCTTTCGCGCGGCCGCGTCCACTTCAAACCCGCGCACGCCCGGCCGCAAGACCGCGGCCCCCGCATCAATTGCACGCACGACCACCTTCACGGCTCGCTGCACGTCATCGGGCGGCGCCAACTCACCAGGCCGACGGACGTACCACATGCGTTGGAGGTCCGAGCAATAACCGTCGAGTCGAACGCCGAGATCAACGTGGACGAGATGTCCAGGCTCGACCCGGATTGTGTCCGACGGGTAGGTATGGCCGAGGTCGGAAGCCGGGCCGGTATTCACGATCGGGCAACCTTCAGCCGCCCATGCGGGCGCCACGCCGAACTCCACGAACCGCGCGTGAACGAACGCAGCGAGATCGCGCTCGGTCTTGCCGGGCCGAATCTCTTTCGTGAGTAAGTTGACAATTTTCTCGGTAAGCGCCACCGCTCGGCGTATGCACGCTACCTCGGTCGTAGTCTTTCGGCCCCGCAATCGCGCCAGCAACGGAGCGGCGCTCGTCAACCGATCGAGGAAAGACGTGCCGCGAAGCAATTCCTGCAGCAACAACCAGTGGCCGTGAGTCAGTCCGTCGGCCGTCACATCGTCCGTGCTGTAATTGAGTCCGATTGTCCTGGGATCGAGACGTTGCAGGACTTCCAGCAGCGGTCCGCGGATGTCCTGCATCCAGCCGCCGCCGCGTCGTTCGTGCGAGCAGTCGGTTATTCACATCGGCTTTCAGCACCGGATCGTTTGCCTGTGAACTGGTCTGATAGACGCGGGACAGGACAATCAGTCGATGCAATTTCTTGAGCGACCAGCCGCCGGCAACGAATTCATTGGCGAGGTAGTCGAGCAACTCTGCGTGCGTCGGCTTTTCGCCACGGACGCCGAAATTGTCGGACGTGGCAACCAGCCCAGTGCCGAAATGATGCTGCCAGACGCGATTCACCATCACCCGGGCCGTCAGCGGATTGCTCGGCGACGCGATCCACCGGGCCAATTCCAGTCGTCCGCTTTGCACCGTCGTGATCGGGGTACAGCCTTCGCCGGCGACGATCTGCAGGAACCGTCTCGGAGCCAGGGCGCCGGGTGTCTGCCGGTTGCCTCTTAAGGCGACGTGCAGTTCCCACGGCTTGCCTTCCTTCGGTGACATCACGACGACGGGTGGTTCACCGGCCGGACGCGCGAGCGGCCATTCTTGCCACATCACCGCGTTCTTGTGCTCGTCGCGAAATACCTCGACGCCACGGAAGATGCCAGTAAGCGAGTAGTAATCGACGGCCGGGATCGGATCGAACTTGTGGTCATGGCAACGGGCACATGCGATCGTCAGACCGAGGAACGCCCGGCCAGTCGTGTCGATCTGGTCGTCGACGATGTCCATGCGGCTGCCTTCGATGTCCGCTTCGGCAAGCGCCTTGGGACCGATCATCAGAAAGCCTGTCGCAATCACGCGATCGGCATCGCGATTCAGGTCACCCGTCGATGGGAGCAAGTCGCCGGCCAGTTGTTCGATGACGAACTGATCGTAGGGCGTGTCGGCATTGAGCGCGCGAATCACGTAGTCGCGGTACCGCCAGGCGTAACGCATGACCGCGTTGGCATCGTTCGCGGTCGTCTCCGCATAACGAGCAACGTCGAGCCAGTGACGCGCCCAGCGTTCGCCGTAGTGCGGCGAGGCGAGCAGTCGGTCAACCAGCGTCACGTAGGCGTCAGGGCGCTGGTCGTTCACAAAGGCATCGATCTCTCCCGGAGTCGGCGGCAGGCCGGTGAGATCCAAAGTGACGCGACGGATCAACGTCCGCTTGTCTGTCGGCGGTGACGGCGACAGGCCGGCGGCTTCGAGTCGCGCGAGAATGAAGCGATCGACGGGGGACTGGATCCAAGCATCGTTCCGTACCTGCGGAGGAGTCACTGGCCGAACCGGTCGGAACGACCAAAACGCCTTCTGCTCCGGTGTGAACGTTGCCTTGCTCTGGGACAGCGAGCTCGGAGTAGCCCCAGGTGGTTCCTTCGGCCATACCGCACCCGCCTTGATCCAGGAAACCAACTCCAGGACTTCTTGATCGCTGAGCCGATCGTCCGGCGGCATCTTTAAGTCGCCCTGACGGCGCACGGCCTGGATGAGAAGGCTCTCGTCCGGCTTGCCCGCCACGACAACCGGTCCGGATTTTCCGCCTTTGGTAAGTCCCGCGCTCGTGTCGAGCCGCAGGCCGGCTTTGGGCTTTTCTGGTCCGTGACACGACAGGCACTTGGCCAGCAGCAATGGGCGAATCTTTCTTTCAAAGTGATCGGCGGGCTCGGGCGGAGCGGCGACGAGACGGCAACAACTCCCCGGCAGGCTGAAAGCAAGACTGAAGCAAATCGCTGCCAGACGCCGACGGTGTCGCATTTGTTTCCCGTCCAAACCGTATGCGGCGATTCTAGTGGATCTCGCAGCGCTCCTCGGTTGCTCGATGAATGCCTTCGCGTCGGCTCCTTGTCGCTTATCCGAATCGAGGTTGCCCTACACCTTCTTGACGAAAAAATCGCCTAGGGACATGTGCTGCTCCACGGGTCCGGCCGGGTCGAACTTGAACGCGGGCGACTTGACGGTCAAAGACTTCATCAGTGTGTCAAACAGGAATCCAAATTTGGTCCCGGCGTTGTCAGCATCCACGCTCGTCAGCACCACGTTCTTGAAGTTGGATGCGATCGCATAACTGTGAGCAAAGGCTTTCGTTTTGCCGGTGACCACGAAGGAACCAACGGTGCTTGGCAAATTGAAAGTGCCAGAGCCATCGTCAGGTCCGGTGTAGCCCGCGAACAGTCGGCTGTCGACGAATGCCCCGACCGACACACTCCCGACATCGCCGACCGTGCCGGTGAGGCCGCCGACCTGGATGGTGCTTCCAGAAACCGAGCCGGCTACCTTGAGCGACTTCAGAGCCGGTACCTTGGCCGCCAGTCCCGTCCCGGCAATGGTCAAATTCGATTTGAAGTCGCCCGCGATTGCCGCTGCGGTTTTTGTTTTGGCTTTCCCCTTAACCGTGATCGCGCCGACGCTCGGGGCCGCGATTGTGCCGGCGCCAATTCTTGTGGCCGTCAAGCTGCCAAGCGGCGCGCCGGTGATCAAGATGTCCGTGCCGTCTTCGACAACGCCGACCGTGAGCTTGGTGCTCAATGACGATGTCGGGGGCACACCGGCGAGAGTGATATCCGCCGCGTTCTTGACCGCCCCGATGGCCAGCGATCCTAAGAAGCTCGTCAAGTCGATCCCGACCCCATTGAGATCGGCCTTGGCCAAGTTCAAGCGCTTGGCTCCGGCTCCGTGAATCTCGTCAATCTGGACCCGGCCATCGCCCGTGCCATTCTTCGGCTTTTTGATCGCCAGGTTGACGATGGACTTGCTCGAATCGGTGCCGACTAACTCGATCTCGGCGATCGGGCCGACGCCGTTGGTCAGGTAATAGGTCATTGAGCCGACCTTGCCCGTCAGCTTGAGCGTGATCAGGTCGCCGTCGGAATCGGCAATGTTCGCTTGCGGTAACTTGTCCGTTGCCGCAATCGACGCCCCATCGCTCTTGGCAATGACCACCGTCGTGGTCGACTGCGCCCCGAGCTGGGCCTGGCCAGTCGGCGCGGTCAGAGCCAGCGTGAAACTTTCGCTTCTCTCGTTGGTCACGTCGTCGGTGATGGGTACTTCAATGGTCTTGGGGCCCGAGTCGCCGTCAGCCCAGTCCAAATGCCCCGAGGTTGAGGTGAAATCGCTGTCGCTCGTCGCCGTGCCGCCGCTCGTCGCAAAGTTGACCGACACGGGATCATCGCCGCCATTGATCCGCGTTACCGTGATCGTGGCGTTGCCCACTCCTTCCACAACGTTGATGATTGGGTCAGTGAATTGCAGCATGCCCACATGATTGAAATACACCGTGTTGTCGGAGCCGGTGGAAGCGGCATTTGCATTGCCCGCGAGATCCACAGCGACGCCGACTGGGATGGCTGCGACGACATTACCCGCTCCGTGCATGCCGGTGATCGAAATGGTGTAATCCGCGCCCGACCCGGAGACGGCCGCAACGAGGTTGCCGACGACGGTACTGCTCGACAGGTCCAGGTCGGCGTCGGTGAAGCCGGCGACCGGTTCACTGAAGGTGACTGTGAACACGATCGGACCGGCGAAAGTCGGATCGCTCTGACCGGCAGACTGATTCACGGCCACGCTCGGCGCTATATTGTCGAATGCAACGGTGCCGCTCGCCGGGGATGTGTTGCCGTTCCCGGCCGCGTCCTGCGCTGCGCCCACCGGAATCGATGCGACCACTGTGCCGGTACCATCCATCCCGGTCACTTCGATTGAATAGTCAGTCCCCGAGCCGGTTACATTTGCGACCGGATGCCCACCAACAGTGCTGGCACTGAGATCGACGCTGGCCGAATCGAATCCAGTCACCGGTTCCGTGAACGATACATGGAACACGATCGGCCCTGCATTGGCAGGGTCAGCCTGCCCGATTGCTCGGTCGATCGTGACGCCCGGCGCCATGGTGTCGATTTTCAGATTCAACGGAGCACAGTAGTCCGACGTGTTGCCGCCGCCGTCGGACGCGGTGGCGCGGAAACTGTGATCCCCTTCGGACAGGGCGGCTGTGGTGTACTGCCACGTCCCATCAATGTCGGCTGTCACGGTGTCCAGGGGACCGGCGCCGTCGTAAATCTGCACGACAAAGCCGGGCTCGGCATGGCCGTTGAGCGTCGGCGTGCTGTCGTTGGTAATGCCGTCCCCAAGCACGCCGCTATCGGTTGAGAAGCTGTCAATAATCGGCGCCGGGAAAAACACAGTGACGCCGTCGGAGATCGCGAGGCTGCTGACGTTGCCCGCCGTATCGCGGGCTCTGACGCTGACGAAGTACCGAATATTGCGAGTCAAATTCAGTCCCGAAATCGTGGCTGCAGTAGCGTTCCCGACATTGCTGAATGACATTACGTCCGTATTGCCAGCCGACGTGCCAATTGCCCATTCGTAACTCGAAATGCCGCTGCTCGAATCGCTGAAGCCTCCCCAGTTTGCGTTGATAGTCGTCATCGACGTCTGAAAATTGATATCGGCGCTGACGCCGTCATTGACACTACCTGCGTTCGGCGGCGCTGTGTCAATGGTGACATTCAGAGTCGGGCTCGGCGTCGATTCGTTACCCGCCGCATCGACCGCGGTTGCGCTGACGGTGTAGCTCCCATCGGCTTGCGTGACTGGCGTATAGGAATTGCCGGATTGATACGCGCCGCCAATCGACGTGCCGTTCCGGTAAAAACGGAAATAAGTATCTGTCGAAGTCACATCGAATGTCGGTGCGGTAACATCCGTGATGTTATCCGTGGACGAAACGCCGCCGTCGCTGGCCGCTTGCAAGTCAGGAGCGGATGTGGGTGCCGTCGGCGCTGCCGTATCGATGAGGACATTCAAAGCGAAGGAGTCGCTCGACACGGGTTTGCCCGGCTCCTTCTGATGCGCAGTGATGGACCGAACGCCATCGGTCAGATCGACGGAACCGTTCGTGGTGACGATCGTCGTCGTCCCCGTCGCTATCGCGGTGCCAATCGGCACTCCGTCGGCAGCAACCGTGACGGTGGCACCGTTAACCGTGCCAGTCACGAGAAATTGCAATGATTTCGCCGGGCTGCTGTTATCGAGATTGGTAATGTCGTCGTTGTCGGCAATTCCCGAATCTGAAACGTTGACCAGATCAGGCGCATCCGGAACCGCGCTCGGTGGCACGGGCGTGAATTGATAGGCGCCGATGTCGGGTGGAACGGCGCGCTGCGCGCCGCGCTGGTCGCTGAACAGATAAACGGCATCGGCCGGTGCAATCGTGTTGGCAGTGTAACCATTGACACCGCGCGTCACCGTGAGCGCGTTGGTTGCCAAATTGACGCTGGTGACGTCCATCTCCTCGCCATCAATGAATATTTGATAATGGCCAGCCGTGAGAGCAATCGACGCTGCATTGGCAACAACGATGGAGGTGGCAGCGCTGGTGGCGCTCTGGGTCACGGTTGTGACCAAATCACTGGCCCCGATTGCCGTGCTGATCGCTTGCAGCGCCATCGTCTTGGTAGCCCCGCCGTTGTTCGCCAATGCATTCAAGTGCGGATCGAGCGGCGTGCCCGCGGAGCCGACCTGGTTGTGGTTGGGATCGCCATTGCTGATCCCCGTCATACTCGTGCCGTCGCCGATCAAGTTGTTTCGGCCGGTGGCGATCGCGCCGCGAATATCAGGAGCAGTGGACGCGGTATTGCCGGCCACGATCGTGTTCACGAGGTTCAGTTGCGTGCCGCTGATGTTGTCGATGCCGCCGCCGGAAAAGGTGCCAGCCGAGTTGTTCGCGATCGTGACGTTGACCAATGTCGCCGTTCCCGAGGCATTACTAATTCCACCCTGTGTGTTGTCGGCCACTGTCGAATTGCTCAACGTCAAAGTGCCGCCCCCGTTATTGATCGCGCGGCCACCCGAGTTGCCAGAGATGGTTGTGTTGCTCACCGTTGCGCTGGCCGAGTTGCTGATGCCGCCGCCCGTGTTGCCGGCGATCGTGCAGTTGATCACGGTCATCTTGGAAGAGAGCATATTACCGAGCCCGCTGCCGGCGTTGTTGGAAATCGTCGAGTCCGTCACTGTCAAGGTGCCGCTGTGATTGAAGACGCCGCCGAGGGAATTACTGTTGACGACGCATCGCGTCAGCGTCATCGAGCCGACCGCCGTGTAAATCGCGTGCCCGAAATTGTTCGAGAGCGTGGTATCGCTAATGGTTGCCGAGCTGGAATTGTCAATGGCGCCGCCATCGAAGCCGGTTGTCGCGGAGTTTCCCGTGAACGTCGAGCCGGACAGAATTAGCGTGCCCTGATTTTCAATTCCACCTCCGCCGTAACCACTCGTAACGGAGTTGTTGGTGAAGGTGCAATTGGTCGCGGTCAAGGTGGTGTAATTGAAGATGCCGCCGCCATAGCCAAAGCTGCCGGTCGTGTAGTTGTCGGCGAAAGTCGAGCCGGTGATCGTCATTGTCCCGCCGTTCCACATGCCGCCGCCGCGTGCGTCGGATGTGCCGGCATTGTGGGAAAACGTGACGTTGGTCAACGTCATGCCGCCGGCGTTGAAGAGGCCGCCGCCACGGCCGAATGAGCCGTTCGCCGAGTTGTCGGCGACGATCGAATTGGCAATGGTGACCGTGCCGTTATTGTTGAAGAGGCCGCCACCGCTGATGGTGGTCGCTCCATGCTGAATCGTGACGTCCGAAAACGCGGCCGTGTTGCCGGAGAAGACTTGGAAGACGCGGCTGTTGTTCTGAGCATCGATAATTGTGGAGCCGCTTCCCGCCCCTGCAATGGTGACGTTGTCCTTGGTTGGACTGCCGTTGATATTGAGTTCGCCGAGGGAGAGCAGATAGGTCCCCGCCGGAACATTGATCGTATTGAGGCCACCAAGGTGATTAACGGCGTCGAGAGCCGAGCGCACCGAAATGTTTCCCGAAGCATCCACGCCCGTGGTGAGGTTGACGGCCGAAGTGTCGGCGACGCTGTTGACGTTGAAAACCGCGGGGGCAGTGCGATCTTCCAACTTGTCAAGTCGCGGACAAAACTTGTGACGCATGGAGCGTCGACGAGCGGGAGAGGAGAACGAGGGCATGGCCAACCTCAAAGGACCTGCGAGTTGGGAGGGACAGCAAGTCAATAAGCGGCACGGACCCGCTGTCTTGGGAGGGGCGCATCGTTGCCGCTGGCGAACGGCACGACGCCAAGTGACTGACCTTCAAGATAGTCACTTAGCCGTAGAGTCGGAATGGGGATTATCGTGCAATTGTCGAAGCGCAGGTATTACAGACTCGCGTGAACGGTCGGCATCGATCGGGTTGAAAACTGCCCATGCCACAGACTGAATAACTCTACGCCGCCACTTCTTCGATCACCTCGCCGCGGACGCCGGTGAGGCGCTGGTTCATCCCGGCGTAGAAGTACGTCAACTTCTCATGGTCGAGCCCCATCAGATGCAAGATCGTCGCGTGCAAGTCGGAGATGTGCGCCTTGCGTTCGATCGCATTGAAGCCCAGTTCATCGGTCGCGCCGATCGCCTGGCCGCCCTTCACTCCGGCGCCGGCCAACCACATCGAGAAGCCATAAGGATTGTGATCGCGGCCCGGTTTACCGACGCCTTCACTCGTCGGCGTGCGGCCAAACTCGCCGCCCCAGATAATGAGCGTCTCATCCCATAAGCCCGTTCGCTTCAAGTCGGTCATCAGGGCGGCAATCGGCTGATCGGTCTCACCGGCATGGAGCTTGTGATTGCCGATGCAGTCACTGTGGCCATCCCACGTGTCTTCGAGATGGCCGCCGCCGGAATAGAGCTGCACAAAGCGCACGCCCTTTTCGATCAGTCGCCGGGCGGTCAGACACTTGCGGGCGAAATCGGCCGTTCGCTTATCGTCGAGCCCGTACATCGCCCGCGTCTTCGCATCTTCCTTCGACAAATCCACCACCTGCGTCGCCTCGGTCTGCATCCGAAATGCCAGTTCATAGCTCTCGATCCGAGCCGCAAGTTCGGTATCCGCCGGATGGGTCTTACGATGCTCCTCGTTGAGCGCCTTCAATAAGTCCAACGACTCGCGCTGCTGTTGCGGCGTCACGCCCGGCGGCGTCGCCAAATCGAGCAACGGGCTCCCCTGACCGCGGAACAGCGTCCCCTGATACGCGGCCGGCATGAACCCCGCCGACCAATTCGACGCGCTGCCGATCGGCCCGCCACGCGGATCGATCATGACGACATACGCGGGCAAGCTGTCGTTTTGAGTGCCAAGTCCGTAGGTGAGCCACGAGCCCATGCTCGGCTTGCCGATGACCGGCGTCCCTGTGTTTAATTGCAAGCAGCCGCCGGCATGAGCGGCCGTATCGGTGTACAGCGATCGAATCACGCACAAATCGTCGGCGAACTTGGACGTATGCGGGAATAGACTGCTAATCGGCAGCCCGCTCTTGCCATGCTTCTTGAACTCGAACGGGCTGCGCATCAGGTTGCCGATCGGCCGGCCATTCGAGCCGACCTTTGTCTTGCCCGTGTATGGCTTGCCGTCGTATTTATCCAACTCCGGCTTCGGATCGAACGTGTCGACCTGCGACGGCGCCCCATTCATGAACAGGAAAATGACGTGCTTGGCCTTCGCGGGGAAGTGTGGCTTCTTCACGGCCAAAGGCGAGCCGGGAGCGTTAGCGACCGGTGCCTCTGCGCGCGCGAAGTACCCATCGCGGCTCAACAAGTCGACGAGCGCCAGTCCGGCGAAGCCGCCGCCTACGCGGATGACAGCGTCACGACGGGAGAGTATGTGAGGAAACATCGATCGAATCATGGTCGGAACAGGCTTGGAGATTATACCTCGGCTGATCGCTGTCGCCGCTCACTCGGGATCATTTGGCCGAAATGGCATACAGCGATTTGTCCGTTACCACGTACAGCGTATCCCCCGCCATACTTGGCGTGCTGATGATCCGTTCGCCGATCTCAACCTTCTGCAGGAGATACTTCGCCGCGACGCGCCGGCGGGCCACTGCCACCGCGTTGTCGTAGGCGTTCTTGGCCATCTTCCGCGCTTCGGCCTCGTCGCCGCCGGCCACCTTCGATTTTTCCTCAGCCGCGTTAGCCGCAGCCGAGCCGAGCGCGATCTCATCGATCACTTCGGGACGCTTGTCATGCTTGAAGAAGTACAAGTCGCCATCCTCGTTCGCGACCAGGACCTTGCCGTCCACGTAATAACAAGATCCCCAGATATTCGACTTCGTGTCCCATTGCCAATACTTCATGCCGGTCTTCGCGTCGAGACATTGCACGTAACCAGCGAGTTCGGCGATGTACACGATGTCGTCGACGATGCACGCGGTGCTCATCGTTCGGCTAAACAAAAAGTCACGCCTTGAATTGGGCCGGTTGTCGGTACCGCCGTAATGCCAGACGGCGCCGCTGTTCGGATTGGGCTTTGTCCTGGGCGGCCACGTCGATGCGTCTATCACGAGTTCCGGTGAAATGTCGCCGACCTTGTCCGTCGGGTCGATGCACCAGAAATGGCCGATGCCTTCCAGGTGTTCCGGATCCTGGCCGGTCCCGATATAGATCTTCTCCTTGTAAACGACCGGCATTGCGATGAAGTCGCTCTTGGTTCCGGCGCCGCCGAGCACATATTTCGCGTCCTTCGGATTGCAATCGAACAACCACAGCAGCTGACCCGTCGGCAAGCCGAAGCCATAAAGCCAGCCGTCGCCGCCGGCAAAGATGACCTGCGGTGTGCCGCCGAATACGCCGTACGCCGGGCTCGACCACTGGCCGTGCATGATGTTCCGGCCGGGCAAGCTGTTCTTCCAGACCACTTCACCCGTGTGCTTGTTGAGGCAGAGAAAACTCGGCGCTTCCGGCGATGCAAGATTGATATGGTTCTCGTCAACGCCGTTGCCAGTCACCACATACAAGAGGTCGCCGACGATGAGGGGCGACGAGATTGCTTTGTTGTGCGGAAAGACTTTCAGTTCCTTGATCATGTCGAACGACCAGATCACGTCGCCGTCGGTCTTGTCCTTGTATTTTTCCTTTTGAAAGCCGTCGTTGCCGTTGGCGAACCCGTTTAGGTCGAGACACACGACCTCGCAACGGTTCGACACGTAATAGGCACGCTCGCGTTCCAAGGTCGGCGTGCAGCAGACGCCGAGTCTTGGCCAGTCGACGACCTGGCCGGCTTCGTTCATGTCGTGAACCATCTGCCATTGGAAGGCGCCGTCCGACGCGCGGAAGCACATGACAACGCCCTTGTCGAGCGGCGGGCCCTTTGGGTCATCGTCGGTCGGCTTGCCGCGGTCGCGGGGGTTGCGGGGGTTCTCGTTGTTGGTAGCGACGACCACGCGACCGCCGAGGACGACCGGCTGTGCGAAGGCCCAGCTTCCGAGAGTCGCCTTCCACTTCACCCGGTTGCCGAGGACGTGAACCTGGTCGTCCTCCTTGCTCTTCGGAAACACGTGCGATAAACCGGTCGCTTGCAAATTGACCATGTTCCGGGCCGGAGACCCGCCAAGCATGGGCCATGACGGAGTCGGGGCCGCTGGCGGCGGGGCGGCGGGCGCGAGAAGGATCGGTGCAATGAGTACCGAAAAGGGCAGCAGTCGGCGCATCGGCGTCACTCCGGATACGCGAACTCATTCAAGTTGAACAACACGCGCCCCAGTTGCTCGCGGCCTGCGCGGCCGCCGCCGGACTTCTTCAGGAATGCACGAATCTGTTCGACCTCATGGGCGGTCGGCGGTCGGCACAGGGCTAGACGATAGGCGAGGTCGATTTGTTTGACCTCATCGACGCCGGCCTCGGATTCCAGACGATCGGCGAGAAACGCGGCTTGCTTGTTGACGAACTCGCCGTTGAACAAGGTCAGCGCTTGCGGCGCGACCGTTGTGGTGGTTCGCCGGGCCGTGCTGCGGGCCGTGTCACATAGATCAAGCGTTTCGAGCAGCGGATTGGTGAGCGAGCGCTTGAGGACCGCATAGATCGTGCGCCGCGATGTCGCCTTTTCATCCGACGGCGTCCACACAGTCTTCGGGTCGCTGTTCGCTTCAATAGCTTCCTTGGGAATCGGCAGGAACACGCCGGGCCCGCCGGCCTCGCGATTGAGCCGGCCGCTCACGGCCAGCACGGAATCGCGGATCGCCTCGACTTCCAAGCGCCGATACGGATACCGCCAAAGCAGCTTGTTCTCCGGGTCATTCTGCTGGGTCCCGTCGTCCTGACCCCTGACCCCTGACCCCTGACCCTTGACCGCCGACGCTTGCCGATACGTATTGCTCGACAAGATCAGCCGATTCAGCTTCTTGATCGACCCGCCGTTCTCGACGAACCAGCCGGCTAGCCAATCGAGCAACTCCGGATGCGTCGGCTCCTCGCCGTGCATGCCGAAGTCGCTTTCGGTGCGGACGAGGCCATGGCCGAAGTGCCATTGCCAGACGCGATTCACGATGACGCGGGCCGTGAGCGGATTGTCCGGACGCGCGATCCAATTGGCGAGCGACAGACGTCGTCGCGTAGTGAACGCATCTGGCGACTGAAACTCCGGCTGTTTGGCCACTACGACGTGCGGCACACCCGGCCCGACCTTGGCGCCGGGTCGATCCGGTGAGCCGCGAAGCAGGATGTGCGTCGTTGGAGGTGCGGGCGAGTTCTCCAAAAGGAAGTAGCCGCGCACCGGGTCCGGCTGCTTCTTCTTCAACGCATCAATCTCCGCCGCTGCGAGATTGAACGCCCCGCCCCCGAGCAGACGGGCCGCGTCGTTCTTCACCTTCCAGCCGAAGATGGCGAGGTCTCGGTCTTTGAGCGCTTTGCGTGACGACCCGGCCGCGGCCCAATCGTCGACGTCAGCCCGGCCGAATTGCGGCCGTTTCAGCGGATCGAACACCGCGACCATGCGATAGTAATCGTGCATGGTCAACGGTTCGAATTTGTGATCGTGACACCGGGCACATGCAAGCGTCAGGCCCAGGAACACCTGCGACGTGGTCGAGACAATGTCGTCGAGCTGATCGAATCGGTCGGCTGCGGCGTCGGCTGGCTCGTCGTCCCACGGACCGAGTCGGTGGAAGCCGGTCGCGATCACCGTTTCCTCGGTCGCGTCCGACAACTCGTCGCCGGCAATTTGTTCTTTGACGAAGCGATCGAACGGCTTGTCGGTGTTGAAAGCTCGGATCACGTAATCGCGAAAGCGCCACACGCTCGGTTTCAGGGCATCGCGCTCGTATGCGTTCGTGTCCGCATAACGGGCCAGGTCGAGCCAGTGGCGGGCGAAGCGCTCGCCGTAAGCTGAACGACCGAGCAGATCATCAACGAGCTTGTCGAGCGCTGCCGGCGACGGATCACTCAGAAACGCTTCCTGCTCGGCCAGTGCCGGTGGCAAGCCCGTGATGTCGAGATAGACACGCCGCAGAATCGCCCGTGGCTCGGCGAGGGGGGCGTGCTTCCAACCCTTCGCTTCGAGCTTGGCCACCACGAACGCGTCAATCGGCGTGCGGACCCAGCCGGCGTCTTTGACCACCGGCACCGGCTGTGCATGCACCGGCTGGAACGCCCAATGTGCACGGTCTTTCGGCTTGATCTTGGCGTCGTATTGTTCGGGCGATGGGAACTGAGCGGCCACCAGGGCCGGAACGACCAGGACGACAAAAAGCGAGCGGACGCACATGGGGGGATTATCCCACGGGCGTCCGCGACTTTCAACCGCCGCTTACTTCTTGGCTGGCACGATCCACAGGTGCAACGTATACGCGTCGCCGTCCTCGCCCTTCACTTCGATCGTCTTGTTCGGCTTCCAGTCGCCAAGCGTGAAGCGGTGCGACACGACGCGGGCGCCAGGCGACAACGCCTTCTGCAACACTGGGCTCAACTTCGCGCCCAAGTCGTCGCCGATATAGAGCAGCACGACCGTCGCCTCGCCACAATCTTTTTCCGTCATCTTGAGGATGTCGCCCTCGACGACCGTAATCTTGTCTTCGAGTTTCGCTTCCTTGATCTTCTTCTTGGCCTCGACCACCATCTTCGGGTCGATGTCGTTGCCAAAGCCCTTCTTGGCGCCGAACTTCTGAATCGGCCGAATCAGCATGACTGCGTCGCCGCAGCCGTAATCGTGGATGACGTCATCCTTGGTCACCTTGGCCAGGTCGCACATCTTGTCGACGATGTCGTCCGGCGTCGGCACCCAGCGGACGACGATGGCATCTTTGTTCTTCGGGTCTTCCTTGCGAACGTCGACCTCGACCGTCTCGCCGGCCTTGAAGGTGACCGTGCGCGTCCGGGTGATGCGCGTGTAGTTGTTCGGCACGACGACCGCTTCGATCTTGTACTCGTAGGTCTTGCCCGGCTCGAGGTCCGGCGTGGTGAAGACGCGCATGCCATCCTTCACATCAGTCGGCTCGTCCTGTTTCTTGCCTTCGATCGTCACTTCTGTCCGCGTCGGCTTATCCGGAACCAGCAATTTGATGGTGGCCGGCGCCGGTTTCTTGTCCTGGGCGACGGCTGGCATGGCCACCGCCACGGCCAATAGCCCGGCAATCAGCAATCGGGTCATGGATGAATCTCTTGGGGGGAAATTGTTGAAGCGGAAAGCCCACGGACGTACGTCCGTGGGCTTTGTGACTTACTGATTCAATGTCTTGGGATCGACCTTCGGGTAATCGCCTGACTTCTCCTTGCCCGTGATCGTCCAGACGTGGAGATAAAAATCCTCGACGCCGTAGTCGCCTTCACGGGTCACGGTGATCGACTTGTCTGGCTTCCAGTCGCCCATGATGAAGCGATGCGACACGATGCGGGCGCCCGGCTTCAGGTGTTCGAACAGGGCTGGCCGCAAGCGGATGTTCAGCTCGTTGCCCATGTACAGCATAACGACGGTCACGTCCTTCAGGTCTTCGGCGCCGAGCTTCAGGGCATTGCCTTCCTTGACGCTGATCTTGTCTTCGAGTTTGGCGGCCTTGACGGCGTCCTGGCCGATCTTGACCATCTTCGGATCGTAATCGGTCCCGACGCACTTCTTCACCTTGAAGTCTTCCATCGCGGTGATGAGCATGATGCAGTCGCCGCAGCCCGGATCCATGACGACATCGTCCTTGGTCACCTTGGCCAGTTCGCACATGTCCTTGGCGACGATGCGCGGCGTCGGCACCCAGCGGATGACGACGTTGTCGGCGATCTTGTCGTCCTTCTTGCGGATGTCGAGCGTGATCTCGTCGCCCGGCTTGAACGTGACTTCGCGCGTGCGGATGATCTTCGTGTAGTTGTTCGGCTCGATCGTCGCTTCGATCTTGTAGGCGTAGGTCTTGCCGGCTTCGAGTTCCGGCGTCACGAGGACGCGGACGCCTTCCTTCGACGCCTTCTCGTTGGCTTCGAGGTCCTTACCTTCGACCTTGAGCGACACCTTGGTCGGCGTCTCGGGAATCAGAATCTTGATGGTGGCGGGCTTCTTGTCCTGAGCGCTGGCGGCAAGGCCGAAAACCAGGGCCAGGGCGACCGCGAACAGCCGCGGACGGGCCAAAAGCATGGTAATTTCTCCGTGGGGGCTCTGAGGGTTCAGAGTATGGGGTATGGGGAGATTTGGCGGGGGGACAGTGGACATAGGACTTATGGGACTCACAGGACGGATACGTCGCCGTGAATGCTATCGGTCCTCTGAGTCCCATGTGTCCCATTTGACCTATCGCTTGGGCGGCGGCACCACCTGCGTCAAATCCAGCCCGTCCGGCCCCAACAAGGGATCCAGCAACTCGATCCGCCCACGCCCCTTGAAGCCGAACCAGACGCGGCCCATTTCTTCCCACCAGATCGCGGCCAGCGCATCGGGGTTGGTCGCCCGCGTCTTGCGATACTGCTCCAGCCGCTTCTTGAAGGTGTCGGCCTCCGCGTGCGCCATCGCCTTCTTGCTCGCGGCCACACCGATGGCTTGCTGCTCCAGCTGGTAACCAGTGGACGCCGCATCCTGGCGCATCCGCGTTGCCTCTTGTTGGGCACGCTGTTCCTGTGATCGCGCTGCCGTCTGGGCCCGGTTGACTTCTTCAAATGAACCACGCACTTCGTCCGGCGGGGCCAGGTAGGCCACGCTCGCCTGTTGCACGCGCACACCCAAATGCTGGTCGGCGATGCGCTCCTGCACGCGGCGAACGAGCCAACCGGGCAAGGCCACATTGCCCGTCAGCAGCACGTCATCCACCGGCCGGCCCGACACCCATTCGCCGAGCGCCGCCTCGGTTTCGCGAGCGAGCACGCCATCGATGCGGTCCTTCTGCGCGACGTAGTCTTCGAGGTCCGTCGCCCCTTCGCCGACCGCGTAGTCGATGGCGACCTGCACGTTGACGAGATTCTGATCGCCCGTGAGAAACTGACCCGTCAATCCGTCGTCGATCATCTCCGGCCGATAGCCGACGGGCACGCGGCGAACCGTCGCCGTCGGCACGCGATCGAGGCGATCGATACCGTACGGGAAGCCAATCCAGAGTCCCGGCCCCGGATGCGCGACCACCTTGCCGAAACGCCGCACGACCGCCCGCTCCTCGGGGCGAATCTGCGCCACACCGGTTAGCAGATAGATCGCGATGGCGATCAACGGCAAATAGCGGAGTCGCTTCATTTCGCGCGCTTCAACTTGATGAGCATCTCTGGCTTGTCCTTGGTATCGAATCCCTCGGGCCGCTTGTTTTCGAAGACTGCTCCCGAACCCTTGGCCGGCGCGAGCGGCATGACGATGTTCAGCTCGTCGCCATTGAGCTCATAGATCGCGTTGATGGTCGACTCCGCCCCGTCGCGTTTGAACGTCATGTTCAACCACTTCGGCTTCTTGGTCGCGTCGGTTGCGAGCTTCATCTCCGGGCCGAAGCCGATCATGACGCCGGCCTTGATGGTCAAGTTCGGCGCCTTTTCCTTGGGCTGTTCCTTCCCACCGGCGACGATGCCGACGAGTTCCCAGTTGCCTTCGAGCTTCTTTACTTCGTCCTTGTCGTCGGCTTGAACCGTGAGGGAAAAGGCGAGCAAGATGATTGCAGCAAATCGCATGATAATCCTCCCGTAGCCACAAGCTGCCAGCTTGTGGACGTCGATCAGCCACAAGCTGGCAGCTTGTGGCTACGCTTGGACCGCTCTCGCCAATTCGGCCGTCGCGGCTTTCGGCCCGCCTGCGGCACCGAAGATCGACGTGCCCGCCACGAACACATCGGCGCCGGCTTTGGCACACGTAATCGCCGTCTGCAGGTCGATGCCGCCATCCACTTCTAACTCACACTTCGGATTGCGCTTTTTGATGAGCGTTCGCAAAGCTGTAATACGTTCCAGGCTTTCCGCGATGAATGCCTGACCGCCGAAGCCGGGCCACACGGTCATGCACAAAGCCAGGTCGATGTCTGGCAGATATTGTGCAATTGCCTCGACCGGCGTGCCGGGGTTGATCGCCATGCCGATGCGTTTGCCGCGGGCGCGCGTTTCACGGATTAATCGGTCTGCATATAAGAGCACTTCCTGATGAACGATCAGCGAGTCGGCCCCGGCCTTGATGAATGATTCCGCGAACTTGGCCGGGTCCGCCACCATGAGGTGCACTTCGAGCGGCAACTTCGTCACCGGCCGCAGGCCCTTCACGACGACCGGCCCCATGCTGAGGTTGGGCACGAAGTGTCCGTCCATGACGTCGACGTGAATGCGATCGGCCCCGCCGGCCTCGACTTCGCGGACCAATTCGCCGAGTCGAGAGAAGTCGGCCGCCAGAATCGACGGAGCAATCGCGGCCATTAGCAGACCCTTCGCCGGGCGTCTTCCTTAGGATAGGCAGGGATGACGATCTGGCGGTAGCGGATGTCGCCAGACTTCCGTCCGCGGCGAGGTCGGAAGTCTGGCGACTTCCGCTACGAGCAATTGGGCCTTGCGATGAAACCGCTTTGCAGTCTCGCTACCGGCCTCCTCGTCGCCGCATCCGCCTGCGCCCAGCCCGAGCGACCCGCTGACAACGCGACAGCCGCTCGCATTGCCGATGGCGTCCAGAAGGCTCGTGACCTCAAATTGCTCGACGCCGTCGAGCAGTTTCAGCGCGTCCTCGACACGGCCGGCGACGATCTGGTGCCCGTCGATCGATCGCAGCACACGTTGGCGCGCTGGGTGGTGCATGGTTACCTCGCGAGCCTGGGCCCCGAGGGCGTCAAGCTCTATCGCCAGCGCGTCGACGGGCAGGCGGCGAAGCGGCTCGAAGAAGCGAAGAAATCCCGCGATGATGCCGGGCTCCATCGGCTGCTCGCCGACATGTTCACGGCAAAGGCGACGGAAGAAGCGGTTCTCGAACTGGCCCGCCGGGCGTTCGAACGGGCTGACTTCGATGGGGCCGAGCACTATTGGCGGATGCTGCTGCCGGCCACGAAGGATGACGACCGCCTCCTGCACTTTCCCGATCCAACGACGTCGCCGGCCGCGGTTCAGGCCCGGCTCATGCTCGTCAAGCTGTTCCGCGGCGAACGCGACGAGGCCAAGGAGGAACTCAAGGGGTTGCGCGAAAAGTGGGCGAATCAGACGGGCCTGCTCGCGGGGAAGACGGGGAAATACGTCGATACGTTGACGGAGCTCATCAACAACCCGGCGCAAACGACACTGCCGCGTGTGCCTGATGCTCCCGATTGGCCGACGTTCGCCGGTTCACCTCAGCGGCTCGGCACCAATCGTGCGAAGCTGCCGTACTTCTGGCCCGATGTACCGACGTGGAAGACGCCACTGCCGTTCCTGCGCAGCAACCGCATCGACACGACTCCGGCCGACCCGCTGCATCCGTATGCTCTGGCCTTTTACCCAATGGTCACTGGCGGCCGCGCATATGTCGGCGACGGCGCCCGCGTATTCGCCATTGAATTGATGACGGGCAAGATCGCGACCGCCGCGTGGCCGGACGATGGAGCGGACGCCGTTATCCCGACCCGCCAGGACGTCCGCTTCACGTTGACCGAATCGGATGGCATTCTGTACGCTCGCCTCGGCGCTTCGGCTCTGAAGGCCGTTGACGGGCCCAAGGGCAAGAGCTTCATCTCCGCGTTCGGGCCACGCAAGGACGACACGGAGGAACGACCTGCCCTCTGGCGGCTCGACCCGCCGGCGGCGGAGGGCGCTGTGACGCATTTCGAAGGCGCGCCCAGCATTCGCAATGGCCGCGTCTACGCTGCCTTCTGGCGTCAGGCCGGGGCCGAGTCGACGGCCGGCATTGCGTGCTACCGCATCGACGACCCCAAGATCGCGCCCGAACTTGTCTGGCAACGCATCGTCGGCAAGGCCGGCAGCGAGCCGAACGGCGAGACGCGCTATCGCCATTCGCTCGTCACGCTGTCCGGCCCGAACGTGGTTTATTGCACCGACGGCGGCACCGTGATCGCGCTCGATGCCATCAGCGGCAAGCCGCAATGGGAATATCGCTATCCGCGCAACGAACGCGCGATCATGCCGCGTTATCATGACCTCTGCCCACCGCTCGCCGACGGCGGCCGCATATACGCCGCCCCAGCCGACACGGATCGGCTCCTGTGCATCGACGCGTTCACGGGCCATCTGATCTGGGAACGTGAAGGCGTCGAGGTGATCCACCTGCTCGGCGTGGCCCGCGGCCGACTGATCGCGACCTTCGGCGGCTCAGATCGCGGCATCCGCGGCCTCAACCTGCGCACGGGCGCTGACAGTGGGCCGAACGGATGGACGATTCACGACGACGGCGGCGAAACGACTTTCGGTCGCGGCCTCGTCACCGAGGAGGCCGTCGTCTGGCCGACGCGCCACGGCCTGCACTTCATCGACCCTTCGGACGGCACGCCGCTGCGTTCGCCGATCCGCGGCCCGACGGCCGAGTTTGCCCGTGACGTGACGCTGCCAAATGCCAGGCCCAGCCCCTTCGGCAACCTTTGTTATGCCGACGGCGTTTTGCTAGTGACGACCGCGACGGAAGTCTGGGGCTACGTCTCCGAAGCGAAGAAACTCGGCGATCGCCGCAAAGCCGTCGGCGACGACCCCAACAACCCAGCGAAACACGCCGACCTGACGCAATCGCTGATCGACGCGGGGCTGTATGTGGAAGCCGAAGCGGAAGCGGCGAAGGCCGGCGACGCGAAGGATCGGCTACGGTGGTTGCTGGCGGAGAAGATGATCCGCGATGGCGAAAAGGCGGGGGCGACGCGGTTTTACGAGGAGTTGGCGAAGGGCAAGGGCTCGTTTGCGGCCGCGGGAAAAGTGCGGCTGGCGGAAGTTTACTTGGATCGGCCGAAGGTGTTAACCGCTTGGAACGCTGTTTTGTCGAATCGGTCAACGATCCGCAATGCGCATGGCGTACCATGGCCGGCAGACATCTACGGATACACGCACGGTCCCTCCGAAGTCCAGCCTTCTTGGGGGGGCGTCGGCAGTAAGGCGGAGGAAGATCTCGCCAGCCTATTCCCTTCCCGCAAGGCGCAAAGCCCGGCCTTGGGTTATGTTTCCAAGCTAGAAAAAACGAATTGTGATCCGACCATACGAATCGTGAATGCTCGGCATGGGTTCTTCGCTGTCGGCGAAGAGGTCAACCATTTTGGGCGCGGTGGGTCCGCGTTCGCCGGGCCTAGGGGCCTTTCCTATTGGTCGTCTCGAGACGACAAGTTCCATCCAATTCTGGATTATCGTGCGGATGGCCCGATCGTGAACGATCGCAGTCGCGTCGGTTCGCCTGCTGCATCGAGTGTCGACGGTCCGGAACAACTCGAGCATTATGACATCCGCACCGAATCGGTTGGATTCATGTACGATCGGCGAACGATTGCCTTCTTTCAACCAAACCTGGGCTACGTCGAAATACGCAGTCTGTCCCCGTGGTCAACTGCAACGCTGCACCCCAAGTATGCCCTCACGGGTCGAGTCGATTTGGCGCAAACGACGGATGGCCGGATGCTCGTTTGGAATTCGAGTCGCGACGAGCCGCGACAGTTTCGCTGTACGAGTAAGCCCTGGTCGCAGGCGCCGCAACAATTGGATTCCGACAAATTCCTCATCCCCGACGACGGCTCCGTCCTTCTCTTCGACGCCGAAGCCGGCAAGGAACTCGCTCGTTACATTGTTCCCGGCGCCGCAAGCCTGACCGGCGAACTTCCGCGCTTTCGCATACATGAAGGCGATGCGCTATTGCTCATCGATCGCAATCACGGCGTCGAGGCCGATCGACTGCGCATCAGCAATCTTCAACGGGCCTGGTCGCAAGAAGCCGTCTTCGTTGGCCGTCATCTCGATGACATTGCCTTCGCGGGGACTCGCTTCTTCACGGCCGCGGATGGAATGCTGGTCGCGCGCAGTTGGAAGGCTGGCAAGCAGCTCTGGGAAACGCCATTGCCTGATGTGCCGAATACAAAGTGGAAGCTCGCCGTTTCACCACAAGGATTGCTCGTCTATCCAGCCGAGGCATTGCTGCGGCATCCCGACTTCGACGCTGTCGGCGAGTTTGGTCGCGCCGGGTGGAACAAGGCCGCCCTCCTGCGGGCGATGAGCCGCACGTATGATGTCTGGGCCGACCGCGAGCTGCCGATCCTGGTGATTGATCCGGAAGACGGACGGCTCGCGCAGCGCCTTTCGTTTCTGGCCGCCGGACCGGCCGCGGGTGTGGCCGTGACGGCGAAGGGTGTGGTTGTGGTCACGGGCAAGGGGAGCTGGACATTGACTGGGCGATAGGCAAATGAGCCGGCGATCAATTCTTTCGGGAAATCACGCGTTTTTCGACGTCGAATTGATCGTAAGGGGATATCGATGGTCGGCGTCAATAACACTTTGGAAGTCTTTCATTGCAGTGCACATTTTCCGTGTGAAACGGAAGAAGGCATGTGTGGTGTGTATGTAATACAATTCCTGACCGTCTCGGAGATCGTCCACGCGTGAGTGCCATCGAAATCAACAGCGACGTCGAACTCGAATCCGATGACCTCGCCGCCGCTGATCGGCTGCGCGAGGGCGCTCAGCGCATCCTCGCCGAGTGTTCCAAGGTCATCTTCGGCCAGAAGGACGTGCTCGAGCAATTGCTCATCGCCCTGTTCGCGCAGGGGCATTGCTTGCTCGTCGGCGTGCCGGGGTTGGCCAAGACGCTCATGATCCGCACGCTGGCCGACGCGATGGATCTGTCGTTCAGCCGAATTCAGTTCACACCTGACCTGATGCCGAGCGACATTACTGGGACCGACATACTTCAGGACGATCAGGTCACCGGGCACCGGGCGTTCCAGTTCCTGCGTGGGCCGTTGTTCGCGCATGTCGTGCTCGCCGACGAGATCAACCGCACGCCGCCCAAGACGCAGGCGGCCCTCCTCGAAGCCATGCAGGAGAAGCAGGTCACCGTCGGCGGCAACAAGCATCGGCTGCCGAACCCGTTCTTCGTGCTGGCGACGCAGAACCCGATCGAGCAGGAGGGGACGTACCCGCTGCCCGAAGCGCAGCAGGACCGCTTCATGTTCAATGTGAAGGTCGATTATCCGAGCGAAAGCGAAGAGTTCCGCATCATCGAGACGACCACGCAACGGAATCGGCCGACGATCGATCGCGTCGTGAACGCCGACGAGCTGCTAGCCATGCAGGCCGTCGTGTTGCAAGTGCCGGCCGCGGAGCACGTGATCAAGTACGCGATGCGGCTCACACGCAAGACGCGCCCCGACGCGGATGATCCGCCGGACATTATTCGCAACTACGTCACCTGGGGAGCCGGACCGCGGGCAAGCCAATTCCTCGTTTTAGCGGGAAAAGCCCGGGCCTTGCTCTATGGCCGCACTTACGTGGCGACCGAAGACATCCGAGCCGTGGCCGCACCGGTGCTCCGGCACCGGCTCATCACCAACTTCAACGCCGAGGCCGATGGGGTGAAGCCCGACGACATCGTGCGGCGGCTGATCGAAGGGACGCCAGTGGAGAAGTAGTTTACCCCAAGATGT
>DATANR010000268.1:0-2338 GCA_036266155.1 Gemmataceae bacterium | reverse complement strand
CTCACAAAGAAAGAAAGCTGCGCCAAGCCGCCGCACTCCAACGTGTCGCCCTGATGGCCATCACGTCGTGTCCAGATTCGCCACTTGTGGACACAATTTGCGCAAGCGCTCACCTAAATAGGCCCGCACCTCGGCGACCGTCTGCATGCGCAACACAGCCCGGGCAGTTCGGCGCGCGTCGAGCGTCGTAATTGACCGGACGAGTTCCTTGACCGCGGGGACGAAGGCCGGGCTCATGCTGGCCTGGCGCAGTCCCATCCCCAGGAGCGGCAACAAGCTCATTGGCCGGCCGGCCATCTCGCCGCACAGCGTAACCGGCTTGTTCTTGCGAACGCAGCGGCCAATTACGCGCTTGAGAACGCGCAGTACGGCTGGGTGCAACGGATCACACAGGGCGGCGACACGTGGGTTGTCCCGGTCCGCGGCCATCAAGTACTGCACCAGATCGTTCGAGCCAATGCTCACGTAATCCACTTCGGCGAGAATATGATCGATGCACTCGGCAGCGGCCGGCACCTCGACCATGACGCCGAACGGGACGTTCTCGCCATGTGGAATCTTCTGGCGATGCAGGGCCATGCGGGCGCGGTCGAGCAAGCGCCGCAGTTTGCGCACCTCTTCAACTGTGCTGATCATCGGAAACAGAATGCTGACCTGGCCGTTGCCCTCGGCGCCAGCCCGCAAGATCGCCCGCAGTTGCGTCTGAAAGAACTCTGGATGTTCTGATGTCATCCGGATGCTGCGCCAACCCATGAACGGGTTGGACTCGCGGTAGTGGCTGAAGTATTTGACCTGCTTGTCGCCCCCCAAATCGAGCGTTCGGATGACGACCGCACGATTGGGGGCGGCTTCAACGACCTTGCGATAGGCGGCAACCTGCTCGTCCTCGGTCGGCACGGTCGGATGCGTCAAGAACACGTATTCCGTGCGAAACAAGCCGACGCCGCTCGCGCCCACGCCGGCGGCCGCTGCCGCGTCGATCACGGTGTTGACATTGGCTAGGAGTTCGACGCGCGCGCCATCTTTCGTAACGGCTTCGAGATCGCGATTCTCGACGAGGGAGTCACGGAGGTCGACGTACTCGCGCTGAAGTTTGCGATACGCCGCCTCGACTTCCGGCCCCGGATTGACGATGACGATGCCTTCGCGACCGTCGACGACGAGCAAGTCGCCGTTGTGGACCTGCGAAAGTAATCCGGCCAACCCGGAGACTGCTGGAATGCCCAGCCCTCGTGCGAGGACGGCGGCGTGACCCGTGGTTCCTCCCGCTTCGGTCGCGATGCCGCTGACCGGAAGTTTGTCGAACATCGCCGCCTGCGAGGGGCGAATCTCCGGAGCCACCAGGATCAATGCTTCGCTCGGACCGAGTGTGGCACGATCCTTCTCGACGTTGAGATGGTTGATGATCTGCTCGGCGATATCGCGGATGTCGGTCATCCGCTCGCGCAGGTAATCGTCGCGGATGCGCGCGAATAAGAGATCGTACTCTTCGAGCGCCTTGTTCAACGCCGAAGCAGCATCCGTCTGGTCGGCCAGAATGAAGTTTTTGACTTTGGAAACGAAAGCCGGATCACGGAGAATTGCCCGATGTCCGCGAAATATGTCTGCCGAATCCTCGCCGACTTCCTTGCGGACGCGCTCGATGGTTTGATCGAGTTCACCCGCCACTTCGTCGCAAGCGCGGTCGAAACGGGCGACCTCCGCCGAAAGGGCGGCGGCGTCCAGCAAGTTGGGGCTGCGACGGGCCAGCGCGGGGTCCATGCGAAAGGCCCGCGCCACGGCCACGCCGGGCGATATCGGCACGCCTCGGAGCATTCACTCAGTCTACCCGGCGAACCGCGACAGCGGTAGGTGGCGAACAATCAGAACCTTTCCCGCGCGCGCCGGGTTCAATAAGTATCCCATGCGGCCCGCACCCGCATCTCTCACCTGGAGGTTCCATGTTGCCGCGATCGATATTGGTAGTGACTGTCGCGCTGCTGGCTTCGTCGATGGCGTCGGCCGAGACATATGGCGAGAAAATCAAAGAAGTCAGCGCGGAAAACAACAAGATCACCATTCCAGTGGACGGCAAGGATCGCGAATTCGACGTGGACAAGATGGTCGAGGTGAAGAGTCAACGACGCGTCGGCAAACGCTTGACCGTGACACCCGTCAAGGATGGCCTGAAGGGCGTCAAGGCGGGATCGGAGGCAACGATCACGACTGAAAAGAGAGACGGCAAGGAAGTCGTGACCAAGATCGTGGTGCTGATACCTGATCCGAAGTAGTTGCGGCAACCTCGGATGATCACAGACTTAAACGAGCAGTGGCTGCGGATTCGCTTGGGAATCCGCAG
>DATANR010000267.1:0-11372 GCA_036266155.1 Gemmataceae bacterium | reverse complement strand
GGCCAACACACACACTGGGGTTGACCATCTCTGCCTGCGTTTTCGCGCCCATCCCCATGCCCGCAAAGGAGATGGGTTGAAAACGCGGAATTCCAATTCTAGTGCCGGAACCCTCTGAAAGCTCCGCCAACTGGGAACGTTGTTGCTGTGGAACTCACGTCGATGCCGTGCAGTAGGCCGCACGGCAGTTTCCTTGCAAAGCGGGGTGTCACACTTCGTGAACGAAACCAATTGTGTAACGGTGCTCCGTGCCGCGCCCTGCCGGTCGTTCGTAAGATAGCGCTTCAGCATTATTCATCTTGTCGACTCGCCCGGATTCTCTCCGATGCCCATTTCCATGCGCTGTCCGGGCTGCCAGACCCGGTTTGACTTTGCCGACGATCTCGACGGCAAGCGCGTAAAGTGCAAGTCGTGCGGCGACATCTTTCGCATCGCCGCGCCGGCGCCAGTCAAGAAAGTACGCGTCGACGACGACCCGGATGACGATCGGCCACGTGTGCGTCGGCGCGATGACGACGAGGATGACGATCGGCCGGCTTCGCGGAGTCGCCGGCCGGTTCGCGATGATGACGATGACGACCGTCCCGCGCGATCGCGGTCGCGTGACGACGACAGCGACGACGACTTGCCACGCCGGCGTCGCGATGAGGACGATGATGAGGATTTCCGTTCTAAGAAGAAGCGCCTGAACCCACTCGTTTGGATTCTGCCGGTCGCGTTCGTCGGCTTGCTCGTGGCCGTCGTCGTCGTGGTCCTCGTGTTCCGCGGCGGCAAGAAGAAGTCGGGCGCCGGCGACCCGGGCGATCTAGTGCTCGCGCCCACAAAATCCTGTCCGCTCGACGTGCCGGAGAAAGACGCCGGTTACTTGGTGCTTCCGGATGGCGGCAACACGTTTGGGCTGATTCGCAAGCTCGACCCGAGCAAGCGGGCGTGGGTGTTTGATCCGTACGATCTGGCCGCCGGCCGCCGCGTCGGCTCCATCGAATTGACCGGCGTTACCGATCCGAAGGCGTATGCCCTCAGTCCCGACGGCAAGAAGCTTCTCATCACGGAAATCGATGGCATTGGCTGGGCGGGCGACCAGTCGCTGCGCCTCTGGTCGATTCCCGATAACAAGCAGATCACGCAGGACAGATGGATTCCATTCCCCAAGGTCGAGAAGAATCCGTTCGATGCGCCGGCGCTCTATCGTGCCGAGTTCATCGCCAACGATCGCATTTTGGCACTGGGCAACCGGCGGAGCTTCTACATCTATCAGCTCCCGTCGTTTGAGGTTTCCGCCGGCCAGGGAACCGTTGCCGACAAGGAGCCGCTCGGCAAGCAGATTGGCATGACGCCGAGTAATTTCCATCAGATTCAATGGCAGGCTGCGTTCAGCGCCAATCGGCAGAAGATGGCCGTGTGGACGGGCGACGGCTACGAGATCATCGGCACCGCCGACGGCGTACGGCAATCGATCACGCCGTCGGTCAAAGCGCTCGCGAAGAAAGAATGGGCTGGAGAGGCGTTCCTCGATCGCGTCGCCGCGGGGCCGGTTGCCTTCAGTCCCGATGGCAACACGTTGGCCGCGATCCTCACGCACGATTTCGGTCGCAAGCGGCATCTGCTCTGTTTGTGGGACACGCGCGAGACGAAGGACCCGATCGTCACGCCCATTGCCGAGAATCAACTTTACGATTCATCGAGCGTGCATTGGTGGGGCAACAAGTTTGTAGTGACGCATGGCGGGATGACCGAAGGCATGTTGATCGATGTTCGCACTGGCTTGCCGCGTCGCCAGCTCATGGGACCAGTCAACAAGCACTATGGCTTTAGTCGCGATGGCAAGCTCTGGTACGCGGCGAGCGAGGAACGCACCAAGCCGGGAACCATGCACGTGGTCGATGCACTCGATCCCGATCAGTTAAAGGAGCCGGACGACTACGAACAGATTCTGGACCTGGGACAGGAGTTCTACCTGCGCCGGCTGTGGCTCGAGCCGACCGGCGTCCTACGGCAACCCACGCGCGATGATCCCCCAACCAAGCAGCGGCTCATTCGGCGACCGTGATCTTGCTGGAGTCCCGCCTTTAGGCGGTTCACGTAAGTAGGTCAGGTTTATTAACCTGACCGGGCTTGACGGGTCAGGTTGGAAACCTGACCTACTTGCGTGCACGACGACCGCCTAGCGACGGGACTCCAACACAAGATCATCAAACAACGAGGCACTCCCATGAAACTCGGCTTCGTCAGCGCCATCCTTCATGACCTGTCTCTCGGCGACGTGCTGTCGTTCGCTGCGGACGAGGGGTTCGCGTGCGTCGAATTGATGTGCTGGCCGTTGGGCGATGGCGGCCGGCGTTACGCGGGCGTCACGCACGTCGATGTCGCCTCACTGAGCTATGAGGCCGCGACCGGCATCCGCGAGATGGCCAGCGGCTTCGGCGTCGAAATCTCCGGCCTCGGCTATTATCCAAACCCGCTCGATCCGGACCCGGCCCATCGGCAATTTGTCGGCGACCATTTGAAGGCCGTGATTCGTGCCGCGCCGCGGTTGGGCGTCCATGTGGTGAACACGTTCATCGGCCGCGACTGGACGAAGTCGATCGACGACAACTGGTCGGCCATGCTGGCGGTGTGGCCCGGCATTTTGGCGGAAGCGTGGGACGCGGGAGTGAAGATCGGCATCGAAAACTGTCCGATGCTCTTTTCGAAAGACGAGTGGCCCGGTGGCAAGAACCTGGCCGTGAGCCCGGCGATCTGGCGACGCCTATTCACGGAGTTCGCGGACGGCACGCTCGGCCTGAACTTCGACCCGTCGCACTTGGTGTTCCAGCACATCGACTACGTGCGTGCGATCCGTGAGTTTGGCAAACACTTCGTTCACGTCCACGCCAAGGACACGCGCATCGACAGCGACAAGTTATACGAAGTCGGCAGCCTCGGCCTCGGTTGGCACACGCCCAAGTTGCCAGGCCTGGGCGACGTCGACTGGGGCCAATTCTTCTCGGCGCTTTCCGACACCGCCTATTCCGGAGCGGTTTGTGTTGAGGTGGAAGACCGTGCCTATGAGGGGTCGTTGGAGGATCGCAAGCGGTCGCTACGACAGAGTCAGAAGTTTTTGGAGCAGTTTATGGGGTGAACATCGTCGAGGCGTTAGTCGCAATGCACGAGCGGAGAGCGCCGTTCGAATCCCTCTTCTCCGCCTTTCCCAGTCTCTTTATTCCCTCCTCTTGCGGGTTGTACAATCCGCTTCCCCGGCAACTCCACTACATTCCGACCAACCGGCATGCCGATGAATGTTCTCAAGGGTTTCCGCGGGCATGGGTACGCCCGCATTCTCGTTTCGGGGGCGACAGAGGCATGTTCAACAAGCGAACTTCTCCGCCGGCCGGTCGCCGGCTCCGCGTCGAATTGCTTGAGGGCCGCGACGTCCCGGCATCCGTGAGCGGCGACCCTGTTCAGCCGGTGGTGATTGATCCAACCGTTCCGGTGCAAGTCGGCGACACGTCGACGGACCAGCCGGTCATTGTGATCAACACGGGCGCGATCAATCCGGGCGACATCATGACGATGAGCGCCATGGACGCCGTCCCACAGGGCCCGCCCGTCGATCTGGCCCTGACCAGCAGCGTTGACAAGCTCAAGCCGAGCATCAACGGCGTCGTGACGATCACGATCACGATCACGAACAATGGCTCCGTGCAAGCGACCGGCGTCACCGCGAATGCCGCTCTTCCGGCGGGTCTCTCGTTCGTTTCCGCGAGCCTCGGCCTGAATAAGTTCGACCCGACGACCGGCGACTGGAAGGCCGGCACGATCGCCGCCAAGGGCAAGGCGATTCTCACCATCAAGGCCAAGGTCACCGACTCCGCGGCGCAGACGATCGCCACAAGCATCACGCAGGCCGACCAAACCGATGATGACACGACCAACAACACGGCGTCGGCGACCGTGACACCGGTGCTCGGAGCGCTCAGCCTGTCGAAGACGACATCCGCGCCGGCGGTGGCCGTTGGCTCAACGGTGGCGTTCACGTTGGCGGTCGGCAATAAAGGACCGGGCGTTGCTCGCAATGTCATGGTCACCGATAAGTTCCCCTCCGGACTGGCCTTCGGGCGAATACTCAGCGCGACTCAGGGCGCCTTTAATCCCGGAACAGGTGTGTGGAACATCGGCGCGATTGCACCGGGAACCATCGCGGTGCTGCGCTATACGGTGACGGTGAACAAATTCGCGCAAATCGATACGTCGGCATCATTGACTGGAATCGGCTTCGACCCGGATCGCTCGAAGGTGGACGCCACGGTTTCGGTCGCGGGCGTGAAGGCGAACAGCGCCGCAACCTGGGCCTATTTCGCCGGAACCAATTTTGGCCATGGAGCAACACCACTGCCGGTGATCGCCAAGGGGACGTCGACAACGCCATTGACGGCCCAGAATACGGGAACCTCAACGCTTCCGCCGCTCATCAAGCAGTACCTCCTGGCGGCCGGATTCAAGTTGCCGGGCGTCAATCTGTAAGGCGATCGACTGATACTGATCCTCACGGACGAGAAGAGACACCATGCTGGGGCGATGGCTGGGACGAACGAGCGTGATTGCGCTGACGCTGCTGGGCGGCGGCTGCGGCACGCTCGTGAACACCACCAGCTATGCCCCGGACGAAGTGAATCCCGGACAACGCCGCATCTATGGCGGCGTTGTCTGGGACTTGCGCGGCGAGTACCGAGCGCTGACGACGCCGTTTCCGCATTACTTCCTCGGCATCAACCCACCGATGATCATTGCCTACCTGCTTGACCTGCCGCTGTCGGCCATCGGCGACACGATCACGCTGCCGATTACAATTGGCGAAGCGCTCGGCATATCGCTGCCGCCGGTGCCGAGCCCGCCCGAGATGACGTTTGGATCGATGCCGCCACCGCCCGTGAGTACAGGCCAGTTGCCGCCGCCACGGGAAGTTGGACCCGATTCGAAAGAGCCACCTGTGAATCGGTAAGACTTACGCTTCGGCGACCACGACTTGTTCCGCCATATCCGGCCCCGTCAGGGCATCAGCGACCGCACGATCGACGCGAATCCATTCGCCGCGCGGCAAGACCATACCGCCAACGACACCTGCCCTTAGTTGATGTTTCCTTGGCATCGGTTTCAGGCGAAGTATGGTGCTTGCGACCGCCGAACGTAGAATGAGTATCCGGACCCTTCTCCTCCGTGGTTGTGCCGATGGCTCGCGATCCGATTCAACCTGGCATCTGCGCCAAGCAACTTAGTGCTCTCGCGGCTCCGGAACGGATTCGGATCATCCGCTTCCTGCGCGACGGTCCGCGTAACGTCACCGAAATCGCCGAAATGCTGAGGACGCCGGCCGTCAACGTCGCCCACCACATGGGTGTGCTGCGGCACGCCAACATCGTGCGCGGCAAAAAGGATGGGCGCTTCGTCTTCTACTCGCTCAAGCCAGGCTTCCTGCAATCGGCCGAACGCGGCGAATTGGGAAAAGAATATCTCGATCTCGGCTGCTGCCGGTTGGAAGTCCCCTGTGATGAACCGATCCAGCTCGGGGGCGTCGAGTAAACCAGCGATTCATGTCGCAAAGATGGTGAGCGTCTCGTCGAGCGTCCTGCCCGGGGTCACATCGAGAAACCCGGCGATAAACCAATCGCGTCCCTTGTCGCCGCTCAACTTGTCCTTGGTCAACGAGTCGCAATGAATTGACGGATGACTGCAACACCCAATTGCAAACGCGGGCCCGAGTTAATCGAATAACTCTTCACGACGAGTGAAACGGACGTGTTCCCATGTCGGAGACCGTGCAACAACTGCTCGGCGACGGTTCGGCGCTCGCCTATGTCGCCCTGTTCTTCGGCATCATGCTGGAGAACGCCGGCATTCCGTTGCCCGGTGAAACCGCCCTCCTAATCGCCGGCTACCTGTCCTGCGAATCCGGCAAACATGTGTTGCACCTGTGGCTGGTCATCCCTATCGCCTTTCTCGGCGCCGTGATCGGTGACAACCTCGGCTTCTTGCTGGGCCGCAAGCTCGCGCGGCCGCGACTGGCGGCAGGCAAACGATTCCTTTTCCTGACGCCGGAACGCTTTTTGAAGGCCGAGGTCTACTTCGCCAAGTACGGTGCTGCAACCGTCTTTTTCGGCCGCTGGGTGGCGCTGCTGCGCATCGCCGCAGGCCCAGCGGCCGGTGCGGCTGGGATGCCGTGGCCGCGGTTCCTGGTGGCTAACGCCGCCGGCGCCGCCTTGTGGGCGACGGCCATCGGCATCATTGGTTATCTTGCCGGTCCCGCGTGGGAAGCGCTCCAGCGCTGGCTCGGCCGCGGCGCCTGGGCTCTGGCCGGCGCCGTGGTCCTCGCTTTCGTCGCCTGGAAAGTGATTGGCTGGCTACGAAAGACACCGACCGTTGTCCGAACGATGACAACCGAGACGGTCCGCGAAATCATCAGCGAAGTCGAAGCTTCAGAACATGCCCAACCTGCGGGTGCTGTGGACGAGACAGGCAAGACAAAGACTCATCCATGATTTGGAACGAGGGGTGTCGGCGAACGAACTTCCAGTTTCTCGGCAATCGGCAGCAGGGCAAGCATGATGCCCGGATAAAGTTCAATGCCCTCGGCAAGCGCGCGGCGTTTGTTCTGAAGCCCGCGCTGCCCCGGCAGGCGCACGAAATCGACGCCGGGGGTCGGCGGGTTGGCCCGACAAGCGGCGGCGGTCCACTCCGTTTGCCGCCGAAACTCCGTTAGTCCCGCGAACGCCGACGGATCGATCACCTGTACATACACCGACGCTCCCCATCCCGCTGGCGGGTCCGCCCGGCCGAAGCCGCCGAGGCCCTGTGTCAGGGCTTCGATCATCAGAACCAAACCATAGCCCTTGTGTCCATGATCAACGCCGCCGGTCGGCAACAGCGTGCCGGGCGGATCGGTGAAGAGCGCCGCCGGGTCGTCCGTTGGTTGGCCCAATGCGTCGAGCGCCCAGAGACCGGGGAAGCGCTGGCCCTGTCGCCGCAGTCGATCCGACATGCCATTCGTCGTAATCGATGCGCTCATGTCGATCAGGATCGGATCGCCTTCCGTGGGAATGCCGATCGCCATCGGGTCCGGCGTGAACACGGCCTTGCGACCACCGAAGGGTGCGACGCTCGCCACCGACGGATCGGAACTGGTCACGATGACCATCAGCCCGCGACTCGTGGCTCGTTCGAGAAATGCCGCCAAGCAGCCGATGTGATGGCTGCGGCGAACCACCACGGCCGCGATGCCATGCTTGACCGCCCGCTCTGCAGCCAAGTCGACGGCGCGAGCCGTGAGCCAGACGCCGGGTAAGCGCCGGCCATCCCAGGTGACGGTCGCCCCGCGATCGGCGACCAATTCGGGCTCGCCGCGCGGCAACATGGTCCCGGCTTCCAACTCGCGAAGATAGGCGGGAGCAAGTTGCAAGCCGTGAGTAGTATGGCCGAGGAGGTCGGCTTCGACCAAGCCGGCCGCGATCGTCGCCGCCTTGTCGCCATCGCAGCCTACGGCAGCGAACAGTGCGGTCGTGAAGCGGATCAGTTCATCGACGGAGTAGAGCGGGGCAGGTTGGTCGTTCATCCAGTGAACATATTGACGGGGTAATAACGGATTAGATCGACGGCGGCGAGCGGAGCCGCGTAAGCGGCCCGATATTGTCACCATCGGGCCGCTTACGCGGCTCCGCTCGCCTTTGGCCATATCAATCCGCCTTTTTCGTCAGCCGCTCCGATTGTTCGAGAAGACCGAGGAAGTCGCGTCGCAGGCCGCGGCGATCTTCGCCGACCGCGTTGGTTGCCCATGACTTGACATCTGCCCAGTTCGCGGCGCCTTTGTACTCCGAATCGCGGAGCAGCAGCCCGAACCCGGCCACCGCGGCAGCGAAGCGGAAGTCGATCGACCCGCTCTTACGCAGGCCGTCCTTGCCGAGCGGGAATGCCAGTTCCGTGGCCGCTTCGGAGTCGGGGTCCTTGTAACGCATCCGGAACGTCAACCATTCGCCTGATTTGGCGGCCGAGGTATCGGGCCGCGTGCCCTGATACTTCAGGTCGCCCGCATCCTGGATCGGAACTTCGACTCCAACCGGCACGATTTCATAGAGGGCTGTCACCGTGTGGCCGCTGCCCATGTCGCCGGCGTCCTTGCCGTCGTCGCGGAAGTCCTCGTTCTTGAGCACGCGATTCTCGTAGCCGATCAAGCGGTAGGCGTTCACTTTGGTATGGTTGAACTCGACCTGCAGCTTGACGTCCTTCGCAACGGTGACGAGCGATGCACCCTGGTCGGCAAAGAGCTTGCGGGCCTCATCAATGGTGTCAATGTACGCGTAATGCCCGTTGCCATGATGCGCCAATTGCTCGAGCTTCGCGTCCTGGAGGTTGTTCATGCCAAAGCCAAGAATGGTGAGATAGACACCGGTCTTGCGCTTCTCCTCGATCATGCGAACGAGGGCCCCTTCGCTGCTGACACCGACGTTGAAGTCGCCGTCGGTCGCGAGGATCACGCGGTTGACGCCGTCGGCGATGAACGACTTCGCCGCCTGGGCATAGGCCATTTCGATGCCGCCGCCGCCGTTCGTCGATCCCCAGGCCGACAGCCCGTGGACGGCCGCGTTGATGCGGCCCTTCTGGTCGCCGGGCGTCGGCTGCAGGCGCAGGGAAGCATCGCCCGCATACGTGACGATGCTCACCCGGTCCTGCGGCGAAAGCGTATCGACCAGCAGGCCAAGGGCCTGTTTGACGAGAGGAAGTCGATTGGGCGCATCCATTGATCCGGAGGTATCGATCAAGAACACAAGGTTGCGGGCCGGCATCTCGCTCGGGTGATATTTCTTGGCGGCCAGCGCGATGCGCAACAATTGATGTTGCGCATTCCACGGGCACGGCGCCATCTCGAGCGTCGCCGCGACCGGTGCGTTACCTTGTGGTCGTGGGTAGTCGTAGTCGAAGTAATTCAGCATGTCGGCGACGCGGACGGCTTCCTTGGGTGGAAGCTGCCCACCCTGAATCTTGGTGCGGATGATGCTGTACGCGGCCGTATCGACGCTGGCGGAGAACGTCGAACGCGGTTCCTTGGCGGCGGCGACGTAGCTGTTTTCGACGAAGTGCTGGTAGTTTTCGGTGTGAGCATCGGGAACCGGCGTCGGGGCGGGTGCGGGTCGATTGGGATCGGGCTGATAAGCTTGTGCGACCTGCGTACCCGCCGTCACGGGCCGCGAACCCTCCGCCCGTGCATACCCCGGCTTGGATACCGAGGATTTTGCCTTGTCGTCGCAGGCGGTCAAAGGGACACAGAGAGCCAGTGCAGCCAGTAGCCGCAGCGCGAACCGGGGGCGCAGTGTCGTCATGAGACACTCCTCGAAAGGACGTTGTTGGAATTACTTGAACCGACAGGTGACGTGCTGCTGATATGACGCGGGCCGGTCGATCTTATTCCCCAAGATTTTGAAAATGGTTCGGACTCGACGCGGTCGATTCGAGCGCGGTCCGCATGTACAAAGTCGTAGTGGGGCAGGCCTCCCGGCCTGCCTTAGCTTGGCAGGCCGGGAGGCCTGCCCCACGAAAAATTGAGCTGTCGACGTCGAAACTAGGGAGCGCATGATGCCCGTTCGCGATTGGTTCACCTGTCCCCGCTGTGGCAAGGCGTCGCTCGTTTGGTCCGATGCCAAAAGTCACCCGGCCTGTGCCGCGTGCGGCTTCGTGGCCGGCGGCAGTCGGGCAGTCTTCGATCTCGAATCCGGCGAGCACGAACAGACTGACGCGCACTACACGCTGCAATGGGGCCGCGACAAGGCGTTCTTCGATTTCCTGTCGAAGCAGCCGGCCGCCAAGGCGATCATGCCCGCCGGGCAGATGGGTTGGCCGGCGCTCTTCGACGAGATTCGCACCAAGGCGAAGGCCGGCGGGCCGATCCACGTCTACGACGCGGCCTGCGGTTTCGGCGGCATCACGCGCGAACTCGTGAACGATGAGACGGCCGCGGGCATCCGCTACGTTGGTGCGGACATTCATCATTCGCTCGATCTGATCGCCGAGAAAGTGCCGGCACTGGCGAAGTGCGGAATGCTTCTCCGCTGGGACGTGTCGAACCCGCTGCCGACGAACGAACGTTTCGACTACATCATCTGCCGGGCGGCGATTCACCACACGCCAAATCCACGGAAGACGTTTACGTCACTCGTCTCGCGACTGAAGCCCGGTGGGCAGATCGCCATTACGGTCTATCGCAAAAAGAGCATCGCTCGCGAAGCGCTCGACGACGCCTATCGCCACGAAATCGTGCCGATGGACCCGGAGGCCGCGTTCGCCGTGTCGCGGCAATTCACGGTGCTCGGGCAGGCGTTGCAGCAGATCGACCAGAAGGTGTCGATCCCGGAAGATCTGCCGCTCTTCGACATCAAGGCCGGCGAGCACAAGGTGCAAATGCTCTTTTACAACCACTTCCTGAAGTGCTTTTTCAACCCAGTCTTCGGCGATGAATATTCAACGCTCGTGAATTATGACTGGTACCACCCACGGTTCGCATACCGCTATCATCGCGATGAGATTCAGAAGTGGTTTGACGAGGAAGGATTGAAAGTGACGGGCTTCAGCGAGATTGAAGCGCAGATGTATTTTGCGGGGACGCGCTAGTCGACAGGCAATTCATATCGCGTCGTTGAATGTCGCGCCAGCGCCTCGCGCACTCGCTCCCAATCGACTGCCCCCGGCACGCGCATCCCCGTCGGCGTGTCCTCGATCAAGAACCCCAACGGGTCGTTGGCGATTTTGCGATAGCCGTTCATTTCGCCGGGACGCGCCAGGCCCATCTCGGCTTGCACCCATCCTTCCACGAGGCAACCAATCGACCCCTGGGCGCCATTGCCGAGGATCACGTCGAGTCCGAATTCACGGGCGCGGGTGATGAGCAGCCGCAGACCGCTCGGCGTGCGATTCTTCGTTAGCTTTAGCTTGATGATCGACGCGCAGCCTGCCGCTCGTTCAACGGCGGCGGCGTCGACGATCGATTCGTCGAGCATGAGCGGGATTGGACAATCGCGCGCGAGTCGCTCTTGATCGTCCCACGCGTCGACGGGGAACGGCTGCTCCAAAAGCTCCGTGCTTTCGTGATCGAGCAGCTTCACGGTCGCGGCGGCGACCGCGGGGCTCATCGCTTGATTGGCGTCGTAACGGAAGCGGAACTTCGTCGGCGCACCGGTCTTGATGGTCGCCTGAATCGTCGCTCGGTTCGCGTCGAGGTCGCCCGAGAGCTTTACCTTGGCGACCGTGTTGCCGGCAGCCGCAAGTTCTGCGACTCGGTCGGCGATCTCGCCTAGATTCGACCATTGCAAGATCGGGCAGAGCGGAATCGAAAGTGGCGGAGACCGAAGCGC
>DATANR010000266.1:0-19617 GCA_036266155.1 Gemmataceae bacterium | reverse complement strand
GACATGGTGCGGCCCCGTGAGACGAGAAGTCAATCGACTCCACCGACTGTAACCGACGACAACCGTTATCCACAAGCCGTCACCTTGTGGATAAGCTATCCTCATGTCCGAACCGCGCCCGCCGGCAACGCCGCCACCCGTACAACTGGAAACCGCGACCGGGGAGTGGTCGTCGGGGACCGACCGCGATCCGGTTGCGCGTGCCGCCAATCCGACCCTGACCAACTCCGGCACCGGCCCGACGATCGACGAACTCGGTATCCCCAACCCATTCGGCCGTTACGCCATCACGAAACTGCTGGGTCGCGGCGGCATGGGGGCGGTGTTCCTCGCCACCGATAGTCAACTCGAACGGCCGGTGGCGATCAAGGTGCCGACCTTTCGCGGCAAGCTGACGGCCACTCAGAAGGAACGGTTCTTCCGCGAAGCCCGCGCGATCGCCGCGTTGCGGCATCCGAATATCTGTCCGGTTTTTGACGTCGACGAGGAACAGGGATTCTTGTTTCTGACGATGGCGTACATCGAGGGCCAATCGCTCTCGGCGGTGATCGAACGCGGACCGATGCAGCCGCCCGAGGCGGTCGACCTCATTCGCCGCGTTGCGCGTGCCATGCACGTGGCACACATCCACGGGACAATTCATCGGGATTTGAAACCTGCCAACATCTTGATCGACAAAAACGGCGAGCCGGTCGTCATGGACTTTGGGCTCGCGCGCCGGGCTCATTGGGGCGAGGAGACGCGGACAGACGCCACGGGCACCGTCAGCAATGACACGGAGTTGACACAGGACGGATCGGTGCTCGGCACGCCGGCTTACATGCCGCCCGAACAAGCCCGCGGCGACATGGCGGCCATCGGCACCCGGAGCGACATCTATTCGCTCGGCGTCATCTTGTACGAATTGCTCACGGGGCGCAGGCCCTTTGTCGCCGACGACACCGCTGACCTGATCCGGCAAATCGGTTGCGACCCGCCGCCGAAACCGACTGAATTTTATCCGTGGATCGATCGATCGGTCGAGTCGACATGTCTGAAAGCGTTGGCCAAGGACCCCGCCGATCGCTTCAGTTCCATGGCGCAATTCGAGGAAGCGCTCAAGGAAGCGGTCGAGCCGGAATTAAGAGTGGTTGTGCCGCCGCCGCTGCCACCGGCGACGCCGAAGAAATCGAGGCCGGTTCCGAAAAAGAGCCGGGGCTTACGCAAGGTTCTCACTTGCCTGACGGTCGTCATGTTGCTTTTGACGATGTGCGTCGGTGCACCGACTGCGGCCATCTGGTGGTTGATCGTCAAGACGTCAGACAAGATCAAGGATTTCAGCGATTCGTTCCAACGGTCCGAAGCCGAATGGGATGCGATCACCAAACTGTGGGTGGCGCCGCCCGCAGATGCCGACACGGAACTGTTGTTGCCGCCGACGTTCGGCGACGGCAAGTATCACCGCATCCAGCAGGACGCATCGCTCCCGGATCCAGAACTCGGCATCAACCTCGCCGGCCGCCGAGGAACCTATCGCGGCCCGGACGGCGAAGTCAGCATCAACGTTTATCGTTGCACCGATGCCGAGGCCAGGGCAATAGAAGACAAGGCCTACCAGTTCGCTCAGGGCCGGCTCCGGAATCCAGGACCGGCCCCGAATTCGACGCGCTACAAGGCGGTCTATGCCGCCAATCGCTCGGACACGGTGACTTTTGGATTTCACGATTCGCAAAGTCAAAAGCAGGAATATGGCAAGTTGTGGTATTCGTCGGGTTGGTTGTTTTGGTTCCAGACCGCCACGCCGCTCGAGATTGAGTTTTTCCCACCGAAATTCGTGATCGAGGTCGGCAAGCGCACGCCGCCGCCCGACGCGAAAAAATCGTCGAAGGGGTCTACAGATTAGTTGTGGGGCAACGAATGCGATCGATGGAGTCCGCGCCATGCCGTCTTACGAGGAATATGGGTTCCCATCGCGCCCACGCCGCTTCCGCGAGCCGCACGCGTCGTGGCCCGCCGCCATCGTGTTCTTGGTGCTGTTCGTGCTCGGCGGGCTCGCCATTGGCTACTTCGTTTTCCGCGGCACTGGCCGTAATGCACACGATCCGGATGCCGCTCTCCGCGAGGTTGCTCCACGCGGCGAGCGCGACGCTTTCGAAAAAGAACGCATCCGCGTTTTCAAGGAAGTCAGCCCGAGCGTCGTGAACGTTGATACGCTGCGCATACGACGCGGGTCGAGCGCTGGACTGTCAGAGCAGGCGCTCGGCACGGGGTCGGGATTTGTTTGGGATAACGAAGGGCGCATCGTCACGAACTTCCACGTCGTTCAAGACACCTTGCAGATCACGACAGCGGGAGCCGTTAGCATCAAGTCGTCCGCGACCGTGCGCGTGATTCTTGCTGACCGAACGGGCTGGAACGCACGGCTCGTCGGCGTCGCGCCGGATAACGATCTCGCGGTCCTGCAGATCGATGCGCCGGCCGCGAGCCTGAAGCCGATTCCTGTTGGAAGGTCGAACGATCTGGAGGTCGGGCAATCCGTTTATGCCATCGGCAATCCGTTCGGCCAAAGCCTGACGTTCACACATGGCATCGTCAGCGCGCTCGATCGTGAAATTCAGTCGGTTACGGATCAACCCATCACCGGCGTGATCCAGACGGACGCTCCGCTCAATCCGGGCAACTCGGGCGGCCCGTTGCTCGATCGCGAAGGCCGGCTGATTGGCGTGAATACCGCGATTCGTTCGCCGAGCGGCGGCAACGTTGGTCTCGGTTACGCGATTCCCGTCGACACGGTGAACCCTGTTGTCACGCAACTGATTCGCAGCGGCCGGCCGGCGCGACCATCGCTCGGCATCACGATGGCCCGCGACCGCGACGCACGCGTCATGGGTTTCGACCACGGCATCATGATCGAGTCGGTCATCCCCGGCAGTGCGGCCGCGAAGGCCGGGCTGGTTGGCTTGCACGTCGACGAGAGTGGCGGGCGGTATGTTGCGGGCGACGGCATTCTCGCGATCAACGGCGAGCCCGTGAATACCGTGGCCGACTACGGACGAGTGATGGCGAAGCTGCGCGTGCAGCAGACGGTCACCGTGACGATCCGCCGCGGCGATCAAACGCGGGATGTGAAAGTCACGCTCGAAGGGATCTGATTAATGACAAGTCTTCTGAATGGCCTTTAGGATCGCCTGCTCGATGGCAGTTTCGCGACCCTTCGGAATCCAGCGATCGCTGGGGTCGTTGGCCGGCGTCGTGATGTCCGGGCTCACAAGCAGAAACTGATCCCGGTCGACCGTGGCCGCATCGCCGAACAGGGGCACGGCCGTGAACAAACCAGACGGGGCCTGGTAATCCTTCAGCTCCTTGCGCACGATCACTTGCACAAAGTATCCGGACGGATAGGCTTCGCGAATTCGCACCTCGCAGCGGTAGCGATAGGCCTGGAAGCTCGCCAACAGTCGGTCGTAGAAATCGGGCGACCCGCGGCGCAGCATCTGTTCGAATCCCGGCGCCAACGTCGGCTTGCCGAGGATGCGGCCTTCGTAACGGTTGGCGTAGGCGATTGGGAAATAGTCGGCGACGGCATCGAGCACGTCGTCGAACACTTCGGGATAGGCCTTGCCGGGCGCTTCGCCAGAGTTGTGGATCAGAGCGCCGTTTTCGAGAGCGAACGGGACTTCGGGGCCGCCGACACGCGTCGGATTGTCGAGCAGCGGCCCGGAGGCGCACCCCGCCGGCAGCATCGCCAAAAGACAGGCCGCTCGCAACCGGCGCATGACGTTCCCCGCTTCCCCGGAACGGGACGCTCTATGGCTTGAAGCAGCTTACATGTCAAGATGGGATTGTTGGCACGGGCGTTCGTTGCTTTTCCCAATCTGCCACGTCGGTCTCGGTCACCATCATTCGCCGAATTGCCGTCGCTTTCCCGGTCGCGCCGTCAATGTCCACGATTGCGCCGCCGAGTCGCACGTCGCCGGTCGCAACGTCGAACGGCGTCGGCACAAACGAGAGGGCGGTCGAGAGTACGCGGTCGACCCGACGGCCGAGGATGCTGTCATACGGGCCGGTCATGCCGACATCGCAGATGAACGCGGTACCTTCCGGAAAGACTTGCTCGTCCGCCGTCGGCACATGCGTGTGCGTGCCAAGGACCGCGGAGACACGGCCCTTGAGATGATGAGCCAACAAATACTTGTCCGCTGTCGCCTCCGCATGAACGTCGACCAGGATGCACTTCACATCTGCGGGGAGTTGTTCGAGCACGCGGTCGGCGGCAAGAAACGGGCAATCGACGGAGCGCATAAACGTGCGGCCGAGCACCGATAGCACCGCCAGCGCGTCGCCATTTTGAGCGGTCACGACGACGTGGGTTCGACCCGGCGCCGCATCCGGAAAGTTTGCCGGCTTCACGATCGGTTCATCGCTTTCAAGTGCCGAGATAATGTCGACCTTCTTGTAGAGATGGTCACCCATCGTGATGGCGTCGACGCCCGCGGCGCGAAGTTGACGAAGCGAGTTTGGATAGAGTCCAGAACCGCCGGATGCGTTTTCCGCGTTGGCGACGACGAGGTCGATCTGCTCACGATCGCGCAGCAACGGCAATGTCCGGCGTACGAACTGGACGCCGGGCGTGCCGACAATGTCGCCAATGAAAAGAACGCGCATGGCTACCGCGCTATCTCAACCGACCGGGTCTCGCGCACCACCGTAACCTTGATTTCGCCCGGATAGTCGAGTTGTTGCTCGATCGCGCGCGCGATGTCGTGGGCAACCTTTTGTGCCTCGGCGTCCGTCGTCCGATGCGAGTTGGCGATCACGCGCAACTCGCGGCCGGCCTGGATGGCGAAGGCTTGCTCGACGCCGGGGAAGCCGCAGGCGACAGCTTCGAGTTCCTCAAGACGCTTGACGTACTTCTCCAACGTCTCGCGGCGAGCGCCGGGACGTGAGGCGCTGATCGCGTCGGCCGCGGCGACGAGCACCGTGTACGGGTGGTCGATGGTGATGTCGTCGTGATGCCCGACGATCGCGTGCAGCACTTCTTTGCTCGTCTCGCCGTAGCGCTTGGCGAGTTCTGCGCCAATTTTGGGGTGGCCGCCTTCCATTTCGTGGTCGGCCGCTTTGCCGACGTCGTGCAACAGCGCGCAGCGGCGAGCGAGCCGGGCGTCGAGGCCGATCTCGCCGGCCATCATGCCGGCCAGATGGCACACTTCGAGACTGTGATTGAGCACGTTCTGCGAATAGCTCGTGCGGAAGCGGAGCCGACCGAGCAGATGCACAAGCTTCTCATGAACGGGCCCGACCTCGGCCTCGGCGACGGCCGCCTTGCCCAGTTCCATGATGTGCTTTTCCATCTCCTTCTGCGTCTCGGCAACGACCTCCTCAATCCGCGTCGGATGAATGCGGCCGTCCTGGATCAACTTGTTCAACGAGATGCGAGCCGTCTCGCGGCGGACGTTGTCGAAGGCGCTGACGATGACGACGCCCGGCGTGTCATCGACGATGACGTCGACGCCGGTCGCCTTTTCAAAAGTGCGGATGTTCCGCCCTTCGCGGCCGATGATGCGGCCCTTCATATCGTCCGAAGGGATGTCGACCGTGCTAACAGTTGCCGCCGCAGTATGTGGGGCGGCATAGCGCTGAATGGCCGACGTCAAGACTTCGCGCGCCTTGCCCTCGGCCTCGGAGCGAATGCGCTCCTCGTGCCGCTGAATGCGGCTCGCAATCTGATCGGTCAGGTCGCGCTCGACGCGCTCGATGAGCAGCTTTTCTGCCTGGTCGCGGCTGAGCCCGGAGACTTCATGCAGCCGCGTCGTCTCCTCGCGGATGAGCGCGTCGAGTTCCGCGGTCTTCTTTTCGAGAGCTTCCTTGCGTTCCGTTACCTTTTCCTTGGCGTGCTCAACGGCCTTGTCCTTCTTCACCAATTCCTTGTGTCGAACGTCGAGCGACGACTCCTTGCGTTCGAGTTTGCGTTCCAGCTCGCGGATTTCGTTCCGCGATTGTTCGGTCTCACGGGTGAAGGCTTCGCGCTTCGAGAACAGCTCGTCGCGGGCCTGAAGCTCGGCATCCTTGGTAGTGCGGTCCGCGTCCTTGCGGGCCTGATCGAGTATTTCGCGGGCCCGGACCTGGGCCTGTTCTTCCTGTTCGCGGGCCTGGGATTTGACTTCGCGAACCCGTCCCTTCATTTGATTCCGGCCAATGGCAAAACCGGCGATGGCTCCGATGAGGAGGGCCAACGCCATGCCGAGGATGGCGGCCTCGGAGAACATAGAGGACACTCCTTCGCGTGTCCGGCAAGCATCTCGGAGGAGGCAGTTGGACGGCGCGGGGCCGCGTCCCTGGGCGGATTGCCCAAAGAGCACAAGCCAAGGCGCACAAGAGTCCCCAAAGGAACACGTCCAAACCGCCTTTCACATGCATTCGGGTGTCAGGCCGCGACGGGCCCCCGCGGCAGTTGGGGTCGAGAGACTCGGCGGACCCGCGGTTGCGGGTCGAACGACAGAACGACAGGTAACGTTGGTATTATGCGAAGCGCCGACAAAAGTGGTCAACAAAAACGGGGCGGCCGTGCGCCGCCCCGCTACGAAGGTTGATGCGAACAGCCGGTCGTCACGAACGCGAACCGAAGTAGAACGCGACCACGCCCGTCACAATCGTTTGCCACGCGACCGCGTCGATCAAGTGCGGCATGCTGAAATTGATGATGACCTCGAAGACCATGTGCAGGAACAAGATCGCCATGGCGATGATCGCGATCCACGCCTGGAATGCTTGAAACGCCCACCCGTGCCGGAAGGGAAGAACGCGCGTGGCATACCCGAGCACAAAGCCAATGCCCACGGCGGCCAGGTAGTATTTCCACGACAGCAGGTCTTCCGGCCGCGGTGTGAGCCGATCGAATCGATCGGGATGCCGAAGCGCAAGGTAGGCGAACACCGCGCCGGTACCGGCCAGGATCAAAAAGCGCAGGGTGCCGCCGGGGAGCCACAACGGCGACGGCGTCGGATCGTCACGGCGGGCGATCGACTTGCCATGCGCCACGAAAAACACCAGGACCGTCGCCAGCAAGAAATATAGGTTCAGTGGAATCGGAACAAACGTGCCGTTCTCGTCTGTCGGCGCCAGCAACAATATCCAGAAGATGATGGTGATCTGGAGCGCCAACAGGCCGCGAATGCTCCCCGGCGGCAAGCCGAGCGGGGGTCGCGGGGGGGTCGCGGTCACGGTCATGCCATGCTCCTGGGGCCGGTGTGAGCGGCTGCCGGCGTTTGCAATCGGCTAAATAGTTCTTCGCTCGTCCTTGACGACCCTTGACCCCACTCTAAGATGTTAGCTTTCGACTTCCAAGACCGGACTGTGCATTCGCTATGTCAACGAAGACCACTTTAGCCACTCCCGCGACCGTTACGCCGGAATGGCTGCACATAGACGGTACGGGCCTCGTCGTTGGCCGTTTGGCGGTGCAAATCGCGAACATCCTGCGCGGCAAGCACAAGCCGACGTTCACGCCGCACATCGATACCGGCGACTTCGTGATCGTCACGAATGTCGAGAAGATCGAGTTTACCGGCAACAAGTGGGAACAGAAGACCTACCAGACCTATAGCCGCTACGCCGGCGGGCAGAAGATCATTCCGGCCAAGGAAATGCGCGAGCGCAAGCCCGCAGAAATCTTGTACCAGGCCGTCAAGCGCATGGTTCCCCGCAGCCGGCTCGGTCGGGCTCAGCTCAGCAAGTTGAAGATGTATGCCGGGTCGAAGCATCCGCACCAGGCTCAGTCGCCCAAAGACTTCAAACTTTCTTGATAATTCCGGGGCCATTGCCCCCTAGAGGTAAACGACGGATATGAGCGCGATGAAGAAGTTTCACCTGGGCACCGGTCGACGCAAGTCGTCAGTGGCCCGCGTGCGCGTGACGGAAGGCAGCGGCAAGATCCTGATCAACGATCGCCCGCTCGACCAGTTTTTCACCGAGGACAAGGACCGCAGCGCCGTCACCGGCCCGCTGGCGCTTCTTGACATGCGTAATCGGCTCGACGTGTTCGTCAACGTCCGCGGTGGCGGCATCACCGGTCAGGCCGGCGCGACGAGCCAGGGCGTGGCGCGAGCTTTGAAGGTGATGTTTGGCTTGACTTCCGGGGTCCCCGAAGCACCGCCCCCCGGCGCCGACGGCCAACCGGCTGCCGCGACGCCTGAGAGCGAAATGTCCAAGAAGCTGCGCGATTCCGGCTATCTCACACGCGACAGCCGGATGAAGGAACGCAAGAAGTACGGCCGCAAGGGCGCTCGCCGTTCGTTCCAGTTCTCGAAGCGCTAAAGACACTCAAGAAGAATGCAAAAGCCCAGGGACGTACGTCCCTGGGCTTTCTCTTTTTACTGCTTGCCCGCGGCCGCCATGCGGCGCTGAATTTCCTCCGGCGGCACGTCTTCCTTGTGCGTCGCGATCCACCATTGATTGCCGCACGCGTCCTTGACGCCGCCGCTGCGGTCGCCGTAGAACTGGTCGGTGACGGGCTGAACGACTTCGCCGCCAGCCGCAACCGCCTTCTGAAACACCGCGTCGACGTCCGTCACATAGAGATAGAACATCCCCGGCATCGGCACCCATTGGTCGCGGGCCTCGCCGCACATCATGATCGAATCGCCGATCTTGATCTCGGCGTGACCAATCTCGCCATCCGGCCGCGGCATCTCAAACAGCACTTTCGCATCGAACGCTTTTTGCACGAACTCCAACAAACCGCGGACACCTCGAACGGTTAGGTACGGCGTGATGGAATGGTACCCGTCCGGAATCGGTTGCACGGCCATGAGCATGGCTCCTCATCGAGATAAGTAAGCGGGATGCTCGTGGAGTATTCTGAAGCGCATGGATGTAAAGCGCAATTCCGAAATTCATCCGACACTCACACCGCGGCCGGGATTTCCTTCATCGAAGGAGCATCCATCTCGTCAGCTGCGATTGGCGAATGAGAGGGAAGGAGGAAATGCAAGGCCGGGGCGGTTGCCATCGTCGTCACCAGAGCCATCACGACCATCATCGCAAATAGTGTCGGTGAGATGACGCCGAGGTCGAGCCCAATGTTGAGGACGATCAGTTCCATCAAGCCGCGCGTGTTCATCAACGATCCAACTGCCGCGGCGTCACGCCAGCTTTGGCCGGTCGCCCGGGCAGCGATGAAGGCGCCGCCGAACTTGCCCGAGGTGGCGACTATGACGATCGTAGCGCACATCGCCCATTCGGCGCCGGTGGAGACCAAACCAATCTGTGTACGCAAGCCGGTGAACGCAAAGAACGCTGGCAACAGGAGCACGGTCACGACGTCGTACAGCTTGCGGCCAATATCTCTGGCCAGCCGGCTATCATGCGGGATCAACACACCGAGCAAGAACGCTCCGAAGACCGCGTGAATGCCGATCGCCTCGGTGGTCAGCGCCGCCATGAGGACGCCGATGATCACGATCGCGATCGTCCCGCGGGCCGGCGGCACGTCGCCGTGCTTGCGGACATAACCGCGAACGAGCGGGCGAACTATGACGATCATCCCCGTCACAAATAAGGCCGAATAAACGATGACGAGCAGAGCATCACCCACCTGCGCCTGGGCCACACCGACGACCAGTGCGAGCAAGCACCACGCGGTGACGTCGCCGACGGCCGCGGCTCCGAGAGCGGTCACTCCGAGTTGCGTGCGTGCCATGCCTCGATCAGTCAGAATGCGTGCGAGCACGGGAAACGCGGTGATCGCCATCGCGACGCCGACGAACAGTGCGAAGCTCGTGAACGGGACGGCTTGACTCGACAAAACCGGGTAAAGCCAGAGGGCCAGCCCAGCCCCCATCACAAAGGGCAGCAGAATGCTGACGTGCGACACGGCGATCACGGAGCCGGCAATCGCGCGCAACTGCCCGGTGTTCAGCTCCAGGCCGACGATGAACATGTAGAGGATCGCGCCGAGTTGCGCGATGATGCCGAGGTGCGGGGCCGCGTCCTTCGGCAACAGGAAGTCCATCGCGTCCGGCGCGAGCCGGCCGAGCAACGACGGGCCGAGCGCGATTCCCGCCACCACTTCGCCAATGACCGGCGGCTGGCCGATATACGTGAAGGCCTTGCCCAACAAACGACCCAGCGCGATGACTGCGGAGAGTGCGAGCAGGACGTGAAACAGCGCGTGTCCCTTGCCGGTGGTCGCGCCAACGCTGGCGGATACGCCCGGCTGCGGTGCGGGAGCAGTCAGCGTCTCGCCGTAGCCGCGGATTAAGAAGAAAATCCCGACGCCCACGATCGACAGCCCCATCAGGGCCGCGAACGCGAGCCAGCGGCGTGCCGGTTGTGGGGAGGCGTGGGACAAGGGTATAGGGTGTAGGGTTTACGGTGTCGGTGAAGCTTAATGGGCAAAGAGTACGAGGATCTTTCAACCCTAAACCCTATACCCCATACCCTGCGCCTTCTCGGCCGCGACCTCGCGACGCAGCTCGTCCATCAACGGCCACAGCACGTCGACCTCGTCCTTGAACACGTCGCCGATGAGCACGTCGGTCACCAGGTTCTTCAAGTGCGGATGCTTGCGCACAAATCGGCCGAAGCTGAAGCCGTCGTAGAACTCGCACACGAGCCGGCGGACTCGCTCCATCCCCTGCACGAAGCCTTGCTCCCAGGTTCGCAGTTGTTTTGCCGACGTGTCGCCCTTGGCCAGGCCCGCGACGATCGCGTCGGCGGCCATCGACCCACTCGTCAGCGCCAGCAAGACACCCGAGGAATAGAGCGGGTCGAGGAACCCGAACGCGTCGCCGATGAGCACCCAGCCGTTGCCGCCGGCCTGCGTCGCACGATAGGTGTACTCCTTCTGCGCCCGGAAGATGTCGCAGCGCGTCGCATCCTTGATGCGCGGCTGCACGCCCGGCGCTCGGGCGACTTCCTCGAAATAAATCGCTTCCAGATCCTTGGTCGTTCGATCCTTGAACAGGTAATCGTGATCGGCCACGACGCCCACGCTGATGATGTCGTCGTGCAGGGGGATGTACCAGAACCAACCCTTTTTTCCTTCGGTCTGAATGACGAGGGTCGCGCCCTCATCGCGGCCGGTGTCGCGGTAGGCCCCCTTCCAGTAGGTCCATAGTGCCGCCTTCTTCAGCACCGGGTCCCACTCACGTAGATCCAGCCGATCCATCAGCAGGGAGCTTTGCCCGCTCGCGTCAACGACGACCTTGGAGCGAACTTCCTGCTCTTGGCCATCCTCCGTCTTGATGCGCACGCCGCCGGCCTTGTCACCCTCGAACAGCACTTCCAGCACGCGGACGCCTTCGTGGATACTTGCCCCGTGCTCGCGGGCGTTGTTCAGCATTAGTTGATCGAACTCGCTCCGGCGAACTTGCCAGGTCTGGCTCGACGGGTGCGGCTTGTTGTCGAAGAAGTAGAACGGCTCTGACAGCTTGCCGCGCTGGTTCACAAACTGCACGGAGTGCTTCTTGACGAAGTGACTCTTCGCCAGCTTCGGCAGCATGTCGAGCCGCTCCAAAACGAAGTACGTCTGCGGAATCATCGACTCGCCGATGTGGAAACGTGGGAAGTGGTCGCGCTCGAACAACTGGACGCTCACGCCCGCCTTGGCGAGCAACGTCGCCGCGGTCGACCCGGCCGGCCCGCCGCCGATCACGATGACGTCTGTTGTCGCTGGAATACCATGCGCCATGATTGTGCACTCGAAACTTGGGAGAGGCGTCCAAGAGATGATAACAGGACGCTGATTAGTTGTCCAGACATCTATTGTTCAAACCATCAATAGGGCCACACCCATGTGCCTTGAACGACCCGTACAACCACTGCATGGCTGATCCCCCGCCGCCGACCGCTTGGCTCAATCGGACCGTTATCGGCGCGGGATTGACCAGCCTGCTTGCGGATGTTTCGTACGAAATGGCCACCGCGGTGATGCCGGGGTTCTTTTCGGTGCTGATGATCCCCGGCTACTTCCTGGGCTTGACCGAGGGCACGGGCGACGCACTCGCGAACTTTGTCAAGCTGGGTGTCGGATACTATTCGGATCGCATCGGCAAGCGCAAGGCACTGGTCGTCTCCGGCTATGCGCTCACCGGCGTGTCGCTCTCGCTCTTCGCGTTCGCCATCGGGTGGCCGTTAATCCTGCTGGGTAAGTCGCTGGCCTGGACCGGCAAAGGGCTGCGCGGTCCGCTGCGCGACGCGATCCTGGCCGACTCGGTGCCGCCCAATGCGCTGGGCAGGGCATTTGGATTTCACCGCGCGGGCGACACGATTGGGGCGATCCTCGGGCCATTGCTTGGCGCCTCGTTGCTCTGGCAGATCCCGTCCGACATCATCAAGGTCACCGAAGCTCCGCACCGGATCATCTTCCTCCTAACGGTGATTCCAGGTGTCGGCGCTGCGCTGACATTCATGTTGCTCGTCCGCGAACAACGCTTCACGCCGAAGCCGGGCCTGCGCTTTCGCGAGTCGCTTGCGGAGTTGCCGAGGCCATTTCGCCAATATCTGCTTGCCGTCGGCGTGTTCGGACTCGGCGACTTTTCGCACACCTTGTTGATCCTGTCGTCGATTGTCCTGCTCGAACCGGCGTACGGTCGCGAGTTCGCGTTGATCGTCGGCCCGCTCCTTTACGCTCTCCGCAACCTGATCGCGGCAATCGTCGCTTATCCGGTCGGCGCGCTGAGCGATCGAATTGGTCGGCGTGGCTTGCTCGTGGGCGGATATTCGATTGGCGTCGTCGTCATGCTCGGCTTCGCCAGCGCGTTTCTTTGGGATATTCAGGCACTGGGAATGGTCGTCGGCCTGTTCGTGCTGGCCGGCGTTTACATTGCCGTGCAAGAAGCCCTCGAAGGGGCAATGACGGCCGACCTAATTCCCGAGTCGTCGCGGCGTGGTACAGCGTACGGCGTGCTTGGTTGCGTGAATGGCATCGGCGACTTCGCCGCCAGCTTTGTCGTCGGCTTGCTCATCGCTTACGCCCCCGTGGCCGGCTTCCTCTATGCGGCCGGTTTGATGGCTCTTGGCGCGATTGGCATGGCAATGGTCCGGAGTGCTCGCACATGAACTTGCTAACCACAATCTTGCTGCATCCATTCACGCTCGTCGGCTTCGGCGGTGCCGCCGGATCGATTGCGCGCTACTGGATTGGCCTGTGGTTTCGGGCGCAGCCGTGGTCGCAGCAATTTCACTGGGGCACCTTCGTGATCAATCTCTCGGGATCGCTCGTGCTCGGTGTTGTCGCTGCCGTGTTCAAGGATCGCATGGGACCGGGCTATCTCTTGCTCGGCACCGGCTTCTGCGGCGGCTATACGACGTTTTCAACGTTTTCGTTGGAAGTGGCCGAAGCGATTCAGAAGGGCCGCTGGGACTTGGCGGTGCTCTACGCGGGCACAAGCGTTGTCGGCGGCTTCATCGCTTTCGCCATTGCTGTTGCCGTCATGAAGAGCGATTGACGCGGACGAAAGAGGCCGAGCCATCGACTGGCTCGGCCTCGCTCATTGTCAGGTTCCGACTTGCTTACCAGCCGATGTAGATCGAGATCGTGGGCTGAGCCACATATCCGTACCCGCCGAACCCGCCGCAGATCCACCACGGGTAGTACATCGTCCCGTAATCCACGAACCAGTGACACGGGTAGTAGCAGTAGTCGACTTCACACCAGTAGTAGTAGCAGCACGTCGACGGGCAGAAGAAGTAGTTGCACTGGAAGCATGGGTCCCAGATGCAGTGGTGCCAGTGACTGTGCCACTTGCCGGGGTAAATGTAGCCGAAGCTCGCCTTGGTGCCGAACTTCAGGTGATAGTCGCCGGCCGTGTAGAAATTCTTGTTCACGATGAAGTTCTGGTTGACGGTCGTTTTGTTGAGCGTCGTCATGCTCAGCTTCTCGACCACCGGAGAGTCCTTCGGAATATGGATGCTCTCCAGCTTCACCGGCTTCACCTTGAAGTCAGCCGCGGGCTTCGACGCCAATACGGCCTCCGGCTTCGTCTTGGTGAGGTCGATCGGCGGCTTGATCTTGGCCAGCTCGGCATGGTCGACCTTGGTCCCGGCCGGGAGCTTGAGGCCCGGGCCCTTCGGCATCTCGGTCGTGCCCGTCTTTGGCTTCTCGTGTATCACGAGCGGGTGAACCACCGGCACGGTCGGCAGCTTGGCATCGGGCGTCTTGACCAGCAGCTTCGGGTCGATCGTGGGCAGAATGATTTTCGGTTCCGGCTTGATGACCGGCTTCGGATCAACCTTCGGCAGCACCGGCAGCTTCGGGTCAACGACCACGGGCTTCGGATCGACTTTGGCCGTCGGCTTCGGGTCGGCCGTCTTCGGATCGGCTTTGGCGTGCGTTTCGGTCTTGGCGGCAGTCCCGGTCTTGGGTTCGGCGAAGGCGATGCCTGCCGACATGCCGAAACCGGCGACGAGCAGGGCCAACGACTTACGGATGGACGATCGCATGGGGTTCTTCCTGATGGCCGGGGCTGGCACTCGGGGCCCCGGAGATGATTGTCAAGGCGTTGTAAGGTTGCCTTGGTTGCCGAGGTAATGCGGGAAGCCGGGCAACTTGCGCGGCCACCGTTACACAGTGGCCGATTCGTATAAGTGACCTGTAGCCCCAACCATGAGTTGAGCCGATGACAACCGCCAGTCCCGAGCAAGTCGTGACCCAACTGCGATGGCGTTATGCCACGAAGAAGTTCGACGCGACGCGCAAGATCCCGGCTGAAACGTGGACAGCCCTCGAACAGTCGCTGGTGCTGACGCCGTCCAGCTATGGCTTGCAACCCTGGCGCTTCTTCATCGTGACTGATCCGGCGATGAAGGCGCAGTTGCCGTCGCACTCGTGGGGCCAACGCCAGCCGCAGGACTGTTCGCATATGCTTGTACTGGCGATTCGATCGAACCTGGGCGAAGCCGACATCGACCGCTATCTCGGACGAATCGCCGAAGTTCGGGATCAATCCGTCGAGTCGTTGGGCGGCTATCGAAAGATGATGGTTGGCAGTCTCATCGATCCACAGTTCGACGTAAATGAATGGGCCGCCCGTCAAGTGTATATCGCGCTCGGTCAGTTCATGGCGTGTGCCGCGCTGATCGGTGTCGACACTTGTCCGATGGAAGGGATCGACCCCGCGAAATACGACGAGGTGCTCGGCATCGGCGCACAAGGCTATCGGACGATCGTCGCATGCCCGGCCGGCTATCGCGCGGCGGACGACAAGTATGCCCAATCGCCCAAGGTGCGATTCAAGACCGAAGAAGTGATCCAGGTGATTTGAGAAGCGATGAATTCGCTGTATCAGTACCGCATTGATCTGGGGATACCGATTGCGGGTAGAATGCCGTCAAGCTGTCTCGCATTGGAGCAACCGATGAAGCGAATTTGTTGTGCCCTCGCCCTGATGGCCGTGGGCCCGGTTGTGGCCGACGACTGGCCGCAATGGCTCGGGCCGAAGCGTGACAGCATCTGGCGCGAGACTGGGATCATCGACAAATTCCCGGACAGTGGCGCCAGCGTGATGTGGCGAGCCCCCGTGAAGGGCGGCTTTGCCGGCCCGGCTGTAGCCAACGGCAGGGTCTATGTCGCCGACTATCTGACCGATGGCGACGTGAAGAAGGAGGTTTACGACCGTACCAACTTTACGGGTAAGGAGCGCGTTCTCTGCCTGGATGCCAAGACCGGCAAGGAAATCTGGAAGCACGAGTACGATTGCCGCTACACCGTGTCGTTTCCGATGGGCCCGCGGTGCACGCCGACGGTTCAAGACGGCAAGGTCTACTTCCTTGGCACCGAGGGCAACCTGACCTGTCTCGACGCTGCCAAGGGCACCGTGATCTGGGCCAAAGATTTTAAGAAGGACTACGGCGCCAAGACCGCGATCTGGGGCTATGCGAGCCACCCGCTCGTTGATGGCAAGCTGCTTTACTGCGTTGTTGGCGGGGAGGGAAGCTGCGTCGTCGCGTTCGACAAGGAAACCGGCGACGAAGTATGGAAGGCGCTCAACGCCGAGGAACAAGGCTATTGCCCGCCGACCATAATCGAGGCCGGCGGCACGAGGCAATTGTTGATCTGGCATGCGACGTCGATCAACTCGCTCGATCCGGCGACCGGCAAGAAATACTGGTCGGTGCTAATCCAGGCCGCGTACAAGATGTCGATCATGACGCCGCGGAAAGACGGCGATTTGCTCTACGTCGCCGGTGAAGGCGGCAACGGCGTGATGATCCAACTTGCGAAAGATAAGCCGGAAGGCAAAGAACTCTGGCGCGGCACCAAGAAGAACGCGGTCTACCCGATCAGCATGACGCCGTTTGTCGAGGGCGGGTACATGTACGCCGTCGATCAGAACGGCCAACTGCGCTGTGTGAAGATGGACACCGGCGAACGCATTTGGCAATCGGCGACGTTGTTCGACGACAAGCCGAAAGACGCGGGCACGGCGTTCATCGTCAAGAATGGCGAGCGGTTCTTCATCTTTACGGAGAAGGGCGATCTCATTATCGCCAACCTTTCGCCGAAGGGATATGAGGAGATCAGCCGGGCGAAGTTGCTTGAGCCAACGACGATTGCGTACCAGCGCGACGTGGTTTGGAGCCACCCGGCCTTTGCGGATGGTTGCGTGTTTGCGCGGAACGACAAGGAAATTGTTTGCGTGTCCCTCAAAAAGTGAACCGCCGCCGCTTGCGGCGTAGCGCCGGCGCTACGCCGCAAGCGGCGATTCATTTGGGTGAAGCCTTGATCTTCATCGACTTCCCATCGCGCTCAAGCGTGATTTCCACGTCTTCGCCGCGCTTGAGGCCCGACATCGCGGCCATGTAATCTTGCACGTTCTTGACCGGTTTGCCCGCGATCGCCGTGATCTTGTCGCCCTTCTTCAAGCCGGCGGCCTCGGCTGCTCCGCCGGGAATGATGCCGCTGATTTCCAAGCCGCCTTCGCCGCCGTCGTAACGCGGCATCACCCCAAGCTTGGGTCCGGTCGCTCGTCCGCTCGGTGAACCCGTGGCGCCGGCAACATATTCCGGACGTTCCTTCTCCGTGGCAATCGTGTTGGCGAGTCCATCCACCAGATCAACCACCTTGGCAATGCCAGCCAGGTTGATCGTCTCCGGCCGGTCCTTCGGCGTGTGATACTCCGCGTGCTCACCGCTGAAGAAGAAATAGACCGGCACCTTCGCCAGGTAGAACGACGTGTGATCGCTCGGCCCCACTCCCGCCTTGTCTTTCGACACGTGGAAGCCGAACTTCGCATTCGCATCGTCGATTAACTTCTCAAAGTTCTTCGCCGACCCAATACCGCCGATAACGAGGCGATCCTTCTTGTCCTTATCGTCGGGCCGGACGCGGCCGATCATGTCCATGTTCAACATGGCCACCGTGTCCTTCAGCGGAAACAACGGCTTCTCGCAATAGGCGAGCGAACCGAACAGGCCACGCTCCTCGCCGGAAAACGCGATGAACACGATCCGGCGTCCCTCGCGGTTCTGCCGAGCCCCGTAACGACGGGCCAGTTCCAACAGCCCCGTTGAGCCGGAGGCGTTATCATCGGCGCCATAGTGGATCGCTGTGTTGCCCGGGGTGAGCGACCCTTTTTCGCCGTGGCCGAGATGGTCGTAATGCGCGCCGATCACGACCGTCTCGTCCTTCAGCGGCCCAGCGCCTTCGACATAGCCAACGACGTTCTTCACCGGTATTTCATGCACACCCACGGCGGTCGCGACTTTCGCCGACCAGTTCGGAATGATCAAGCTCTTCGGCTTCCGCGTCTCGTCGATCGTGCCTTCCAGCTTCTCGAGCGACGTGCCGGCTGCCATCAGCACGCGGTCGATCGCGTCACGTTTGGCGTGCACGACCGGGATGGTCCCGCTCTGCCGATCGTCCGACGCATATTCGAATGGCATCAGCGGATCGTCCTTGCCGGCCATGTCCTTGTCGTTGAGGAAGATGACGGCCGCGGCGCCGAGGGTCGTCGCCAGTTTGATCTTGGTCACCAGCGCCGCGTGCTGAGGCGCCTCTTCTGGAGTGAAGACGCGATCGGTCTTGGCGCGCATGCGCGGCGCCTGCCGGAGGACGATCACGATCTTGTTCTTGACGTCCAGGTCCTTGTAGTCGTCGTACTTCGCGCTCGAAATGCCGAAGCCCGCGAACACGAGGTCGCCGCCCACGGTTCCTTTGCCGCTCAGGCCCGAAACCGTGAAGCCCTTGTTGAATGGAATCTCGATCGGCTTCTCGTTGGCAGCGGCAAACGACAGAACCTGCGGGCCAGCTTCCAACTGCGTCTCCTTGATGCCGAACGGCTGATAGTACGAGCCATCCGGCATCGCCGACTTGAGGCCCGCCGCCTTGAACGTGTCGGCAATGTACGCGGCCGCCTTGTTGATGCCGTTCGTCTTGAGCCCACGGCCCTCGCACTCGTCGCCGGCCAGGAAGAAGAGGTCCTTCTTCATCTGGGCAAGCGCCGCGTCGTCGGCATGGAGAGTCGGAGCAATGGCGATCAAAACGAGAACGGAAAGGCACGTGCCCAAGCGCGGCATACGAGAACCCGGGTTGGAAGGGTGGGACAAAGATTATCGTAGGTATCTGCGAGCAAGTCCCAAAGAGATTCGTTTCACACGGATTCGAGAGATGGCCATCTTCGATTCCATCGTGTCCTCTGACGCCGATTTGATCTTTGGAATCGCGATTGACATCCATTGTCCGATGCGGTATCGGGCCGGCTGATTCGGGGGAATCAGTCGTTTCGGGGGAAATCCAATGTCCCGTACCCTGTCGGGTTTGTTCGTTTGCGTCGTGGCCGGGCTGTCCGGCTGTGCGTCGCCCGCCAAGGTCATTCGCCAGGACCCGACCAGCGTGGTTGTCGCCATTCCGGACAACACGAACATCTGGCCGTTCTATTATCAGGACGAGGCGAAACAAACCGCGGGCATGTACATTCAGGATCCGGTTCTCGTCAGTTCGCAGCGGGTGAAGGTGGGCGAGCAGACAACGAACACCTCGGATACGACGCGCCGCGATACCGGTTCGCCCGACAAGCAGCGCTCGTTCACCGAAGTGATGACGTCGTCCAATGTGACGTCGATTTCCGACCGTTATGAGTTCCAACTCGAATTCCGGTCCGCCTCGCCAACGCGCGTGACGACGAACCCGCCCTCGAACAACAGCGCGCCGCCGACGCCAGGCGGCCCAGCGGCAACCTTGGCGCCGCAAGGCCCACCGCTGAGCACGGACGTCGCCAAGCCCGCGTCGATCCCACCGATCCTGCCCCTGACACCACCCGCGTCGCCGGCGACGAGCTTGCCGAGCGCGGCGTTGCCGGGGCCGGGACGGTAACGAAGCGTGGCCAAAAAAGGACGCAGCTCGGTCAGACAGAATGTCTGATCGAGCTATGTTGTGTGCCAGGCATGTTGTGGTTGAGGAGGTGGAAGTCCTCCGCGGGCCGTGGTGAGCGGAACCGCAAGGCGAGGCAAGGGTATCCGTCGCGAGGCGGAATCTGAAGGAAGCCGAAGCCCCCAGTCGGAGCCGACGAACAGGAACCGGATATCAGGCCGGCGTGGTGGGGTCAGCGGGCAACGGACCGCGAAGCCCAATCTCACTCGGACACGCACGCAGGTAAATCTGGCGGACGCTCGACGCAGCAGTCACAACTTACCCTGGGA
>DATANR010000265.1:0-27702 GCA_036266155.1 Gemmataceae bacterium | reverse complement strand
CGAGGCGTAAGCCCGACGTGTGTCGCAAACACGTCGGGCTTACGCCTCGACGCTCGCCTCGCTTCGCGGCACTGACCGCCGAGGATTGCCATGCCTCTGTTGACCTTCCGTCGCCTCGCCTGTGCCGGCGGCATCTGGCTTACTGCCGCGGGGACCGTGTCCGCTCAGACGGAAGTGCTGCCGACGCCCAAGACGACGCCAATCCCGGCACCGGTGGTTGCGTCCAAGCCGACGGTGACGCGCTACACGCTCGGCGATGCCCTTGCGATCGCGCGTCAGAAGCACCCGCAACTTGATGCGATGCGGGCGCGCGTGAGTGCCGCCCTCATCGGCCAACGCGGCGTCGGCGAGGCGAAGCGAATGGTCGGCTTCATCACGCCGGAAATCGACGTCCGCGTGCAGCAATCCGACCTCGGCATCCGGGCCGCGATGGCGGAGTATGCTCAGGCGCAATTCGAAGTCGAGTACGCGGTGATCCACTGCTACTACCGGGTAGTATTTGTCCGCGAGCAAACGCGCGTTGCCAACGATCTGGTCGAGCATCTCCAGGAAAACCTCGAGAGTGTGCGCAAGATCGTTGCGGGCAAAGGCGGCGTCAAGGGGGTGACCAAGAACACCGAAGATACGCTCGAAGTCGCCGTCGCTCAGGCCAAGACACGGCAGAATCAGGCGATCTTCGGCATCGAACGCGCCCGAGCGGCCCTACGGGAAGCGATGGGCCTGGAACCCGGCATGCGCGTCGACGCCGCCGACGAATGGCTCCCGGAAGTCAATGCGGAACTCGATCGCGACACGATCATCGCGCATGCGATTACTCGACGCGGCGAAGTCACGCTCGCCCTCATTGGCGCGGATGTGACACGACTGGAAGCCTGTGCTCAGTGGGCCAAACGATTCAACATGACGGCGGACACGTTTGCCAGTGGGTCGGACATTCACTCCCGGGCGATCCCCGCGGCCGAGCGTGACCCGGACTACAAGCCAGGAGCGATCGGGCCGGACATGCCGACGAAACTTGTCGGCAACCGCCAGACGCGCAAGGACGCCGCCGAGGCCTATGCGACCAAGGCAGAGGCCGCGGCGGTGCAAGCTCGGTCGCTCGTCTGTTTGGAGGCGGAAAGCGCGTACGTTCGCTGGGCAGAAGCTGCCCGCAACGTGGCGGTGAATCGCAAAGGCGTCGAGAAGAGCAAGTCGCTGGTCGATCGCGAACGCGACGCGGCCGGCGTCGACAAGAACTACGAAAAGGCCTTGCAAAACGAGATCACCGCCAGCCTACAACGGAAGACGCTAAACGACGCCCTGTACGAACAGATATCGGCTCTCGCGAACCTCGAACGCTGCACGGCCGGCGGCGTCAAAGTGAACTTCCCTGGACGTTAGATCAATTTCTGTTTATGGATCGGCCCGCCGCCGCCACTCAAGGAGGAGTGTCCGTGTCCCGCCTCGCTTTCGCCGCCAACGTTGCGCTCCTCCTGGTTGTCCAGATTGCCCCGGCCGCCGATCCGAAGGTCATGAAGGTCGGCCTGCCGAAGAGCGCCTTCCGCGATGTCCCGCCGGCGCTGTTGACATTCGCCGGCGAGCCGTTTCGCGACCTGATGAAGTCGCAGACCGGCTTCGACGGCGAAGTCGTCATGGAAGCCGACGCCATGAACATCGCCCGCCAGCTTGATACCGGCAAGTTGCACCTCGGCGTCTTTCTTGGCCACGAGTTCGCCTGGGCGAAGGACAAGTACCCGGCGCTGGAGCCACTCGTCTGTTCCGTGCCGCGGCCGCCGGAGGTGCAAGCGTTCCTGCTCGTGCGCTGGGACTGCAAAGCGACAGGCTTGGCCGATTTCAAAGGTCAGAAGCTCGCGCTCGCGAAGAACAGCCGTGATCATGCTCGACTGTTCTTGAATCGCAAGCGCGCCGAGGACATGGGCGACGGCGGCTTCTGCTCGACCGAGAAGGCCGACACCGTTCACGATGCGATTCACAAAGTCATTGACGGAGAAGCTGACGTGACGGTCGCGGACGGAGCGGCCTGGGCCTATTTCCAGAAGCTCTATCCGGGCAATTCGCAAAACCTCCGCGTGCTCGCCAAGTCGGAGGTTTTCCCGCCATCGGTGATCGTTTGCAAGAAGGGCGCCCTCAGCGACGACGCGGTGAAGAAGTTTCACGACGGCCTGATGACCACGCACGAGTCGGCGAAAGCCACGAAGTTGATGGCCGTGATCAAGATCGAAAAATTCGACGAACTGCCGAAGGGCTACGACGACATGCTGAAGGCGTGTCGCAAGACCTATCCGACGCCGCTATCAGACAAGTGACGGCGAGCGGAGCGGCATAAGCCGCCCGATCATGTCGTTCGGTCGTTACTGACAATGTCATCGTCATAGTTGTCATAATCGGGCGGGTTACGCCGCTCCGCTCGCCTTTGCCTCACCCGAAGCCTCCGCCTCACCGGCGGAGGCTTTTGACGTTTGCTGTACATACGGACATAGGTGGTCGATGGCCGTCCGGTTATGATTCCCCTATCCCACTCCGACAGCGTTTTGCGACGAGGCCCTCCACGGACCGGACTTCATGGCGGAAAGCATTCAGATCGTTTCGATTGCGCGCGAGACGCACGAGCGTTACTTGCGCTATGCAGTGTCGGTGATCACATCGCGCGCCTTGCCGGACGTCCGCGACGGCCTCAAGCCGGTGCAGCGGCGGATTCTTTACACGATGTACAACGACCTGCGGCTGACGCCGGACGCGAAGACTCGTAAATGCGCGAAGATCATCGGTGACGTCACCGGCAACTATCACCCGCACGGCGGCGCAGCGGCCTACGAGGCCCTCGTCCGGATGGCACAGTATTGGGTTCTGCGTGAACCGCTGGTGCAAGGTCAGGGTAATTTCGGCTCGGTGGATGGCGATACGCCCGCAGCCGAGCGCTACACCGAAGCCAAGCTTCGACCGATCGCGATGCAACTGCTGGAGGAACTCCATCAGCAGACCATCGATTTTCGACCGAACTACGAGAACACCAGTCGCGAGCCGATCGTCCTTCCTGCCCAATTTCCCAATCTGCTCGTCAATGGGGCCAGCGGCATCGCCGTCGGCATGGCGACGAACATCCCGCCGCATAACCTCGGGGAAGTGATCCGCTCCGCGTTGCATTTGATCGACGACCCCGACGCGACGACGGCCGTGCTGATGGATAAAGGCGTGAAGGGCCCCGACTTTCCGCTTGGCGGCAAGATCATCGCCGATCGGGCGACCTTACGCAAGATTTACGAGGACGGCGAAGGCTCAATCAAAGTGCAGGCCGAGTGGAAGCTCGAGAAGGCCGACTCGAAGACGCCGCAGATCGTCATTACTTCAATTCCCTACGGCACGGAAAAGGAGAAGATCGAAAGCTATATCGGGGCCATCGTCGAGGACCGCAAGTTGCCCGGCGCGGTCGGTCTCGTCAACGAGACGAACGCGCGGGACGGTTTTCGCATCACCATCGACCTGAAGCCCGGCACCGATCCCGAAATGGTGATGGCCTACCTTTACAAGCACACCGACTTGCAGACGAGTTTCTCGTTCAATTTGACGTGCCTGGTCCCCGTGAAGGACGGCAGTGTCCGTCCGGAGCGGCTCGGCCTCAAGGCCATCCTGCGCTACTTCCTCGACTTCCGCTTTGCGACTGTGAAGAGGCGATTCGAATACGAACTCGGCGTCCTTCGGCGGCGGATTCACATCCTCGAGGGGTTCCGGATCATCTTCAACGCACTCGACCGGGCCATCAAGATGATCCGCGAGTCCGAAGGCAAGGCGGACGCGGCCCAGAAACTGATGAAGGCGTTCGGCCTCGACGAGGAGCAGACAAACGCGATCCTCGACGCGCAGCTCTACAAGATCGCTCAACTCGAGATTCGCAAGATTCTCGATGAGCTGGCCGAGAAGACAAAGGAGGCCGAGCGCATCGAAGGCATCCTGAAGTCGAACCGGAAGCTCTGGGGCGTCGTTCGCGACGAGCTGTCCGCGTTGGGCGAGAAGTACGGCGAGCGCCGCAACACGCGCATGGCCACCGACGAGGACCTGCTCGAATTCAACCCCGAGGCCTACATCGTCCGCGAAAACACGAATGTTGTGCTCACGCGCGACGGCTGGATCAAGCGCGTCGGCCGTCTGGCATCGGTTGAGGGCACACGCGTCCGCGAGGGTGATGCCGTCATCGCCGTGGTGCCGGCGAGCACGCTCGATCATGTCGTCTTCTTCGCCGACGACGGCACCGCGTACACGATGCGCGTCAACGAAGTGCCCGCCAGTTCCGGTTACGGCGAGCCGATCGCCAAGTTTTTCAAGCTCGACGATCAGGTGCGCGTCATCGATGCCGTGACCACGGACCCGCGTTTCGTGCCCGCCCAGACGAAGCCAGCCAAGGGCGACCCGCCTGGCCCGTATGTTCTGGTCGCGACGAGCGGCGGCTACACGTTGCGGCTGCCGTTCGCGTCTTTCCGCGAGGCATCGACCAAGTCGGGCCGGCGCTTCGCGCGACTCGGCGACGGCGAAAAGGTGTTGATGGCCAAGGTGCTCGGCCAAACCCGCTGGACGGAGGGCGCCCGCCACGAAATCCACGAAGAGTCGATGTTCCTCGTGTCGGCGGACGGCCACGTGATCCACTTCCGCATCGACGAGGTCAACGTCCTCTCTGGCGCCGGCCGCGGCGTCATCGGCATCAAGCTCGGCAAGGACGACACGTGCATCGGCGGCGCGCTGGTGTCGAGCCGCTTTACGAAGATGGACGTCGAAACCTCCGGCGGCCAAACCCGCGAACTGGGCGGCGGCAAACCCACCGTCGGCCGCGGCGGCATGGGCTATCAGGAAGTCAAACGCACGCAGTTCGTACAAGTAGTCCCGCCAGCAATCGACCTGACGGATTGGGAAGCGCTGGAGCTGGCGGCCGGCAATGGCAATGGCAAAAACGGCAACGTTAAGCCCAAGGACGGAGAGCGGAATGGGAAGCACGGTGGCAATTTGTTTGATTGAGATGTCATCGGCGAGCGGAGCCGCGTCAGCGGCCCGATGATGACGGTCATTATCGGGCCGCTGACGCGGCTCCGCTCGTCAAGGAAGCTCATTACGTGGCGAGAATTCTGCATGTCCACCGCGACCGCTCCCCGTTATACCGCCGAGTCGTCGATCCAGGTGCTCGAGGGCCTGGAGCCCGTGCGCAAGCGGCCGAGCATGTATATCGGCTCGACCGACGCGAAGGGGCTGCACCATCTCATCTGGGAGATCGTCGACAACTCCGTCGACGAATATCTGAACGGCCACGCCGACGCGATCACGGTCACGCTGCACAAGTCGGGTGATGCCGTCACCGTGGCCGACAATGGCCGCGGCATCCCGGTCGACATCCACCCGAAGCACAAGAAATCGGGCCTGGAGTTAGTGCTCACGGTCCTGCATGCCGGCGGCAAGTTCGGGCAGTCGGACGGCTACTTCTACTCCGGCGGCTTGCACGGCGTCGGCGCGTCGGTCGTGAACGCGCTGTCGAAGAAGCTCGTCGCCAACATCCGACGCGACGGGTTCGAGTGGGAACAAACTTATGGCAAGGGTGTGCCGCTCGACAAGCTGCACAAGATCGGGCCGTTCCGCGGTCATGGCACCAGCATCTACTTCGAACCCGATCCGACTATCTTCAAGACGGTCCACTTTGATGCGGACGAGATCAAGGAACACCTGGAGGCGATGTCGTACATCCACTCCGGGCTGAAGATCACGTTTAAGGACGAGAAGAAAGGCGAGACGCACGACCTCACGCATCCCGGCGGCATTCCCGAGTTTCTCACGCGGCTCATCACCGAGGGGCAGAAGCCGACGGTCACGGAGGCCCCGTTTACCATCGCCCGCGATGACAGCGCGAAGATGGAGATCGCGCTGCAATGGACCGAATCGACGGAAGAAGTGATCCGCTCTTACGTGAATGGCATCCGCACCGCGGCGGGTGGCACGCACGAGAATGGCCTCAAGGGGGCCATCGGCAAGGCGATTCGCAACTACATGGAGACGCACAAGGTCAACGCCAAGGGCCTGCAAATTACGAGCGAGGACATCCGCGAGGGGATCGTGACCGTCCTCTCCGTCTTTGTGCGCGAGCCGATGTTCCAGGGGCAGACCAAGGAGAAACTCAACAATCCGGAAATGACGGCCGCGGTCGAGGGTTGGGTGCGGCCGGCCCTGGAAACATGGCTCAACGGCAACGCGACGGCGGCCGGCCAGATCGTCGGCCGCATCATCATGGCTGCCCGTGCCCGAGAGGCATCGCGTCAGGCCGCCACGGACGTCAAACGCAAGTCGGCCTCGTCGCGCCGGCTCAATCTACCAGGCAAGCTAGCCGACTGCAAGGCGACCGATACCGACGAGACGGAACTGTTCATCGTCGAGGGTGACTCGGCCGGCGGGTCGGCGAAGCAGGGCCGCGACAATCGGACGCAGGCCGTGCTGCCGTTGCGCGGCAAGATCCTCAACGGTGAAGGCCTGGCGACGATCACGGTGTTGAAGAACACGGAACTCAACGATCTCGTCACGGCCATCGGCACCGGGGCCGGCGACAAATTTAACATTGAAGGGCTGCGTTACAACAAGATCATCCTGCTCATGGATGCCGACGCGGACGGGCATCACATCTCGACGCTCTTGCTCGATTTCTTCTTCCGGCACATGACCGAACTGATCCGCAAGGGGCACGTGTACATCGCCCTTCCGCCGCTCTACAAGATCGAAGTCGGGAAGGAAACGCACTGGGCCCGCGACGACAACCATAAGGAAGAGATTTTGAGCAAGCTTCGGCAGAACGCCAAATTCGAAGTGAGCCGCTTCAAAGGGTTAGGCGAGATGGACGCCGAGGTTCTGAAGGCGACGACTCTGGACCGCCGCAACCGGACACTGCTCAAAGTCGAGATCGACAACGCGCTCAAGGCCGACGAGACGTTCGATCACCTGCTCGGCAAAGAAGCCTCGCACCGCTATCGTGAAATCATGGCCAACGCGGACAAAGTGGCGGCGGAGGAGATTGACGTGTAACGGCCCAAACACGATGCCGCACGAGAAGCAGCCAATTCGAATCCGCAACCGCCGCTACTTTCCGTGGTCGCGCTTTGTAGAGGCCGCCATAGGATTGGTCCTCGTAATCCTCTTGATCGTTGGGTGTTGCATTCGCATTTCGCCGGCCATCACAGCGGCAGCATGGCTCACCTTCCTCATCGTAATACTGGGCGCATTTGGCTATTTTCTCATTGCGCGGAGGTCAGTCCGCGTCATTGAATTGGGCGACCGGCTTGCTGTGCTGCCCTTAGGTCCGTGGTATCCCCCAGAAGAATTGGCCAAGATCGAATACAACCCGGATCCGCTCGAAGACTACGATGATGACGATTCGCTAGTCCACTGTTGTGAAGTTCGAATTCGCCCGGCCACCGGAGCGGAGCTGCGATTGACCGTGGTACTGCGAGAGGCCGAGGCGTTGCGCGTATGGGCCGAAGATCACGAGGTAGCAATCCTTGTGAACGACGACGCGTTGCGTCCGCCGTTAAGAGGCGAGTAGTTTTTGAGCGTTTGCGCGGATCGCTCGGCAAAGAGGCCTCGCACCGCTATCGTGGAATCATGGCCAACGCGGACAAGGTCGCGACGGAGGAGATTGACGTGTGAGTGAGCCGGCCGCGGAATTCCCCGATCCCATCGCCAACGGTTCGGTAGCGCAAGCGCCGCTCCGAGTGTTCAATCGCTCGGATCGCGTCTGGATCTTCGGTTACGTTCGCATGATTCCGTTCGTGTTGTTCGTCGGCGGCATCTTTGGGATGGTCTTGCTCCACTGGGCGGTTGGCGACCTTCCGTTGGCAGTCGCTATTCCTCTTGGCCTCTTTGTCATTGTCGTCCCGTTCGTGCTCGATCGCTTGCCGGCCTTGAACCCGGTCAATTACATCTGGATCGCCGACGATCTCCAGGTCATCCGCGCGGCCGGCCGCAAACGCGCCTACGCTCCCGAGCACATCCTTGCCGTCGAGTTTGCGCCGCGTGAGGGCGAGGACTACGATGATCGGGACAAGAACAAGCGCATGACCGAGGTCACCTTCCGGTTGCGGCATGCTTGGCCGGTCCATCTGCTGGCGGCACATGAAAGCGCAGTGGCGATCGCTGTCTGGGCGCGAACTCGAGGTCTACCAATTTCAGAGCCTCCAACTCGTTCTGAGAGAGGCGAGCATGTATCCGACTGACCCCGACGCGATTGTGATTCGAAATCACCAATATTGGCGATGGTCGTGGCCCGCATTGGTCGCCACAGGGTGTTTGTTTGGCGTTGGAATTTCTAGCGCGAGTATGCGCGTCTTTGGAATTGCTCCGCTTATCTCGTTCACATCCGCCCTTATCGTGGGGGTCGTCGCCTTCTTGGCCACTTGGCTGTTTTTTTCTCTTTGGTCGCAGTATTTGGTTCGTGGGCTGGGGCTATCGGAATCCCTTCAGGCAGGGGCGGACGGGCGCCCCTTTGAACTCGAAAGAATTCAATCGATCAAATTCACGCACCCTTCCGGCGAAGACTACGACGACTTGTCCATTGCAATTCCTTTTTGCAATATCCGCGTGCGCTTTCATTGGCTATGGTCCATTCGAATCATGGCGACGATCGATGACGGCCGGCGGCTGCGCGACTGGGCCGTTCAAAAGGGTGTTGATGTGCTCGGACGTGGCCCGGCGGCTTCGCCAGCAGCCCGCCCTTGAAAACCTTGTATTGGTGGCGATGACTGGCTGGGACCAAGATGAAGATCGGCGCCGATCGCGGGAGGCCGGCTTCGACCACCACCTGGTCAAGCCCGCGGAGCCGGAGGCCGTGCGCCGGTTGCTCGCCCGGCCCCGGTGACGCAGGGTAACGCAGGGGCAAAACGCGTGACGGATTCCCATCGCGAGTCCACTGACCGACGTTTCTGCGAGCCGCCGGGCTCCGGCCGAGTAGGTTCGGCGGCCGCCCCAGGACGCGACTTCTCAACAGTGATTCCAATTGCGATCTGCGGCACTTCGTTTGCTTCCGGGAAGCGGAGTTGGCAGATTATTGCCCGCTCTAAAAGGAATAACACCGTGGCAAGCACCGTACTCGCCGTTGCCGCCAAGTCGGCAACCAATGAACGATCGACCGCACGGAAAATGATCAATGCCCTGCCGCACATCGATACGAACGTCAGCGCCCCGGAGCGAGCCGGTTCGCTCGCAATTGGCGCGGCACTCGTTGGTTACGGCATGAGCCAGAAACAGCCGAGCTTGTGGGCCCTTCTCGGCGGGGCCTATCTCGTCTATCGCGGTATGACGGGCAATTGTCCGATTTCACAAGCAGTCAAGTTCAGCACGTCCGATTCGACGGCGCCCGGAACGGCAGTGGCCGGTCGGCACGGGACGCGCGTCGAACACGCGGTGACCATCAACAAGCCCGTGGCGGATGTCTACCGGTTTTGGCGTGACTTCGCGAACCTGCCCCATTTCATGATGCACCTCATCGACGTCGATACGACCAGTGATGGCAAGTCACACTGGATAGCGCGCGGGCCGATGGGAATGAAAGTGGAATGGGACGCGGAAATCATTACCGACACGCCGAACAGCCTGATCGCATGGCGGTCGCTCCGAGGTTCTGATGTCGACTCGGCCGGCTCCGTGCATTTCCGCGACCGCGGTCCGGGATTAGGCACCGAGGTACGTGTCGAACTGAAATATGACCCGCCGGCCGGCAAATTCGGCACGATGATCGCAAAGCTTTTTGGCGAGAACCCCGACCGGCAGGTGCGGGAAGACCTGCGCCGGCTCAAGCAGATTTTGGAAGCGGGGCAAGTGCCGACCACCAAGGGCCAGGCGCACGGCAAGCGGTGATCGGCGGGTCGCTAATGCTGGAGAATCGACTTAAGGAGCCACTTCCATGCGTGCTGTTTGTTGGCGAGGCAAGAAGGACGTTGCCGTGGAGCGCGTCCCGGACGCGGCGATTCTAAGCCCGCGTGATGCCATCGTGCGCGTTACGTCGACGGCGATCTGCGGTTCGGACTTGCACCTTTACGACGGCTACATCCCCACCATGAAGGCCGGCGATATCTTGGGCCATGAGTTCATGGGCGAAGTCGTCGCTCTTGGCAACGATGTGCGCAACCTGAAGGTTGGCGATCGCGTCGTTATTCCCTTTACCATCGCTTGTGGCGCGTGCCTGTTCTGCAAAAGAGACCTGTGGTCGTTGTGCGACAACTCGAACCCCAATGCCAATCTCCTTGAGAAAGCCAATGGCTACTCCGGTTCGGGGCTGTTCGGCTATTCGCACTTGTACGGTGGCTACGCGGGCGGACAGGCGGAGTTCGTCCGCGTACCGTTCGCCGATGTCGGGCCGTTCAAGGTGCCGAGCCATCTGGCCGATGAGCAAGTGCTGTTTCTTTCCGACATTTTCCCGACCGGGTATATGGCGGCTGAGAATTGCAACATCCAGCGCGGCGACACGGTTGCCGTCTGGGGTTGCGGACCGGTCGGACTGTTCGCCATCAAGAGTTCGGCCATGCTCGGAGCGGAGCGCGTGATTGGCATCGACCCGGTCGCCGGCCGGCGTGCTAAGGCGCGCGAATGGGGCGCAACGGACGTGATCGATCCGGAGGAGCACGACATTCTGCAAGCCCTGGACGATCTGACCGCCGGTCGCGGACCGGATGCGTGCATCGATGCGGTCGGGCTGGAGGCGCATGGCACGACACTCGGCGCCCGCTACGATCAGATGAAAGTGGCGACCTACATGGCGACGGACCGGCCAATGGTACTGCGGCAAGCGATGCTGGCGTGTCGCAAAGGTGGCACGGTTTCCATTCCGGGTGTGTACGGCGGATTTCTTGACAAGCTGCCGATGGGGGCCGCCTTTGCCAAAGGGCTAACGTTCAAGATGGGTCAAACGCACGTGCATCGTTACTTCAAACCGCTTTTGGAACGAATTGAGTCAGGCCAGATCAATCCTTCGCAGATAGTTACACACAAATACAACTTGGAAGACGCGCCGAAGGCTTACAAGCAATTCCTTACGCAGCGCGATGAATGTGTGAAGGTCGTTTTGAAACCGTGAATTCGCCGAAGAAGTCAGTGTCATAGCTTACGGCAGGCACTGACTTCGATGACTTCAGTGTCCGTCGCCACAAATACGCGATCCCCGTTAGCTGGAATGATCTCGGCGGCACCCGTAAAGCCGCCGAATGCGGGTAACAGACCGACTTCCCGTCCAAACCAAAAGCACGGCAAGCGGATCTTCTGTTTTCCTGGACCGCGCAACACGACAGCGGGATGAACATGTCCTGCGAGAACATACCCCGCAACTGACGGCACGGGAAAATGTTGGAACACGAACGGCGCTTCAATGGCTGGCTCTTCGCGGACGGTGAGGTGCAACGCGTTCGGCAGCGGGCCGGCGCGGCGGTCGTGGTTGCCGCGGATCAACTCGATTGCGAGCGATGCGTGCGTGGCACGCCACTGTTCCAGGTCGCCGATCAAGGACAGCGTCATGCCGGCGCGAGCGTGCCATAAGTCACCGAGGATAAGGAGGCGTTCGGCGCTCGTTTCTTCAATGATGCGATCGAGACGTCGCAAGTCGGCGTGTACGGGACCAAGCGGAATCGGGACGCCGCCGGCCCGGAATGTTTCTTCCTTGCCCCAATGCAAGTCCGCGACGATCAGAGTTTTCGTGCGCGGCCAATAGATGGCGCGCTCCGGGAGCAGGCTCAGCGTTTCGCCGGCGACGTCAGTGGCGGTCACTCGCGCTCCAAATCGATGGTCATCCGCCGGATGCGGTCGGCGAGCTTCTCAGAGCTGACAGACTCGCGATAACGTTCGACGAGTAGGGGGAAGCCGAGCGGCGTGGGGCGATCGACATCAACGACAATCACCCGGCTCGCGGCAATGCGATCGAGGGTGCGCCGCAAGCGCGATTGTTCGAGTTGCCGGTCGAGCACCTCGCGGCGGGCCTGATGCAAAAGCAAATTGCCCGGATCGTATTCGCGGAACACGTTGTACAGGAGCCCGGTAGAAGCTTGAAGCTGCTTCGCGCTCTTGGAAGCACCGGGCATGCCGGGGAATACGAGCCCGGCTACTCGAGCGATCTCGCGAAACTGCCGACGCGCCAATTCGGCCGCGTTCAAGCTGGCGAGGATGTCGTCGGCAAGTGACATCGGTGAGAAGAGGTTGCCTTCAAGAGCGTCGTCAAGCGGGATCGGCATCGGCGTGAGCAACTCGAAGCCGTAGTCGTTGTGCGCCGACGTGAACGAGAGCGGCGCACGCTGGCTCAGGCGAAACGCGATCAATGCCGCGAGCCCTTCGTGAACGAGCCGGCCCTCGAACGGGTAAATGTACAGGTGATGCCCTTCCCGCGAGCGCAGGCGTTCGATCAATAGCTCATCCGGCGCCGGCAACCGCGAGCGCAGGGCTTGCAGGTCGAGCAGCGGACGAACGGTCTGCATCTCGAGTCCATCGAACCGGCCCTGCCGCGCCTGGTCGATCTTGTCGCGAATGGCTGCGGATAATTCGGTGGAAAGCGGCAGGCGGCCGCCCATCCAGCGCGGCACCGTCTTGCCCGGCTTGCGGGCGAGCCGCACCCAGACGGTCAGTTCATGGAGCCGAACAAATTCGAGCGTGCGGCCCGCGAACAGGAAACGGTCGCCAGACTTGAGCCGCGCAGCGAACGATTCCTCGACGGTGCCCAGCCGGCCGCCACGCAGGAAGCGCACTTGCACCGAGGCATCGCTCGTGATTGTGCCAAGCGACATGCGATGGCGGCGCGCGACCCGCGGATCGATCACGCGATACAGACCGTCGACGAACTCGACGCGGCGATACTCGGGATAGGCCTTCAACGTGTCGCCGCCGCGGGTGATGAAGTCGAGCACCCATTCCCATTCGACGGGCGTCAAGTCGCGATAGGCGCGGGTCGAGCGGACCTCGTCGTACAGCGTGATGGCGTCGAAGCCGCCGCCGAGAGCCACGGTCACCGCGTGCTGGGCGAGCACGTCGAGCGGTTTGTCCGGCGGCTCGCGGCCTTCGATGTGGCCAAGCGCCACCGCCTCGCGTGCCGCGGCCACTTCAATGAGTTCGAGCGCATTAGTGGGCACGAACGTCACACGACTGACGCCGCCAGGCCGATGGCCGCTACGACCGGCCCGTTGCAGCAGGCGCGCGATGCCCTTCGGACTGCCGATCTGAATCACGCGATCGACCGGCGAAAAATCGACCCCCAGGTCGAGGCTCGACGTGCAAACCACGCACTTAAGCCGGCCATCGGCCAAAGCGGTTTCGACAAACCCGCGGACTGAGCGGTCGAGCGACCCGTGATGTAAGGCGATGATGCCCGCCCAATCCGGCCGAGCCTGCAGGATTGCTTGAAACCACAGCTCGGTCTGCGAACGAGTGTTGGTGAAGACGAGGCACGACTCGGCGGCCTCGATCTCGTTGACGACAGCCGGCAACAGCGTCAGTCCCAAATGACCCGCCCACGGAAAGCGCGCGATCGTATTCGGCACGACGCTGTCGATCACCGTTTGCTTCGGTAGTTGGCCCGTCACGATGCGGCCGACGCCGCCGACGCCGAGCAAGGCTTCACAGGCGACGTCAAGGTTGCCGAGCGTGGCCGACAACCCCCAGGTGCGAACCGCGGGGTTCCGTTGCCGAAGACGCGCAAGGGCCAACTCCGTTTGTGCGCCGCGCTTCGAGGCGATGAGTTCGTGCCATTCATCTACGACGATGGCCCGCAGGTCGGCGAACAGTTCGCGACCCTCATCGCGAGTCAAGAACAGGCACAGGCTTTCGGGCGTGGTGATCAGGACCGGCGGCAGCTTCTTGCGTTGCTTGTTGCGGATCGATGCCTTGGTGTCGGCCGTTCGTGACTGTACCGTCCAGTCGAGCCCGAGGCCCTCGCTGGCCGCTTGCAGCGAGTGCATCGTATCGGCCGCGAGAGCGCGGAGAGGCGTGATCCACAGGATGCGCAGCGGTGTATCGGCGCCGGTGGCGCCTTCCTCGATTGCTTCCTGAAGGGGCCCGAGAAACGCGGCGAGCGTCTTGCCGGTGCCCGTCGGAGCGTGAATCAAGCCGCTCTCGCCACGCGTATAGGCGGCCCACACCTCGCGCTGAAACGCGAACGGCTTCCACCCGCGGCGCTTGAACCATCGTTCGATCGTCGCTTGCGGCGTAGCGCGCAGCCGCTTCATCCCCCGCCCTCCGGCAGCAACTTCTTCACCGCCGCGAGTGAGTCCGCCTCCTCGGCTTTCTTGTCGGTCCGCCAGCGCAACATGCGCGGAAAGCGCACCGCGATGCCGCTCTTGTGCCGCGTCGACGGCTGAATGCCTTCAAACCCGAGTTCGAAGACCAGCTCCGGCTTCACGGTGCGCACGGGGCCGAAAGTCTCCAACGTGTTCTTGCGCACGAACGTGTCGACCAGTTTGATCTCCGCATCGGTCAGCCCCGAATAGGCCTTGGCAACGGGCACGAGCTTGCCGGCGTCCCACACGCCAAAGGTGTAATCGGTGAACAGCCCGGCTCGTTTGCCGCTGCCGCCCTGGGCGTAAATCAGCACGGCATCGATCGTCAGCGGGCCGATCTTCCATTTCCACCAGTCGCCCGTCACGCGGCCGACGCGGTAGTGTGAAGCCTTGCGCTTGAGCATCAAGCCTTCGACATTCCGATCGCGGCTGCCTTCACGATGAGCCGCGAGTTCATTCCACGAACTCGCGACGACGAGTGCGGAAAGGATCAATGTTGGCGAGTGCGTGACCGATGCAAGCTGCTCAAGCTGTTCGCGCCGCCAAGTCATGGGTTCCTGGCGCACGTCGCGGCCCTGCCATTCGATCAAGTCGTAACCCATGAGCGCGACCGGCACTTCTTCGAGGAGCTTTTTCCCGATCGTCTTGCGGCCGATACGGCGCTGCAGCTCGCCGAACGGCAGCACGCGGCCGGCTTTCCACGGGAGGATTTCACCGTCAATCACGGTGCCGTCTGGCAACAGCTCGCCGAGTGCCTTCAACTCCGGATACCGCTCGGTAACGAGTTCCTCGCCGCGCGACCAGACAAAGGTTTGCCCGGCCCGGCGGATGAGTTGCGAGCGAATGCCGTCCCACTTCCATTCCGCTTGCCATTCGCCGATGTCGCCGAGATCGGCGGGCGAACAATCGAGTGCATGGGCGAGGCAAAACGGGTACGGCTTGCTAATGTCCGCGTCGCCGGCATCGCGGGCGATCAACGCCGCGAAGAACGCGGGCGTCGGTTGCCATTCGCCCATGAGCCGATGTGCGATCACCTCGGCCGGAACACCGCTCACTCGACTGAGCGCCCGGGTCACGAGCAACTGCGAGACGCCGACGCGAAACGCGCCGGTAATGAGCTTGTTCCACACGAACGCCTGCTGATAGTCCATCGACGCCCACGCGGCGAGGACCTCGGCCTTCTGCGGTTGCTCGTCCGCTTCGCGCAGCGTCAACAGCACCTCGCCAACCCACTCGGCCAGCGGTCGATCGCCCTGGTATTTCGGGGCCGGCAACACGAGCGCAATCGACTCGGCGAGGTCGCCGACGACCGATCGGCTTTCCTCGAACAGCCAGTTGGGAATGCCCGCGATTTCGGCGGCCCATTCTTGAAGCTTGCGCGTCGGCACCGCCTGCCGTGGCTTACGACCCGATAGGAAGTAGACAGCCCAGGCCGCGTCCGCGGCGCTCGCGGTCTCGAAGTAATGCACCATCGCCTCGACCTTGGCGGTCGTCTTGGTGGTCGCATCGATGGCGGCATAGAGGTCGGCGAATGCCTTCATTCGACCACCTCCGGCTCGTCCGCCTCGCCTTCGAAGGCGGTCTTCATTCCGTGCGCATCGAGCCCCAACTCGCGGAAGCGCCGCACCACCGGTTCGATGAAGCCGTGCGTGACCCAAACCTGTTCGGCTCCGGATTCCTTGACGGCCGTGTGCAAGCCGGGCCAGTCGACGTGATCGGAAAGCACGAAACCACGATCGACGGCCCGCCGACGTCGGGCGCCGCGCACGCGCATCCACCCGGAGGCCATTGCCGTCGACTTGTCACCGAACTTGCGCGACCAGGGCGACTGATGCGCCGACGGCGGCGCCACGATCATCGCCCCGGCCCAGTCGTGTTTGGGTGGCGCCGCACTGACCGGCTGCGTTGGCGGCAAGTCGACGCCGCCGGCCCGGTATTCGCGCGTCATGCGCTCGACGGCGCCATGCAAATAGATCGGACCAATCGCGGCATCGAGGCCGGCGAGCAGCCGTTGTGCCTTGCCGAGCGCGTAACCAAAAAGCAGGCTGGCTTTGCCGGCTTCGCGGTTGGACCGCCACCAATCGTTGATCCCGGCATAGGTCGCCGTGGGTTCGGCCCAGCGATAGACGGGCAGTCCAAACGTCGATTCGGTGAGGATCGCATTGCAACGCACGGGCTCGAAGCGCGGACACGTCGGGTCTGCGTCGAGCTTATAATCGCCCGTCACGACCCAAACATAGCCCCGATGTTCGAGACGCACCTGAGCCGACCCAAAGATGTGCCCGGCTGGATGCAGCGACACGCGGACGCCGTTGTGCTCGATTGCTTCGCCGTACGCCAACGCATCAATGGCCGCGTCGGGCCCCAAGCGCGTTTGCAGAACTTGCCGACCCGGCGCGGCACACACGTAACGCTTTGAGCCAGCACGCGCATGATCACCATGCGCATGCGTGATGATCGCTCGCTCAACCGGCCGCCAGGGGTCGATGTAAAAGTCACCGACGGGGCAGTAGAGGCCGCTTTCGGTTGGAATGACAAGAGGATTTTGCACAACACATTCTAGGCACATGGTTCGATGGCTGGATAACCAGTCCGTTGCGATGGGCCAAGACTTTCACGGCAGCGCATCAGTCCGCACTCGCGATGAGCGTGGCGAAGTCGATCTCTTTTGTCATTGCCGTCGATGCCTTTAGGACGCGGCGCATGAGTGCCAGCGTCGCGTCACGGTCCGCCGCCTCGTTCGCGGCCACGCCATCGGTGGGCACGACAATGCGCAGATCGCGCATATAGGCGTCGTTGGCCGTGAACAAGACGCAGATGTCGGCCGCAAACCCGCCGATCACCACGGTGCGCGTGCCAAGATGCCGCAGCAACGTGTCCATCGTCGTCGAAAAGAATGCCGAGTGTTTTGGCTTGAGCACGAAGTAGTCATCCGCATCCGGCTGAAGGAGATCGACGAGCGGGCGGCCCTTGCAGCCGCTCTGCCGACAGCGCTCGACCACGGCTGACAAGTTCGATCGCCAGCGCCCAAAATTGTCGTTAGCGTAGACGATCGGCACTTTCGCCTTGCGCGCCTTTTGCTTCAACTCGGCCAGCCGTTCGGCCGCCGGCACCGCATACTTCAGAAGTTGATCGGCTTCGGGAAAGTCCAGCGGGTTGATGACGTCAACGAGTAACAGAGCGACTGGGCTCTGATCCGGAGCGCTGCCGTGCAGGTTCCTGGTCGTTCCCGGCATGGTCACTTCTCCGACCGCAGGAGACCTGGGCGGACATCGATGTGAAGGTGCGCCATTGGCTTCAATGCAAACCTTTATGCCAGCAACCTGGGTGCCAGTTGCGAATCCGCCGAGTGCGGAGGCGGTCTCGGCAACTTGAGCTAGAGACTGTGTCCGATGCGCTTAAGTGAGAAGTGTCTGAAACTCGAGGGCGTTGGTAACGGCAAAGCCCGCCGCGGTGTTGTCGAAGATGCACCAGGTCGATTCGCAATTCGACGGTTGCGTGTTTGTCGTCTTGCAAAGAGCGAGAAGATAATCCGAAGAGTACGCTGAGTAATAAACTCTCGGCGTGCCGTGGAGCCGATAGTAGACAATACCGCCCCAGCCACCTGGCTGCGCGGCAATCGGAACGACGGCCGGATCGGCTGCGACTCGAGCTACACAATACTCCACCATAAGTTGTTCGGCCGTGGCGTTAAACCAGGTCGCATGCCGAGGTTCGATGACAATCGCGCCACGGAAGCGCTTCCGCAGGTCCGCGAAAAACTTTGCCGCCATATCACCAGCGAAAGACAGGCTGGGCGGCAACTGGACAAGCAATGGTCCGAGTTTGTCGCCGAGATGGCTCACCTCATTGCGAAAGCGATCGAGGACGTCTGCCGTATCGACCAGGCGACGTTCGTGAGTTGCTTCTTTGGGTACTTTGATTGCGAAGCGAAAATCGTCCGGCACGGAATCGGCCCAGCGGGCATAGGTGGCCGGCCGGTGTGGTCGGTAAAAGGATGAGTTGATCTCGACCGCTGTGAACCGTCTGGCATACCTTGCCAGGTGCGTGCCATCCGCAGGAAAGCGATCGGCCAAGTCTTTTGAGATCGCCCAGCCCGCAACTCCGACTCGAATGTTGCGCGATCGCTTTACCGCGTGAGACTCTTCTTTCCCCGAAGATTCGTACAGGCAAATCATTCATCCTCCGTGCAGATCCGGGCAAACCCGACCGTTGAATCGCCGCCAGCGGTGGTCCTATGATGCAATGACTTTCCGCCGCTGTCGCCCGACAGGCTCTTTCACTTCACCGGCAGTGGCGTTCTCTGCCGCGGCTTGCTCTTGCAGTTGGTGGATCATGTCCTCGAGGAACTGAACCATTCGTTTCCGTTGTGCCCGGTCGCTTGCGCTCCATTTCTGCGAGTCGGCCCGCATGTGGGCCACTTTGAATTTCATGCCGCTCAGCGACGTGCTATAGTCGTTCGCGTTGAGTTTCCGCACATTCTGGTGAGCCACGATGAGCCAGTGGTATTCCGTACCCGCGGGGACACCCGAACCCTCGGGCGCTTTCCCGGCACGCCGCTTTTTTACTTCAAAGGCAATTTGCCAGAGATCGGGCGTCAGTTTCTTTTCGCTCCATACGCCCGAATCGTAGTACCACTTGTGGCTCCGGCCGACCTTCATCCCGGTGTAGCGGCGACCTTCAAATTCCTTGAACGCGTCATACGAGTCGGCCTCCGTCTTCAGCGACGAGGCTTTCTTTTTCACAACGCCGCCAGCAGAGCGTCTGACGATCTTTTTTTCGGCACTGTCATGGCTGGCCGACTTCATGGTAGATCCTTTTATGTCGGGCTGCATCGCACCATTCAAAGCCGCAAACACCGTACCACAAGCCTTTGCAGATCGATGGACCTAACTAACCATGGCATGATAACTGCAATAGGTTGGCAGCGCTCCTCGAAATTCCAAGACACTGCTGCGACAAAAAAGTCATGGATTTACGCTCCGGTGCCGCTTACTGGAGGCTCAAGAGTGGGCTTTTAGCGAGCTACTCGTCGCTGCATGCGAACAAGGCTTGCGACGTCGTTGTCGTCGGGGCCGGCATCACTGGGGCGTTGGTCGCCGACGCTTTGGTTCAAGAGGGACTTGGCGTTGTCGTACTTGATCGACGCGATGTCGCATCGGGGAGCACGGCAGCCAGTACCTCGCTGCTACAGGCCGCAGTGGACACGGAACTTTCGCTATTGATTGCGAAGGTGGGCGAGCACGTTGCCGTTCGTACTTATCAACTTGGCTTTGAAGCGATCGAGCGCGTACGGCAGCTAACTCGCGAACTGGATGATCAGTGCGAGTTCGCGGCCTATCCGACGCTGTATCTGGCCAGCGATCCTGAATATGTCCGCCAACTGCTCGTCGAGCATGAGTGCCGATGTCGGCATGGCTTCGATGTCGATTATCTGAACGCGCCTGCGCTCGCCGATCGTTTCGGCCTGTCGGCGCCAGCCGCGCTGCTGTGTCACGGCGACGCCGTCGTTGATAGCTATCGGCTCGCCCACGCCCTCCTTGATCGAGCCCATCGCCGCGGTGCGCGAATATTTGATCGAACCACGGTTCGACAAGTGATCCGCCGACATGACACGGTGGTGCTGCAAACGGAAACTGGCAACCAAGTCGCGGCGCGACATGCTGTCTTTGCGGCGGGTTATGAGTCGTCAGAGTTACTCGGACAATCCGTCGGCTCGTTGCACAGTACGTTCGCGGCGATCAGCGAACCGCTGACACCGTCCAAGTCGAGTCCTCACAATTATTTACTTTGGGAAACCGCTCGACCTTATTTCTACATGCGTCCGACCGCGGATGGTCGTCTCGTCATCGGCGGCGCGGACGAGCCATCGGCAAAGGACCACGCCGAAGAAGGAGTGATCGCGGCAAAGGCACGCGTCCTGGTCGAGCAATTCCACGCGTTGTACCCCGACATCCCGTTCGTCATCGACTACGCGTGGGGCGGTACGTTCGCCGAGACCGACGACGGTCTACCCTTCATTGGGCAATCACCAGCGGACCCACACGCGTACTTCGCGCTAGGCTATGGTGGTAACGGCATCACGATGAGCGTCGTCGCGGCGCGCATCATCGCGGACCGGATTTGCAGCCGGCCGAATCCAGACGCGAGCCTCTTCGAATTCGGGCGCTAGTTGGCGGCCTGGTCATTCGCAGTCCACTGTTCGTTTCTCCAGCGCCGTTTCCGCCGGGCCGGCGATCACTTCGCCAGAGGCCGCGAATCGCGAACCGTGACAGGGACAATCCCACGTTCGTTCCGCGGCGTTCCACCGTACCAAACAACCGAGGTGCGTACAGACTGGCGAGACCGTTATAACCTTGCCGGCATTGTCGCGGGATGCGGCAACACGCTCGCCTTTGAGACGCAGGATTTTACCTTCGCCCTTTTTGACGGCCGACAATTCCGTTCCCTCCGACCCGGCCAGCCGATCGCGGATCAAATAGTACGGATAGTCGAGGTTCTCACGCAAATAGTCCCAGACGCCCGTCAAAACTTTTGTTCGAGCCGGATCAAAAAGATTGGTCCAGGGATTCTTCCGACTGGCAAACCGGTCGGCGGCCATCATGGCGGCAACGGTACCGAAGGTCATGCCATTGCCAGCAAAGCCGGTGGCGACGAATTGCTTGTCGGCAACCTCGCCGATGTATGGCAGCCCGTCTGGCGTCTCGATCACTTGACCGGACCAGCGATGGGTGACCTTGGCGGCCGAGTGCAATTGCGCCAACCCTTTTTCGAGACGACCGAAACAGCCTGCCGGATCGTCTTCTTGCCCGGTCTTGTGGTCCTCGCCGCCATAGATGGCGAAAGAATCCCGTGCCCGTGGTTCGACGCGCAAATAACGGTACGGGTCGGCCGTGTCCCAGAACAGCGCTTCGGGAAAAGAGCCTTTGGGAACTGGGGCGCCGATCGCATAGCTCGTGTATGCCGCCAACTTGGATTGGAACACGGTTGCTCGGAGCACATTTTTCAAGCCGGTCAGCGGGACATGCGTGGCAATAACCAGATAACCGCAGTGAACTTCATGGCCGTTCACCGTGAGCCGCAGCGGATCCTCCTGCACTTCCGTGACTTCGCTTGCTTCATAGGCGTGTGCCTTGGGACCAAAAGAACGAAGAAGCCCCGCGAGATATTTAAGCGGATTGAAACGTGCCTGATCGGGGAAGCGTACACCGTGCGTGCCAAACAACGGGATTTTGGGCTCGTAAACGGCGCCGAAGCCCAGGGCAGCGGCAAGATTCGCGTCTTCCTTCAAGTCCCCGTCTTCGGTGCTCTCGTCGGGCGACGCATGCAAATAACCGGGGAGCCATGCGAAATCGCAGTCGATATTCTCGGCGTGAACGGTGTCATGGATGTGTTGGATCGCGGCACGCCCGGCATCCCACGCGGCCTGAGCGTGGTCGCGGCCGAAACTGCTCACGAGCTTGTTCAGACGTTGGTCAGTAACGCATGTCACATGAGCGGTTGTGTGGCCGGTGTCGCCGCGGCCGAAGCGATCGCGCTCGAAAAGAGCAACCGATAGCCCGGCCTTTTGCAGGGCATAGGCCGTCGAGATGCCGGTAATTCCGCCACCGATCACGGCAACATCAACGGCGAGTTTTCGCTTGAGTGGCGTGAAGCGCGGCAGACCCGGTCGGACCGTCCAGTATGATCGCGTCGTCATCGTTCACTGACCGGAAAAGAGTTTTGCTTTGAACGGCATTGCGGTAAGGGTCACACACCTCCGAACTGTGTCTCCACGGTCTGCCATCCCTCCAGGCCCACGATCTCCTCGAACCGATTTAAGTCGACGGCATTAACGAGCGACATCGGCTTCCCCGCGTGCAAAGCGAGCAATGCCTTTTCGATGGCCCGCGTCATCTGAAAGAGGACGGTCGTTGGATAAAGAATCATTTGGAACCCATAGTCGTAGATCTCTGCCGCCGGCAGCCAGGAGAGTTGTCCGCCGCCTTCCATCAGAGTCGTCGCCAGGTATGTCCCTGCCAGTACCTTGCCGACGCGTTTCAGTTCCGCCGCGCTGCGCAAACCTTCGACATAGACTCCGTCGGCACCCGCGTCCCGATACGCCTCGGCCCGCTTGATCGCCTCGATTACTCCCGCGGCGCTTCGACCATCTGTTCTGGCCAAAATGAACGTGTCGGCGTTCTTGCGGGCAGCCAGCGCTGCTTTGATTTTGCCGACCATTTGCTTAATCGACACGACCTCTTTCTTCCCCATTTGCCCGCAACTGACGGGTGCGACCTGGTCCTCGATGAAGATGGCAGAAGCCCCCAACTCCTCATAGCCGCGAATCGTCCGGGTGACGTTTTTGACGTCCCCAAAGCCATCGTTGGCATCGACCAGGACCGGGAGTTGCGACGCCGCGAGGATCTGCCGGATCGCTTCGTTCTCTTCGTAGAACTGGATCAAGTCGATGTCTGGAAAGGCGTAGCGCGCACCCGCGAGTGCAAAGCCGCCGACCTGATAACCGCGAAACCCAGCCCGGGCGATCAAGCGCGCCGTGAGCGCATCGTGCGCGGCCGGAAGTAACAGCGGTGTGTCGTTGGCGAGCAGCGACTTCCAAGTGGACCGCGATGCCGGCGACAACGCTAGGCCTTCAGAATGTGACACTGGTCTTACCAGTTAACGAGTGAAGCTTTTGCCGGTCGACATATTCGCACTCATGTTTTCGTCCCAGCGCCCAACCTTATCCGAGCCATTGAGGGTTTTTTGCAGTCGAATCGAATTCATTCGACGTTTTGAATCGCTCAAACGCCCCATCAACAGCCGCCTTGGCCGTGCGTGCGAGCAGGGCCTTCTCTTCGTCGGCCGTCAACGGCGTGAATTCCTTCACAACCGTGAGCGCCTGCGTCAAAATCTCCGGCCGATCGATCCCCGTAATGACCACCGAGGTTGGCTGGCTCAGCGCGAAACGCAGACACTCGGGCGCTGTGACCGTTTTGCTCTTCAAGATCGCGCCGCTGGCGATTGGTTTCATGCCCAGTAACGCGATTTCGCGTTTCAACAATTCCGGCACGACCTTCTCGCGAAACGATCGAAAATGCGCATCCATGACATTGATGGGCATCTGCGCCGTGTCGAAGTGGAATTCGTGTCGATCGGCGACCTCGAGCATGCGCAGGTGGACTTGCGGGTCCTTGTGGCCCGTAAAGCCGATGAAGCGAATCTTGCCCGCCTTCTTGGCCGCCAGCACGGCCTCGTGAGCCCCGCCCTCACAGAAGATGCGGTCGGCATCTTCCATGCGAATGTTTTCGTGATGCTGCAATAGATCGATATGATCCGACTGAAGCCGTTTGAGCGATTCATCAATCTGCTTGGCTGCAGCGACCTTGGTTCGCCCATCGATTTTGGTCATCAGAAAGACCTTGTCCCGGTAGCCGTCGCGAAGAGCCTTGCCCATCCAGATTTCGCTTTTGCCGTCATGGTAATCCCACGAATTGTCCATGAACGTGATGCCCGCGTCGATCGCGGCGCGGATGAGCTTGATGCTGGCATGTTCGGTATCGATCAGTCCAATATGGTGTCCGCCGACGCCGATCGCGGAGACTTCGACTCCCGTTCGGCCGAGTTGCCGGTAACGCATTTCACCTCGGACCGTTTCCTTGGGCCCTTTCGCTGATCCTCGCTCTTCAGCTTTGCTTGGTTGGGCAGCCATTAGCGTTCCCCCGGCCACCGCGGACATGATGAACTCGCGTCTTTGCATGGTGAAATCCCCGCGGATATATGACTCAGCGGCAAATTAGCGGTTGCAATTTACGGGCCATTTATGGGAATCGGGGAGCGCCTGCACGCAAGAAAATCCTCACGCTTGTGCGCGTGAGGGTCGAAAAACGCGGCTGACTATCGGAAGCGGTTTTTCAACCGGCATCCTCGCCATGCCGCCCTCCACCATCGTTCCGCGGTCCCGGCTGGTGCCTGGAGTGCTGACCCGTTCCGGTGAAGTCGCCTTGCTGGCGTTTTTTCTCGTCCTGACCCGGCCCGGTGGGATGTGGGGACCCAGCCGTCCCGCCCGATTCATCCTGGTCAGGGACCTCGAATGCCGTGCCCGAATGTTGCCGGTTGCCGGCAGGAACCGGGCCGGGGTTGTGGGTCTTTTTGCTCATGGCGTACCTCCTCAGATTGCGACTGTTGGGTATTGCAAGTGATGTGCCAGATGGAGGGGTTGGATGCGGTTTGCAAACCCGGATCTTGCTCCTCAATAGGGAGGTCCTCGGTCAAGAGTGCCGTGTTGTTTTGTGCTGAGAAGAGGCGGTCCGACGCGCGATGACGCTGACCTTCCCGTCGGATTCGATCCGTGCCTCCGCAACCTCTGCGAGGTTACTAATGCCGTGTTGCCGAAGTTGCGCCTTCAGCTGTTCTCGTGTCATCAGTTCGCCTGCAAGGTTTTCATCCTGAACTCGGCCATTACGGACCACGACTACCGAATTCGGGTGCAGTAGGCGATGTACCCACTCGACGCGATAGCTGAGCCAATCCAGCGCGAAACTCCAGAGGAGAACAACGGCGATGATTAGGAAACCATCCAACACCGAATCGGAACTGCCCACGAGCGGATTACGCACAACTCCGGCGATAATAGTGACCACGAGCAAATCACTCAACGAGATTCTTCCAGCCGCGCGTCGCGGCACGATACGGAGTAAGATCACGACCCCCAGGTAACCGAGGGTGCCACGTACGAGAACCTCGGGAATTGACATCTGCGGAGCAAAGACCTTGCTCCAGTCTGTATCGAACCAGCCGGACATCTTGAAATGCCTCCAGCGGATTTCGAAGCAAGAGATGTGCCGAGCCATTTGGCAAGGTAGAGGGTTGATCCCGTGGAGATCGAGTAGCGCGCGATCTTCTCGGCCCGCCAACCGAGGCGACGCAACATGCAAAAGTTACCAGCTAGAGGACGCTTTCTGGCGTAATTGGGAAATCCCTGATCCTCTTGCCAGTCGCATGGTAAACCGCGTTGGCCACCGCCGCCGCAGTGCCGACGTTGCCGATCTCACCGATGCCTTTGGTGCCGATCGCGTTTGTATGGGGATCATCTTCCGGCACAATGATGATGTCGATGGCCGGCAAATCGGCGTTGACGGGCACCATGTACCCTTCCAGATCGTGGGTCACGACGCGTCCGGTTCGGTGATCGGTGACCGTGCGTTCCAGAAGTGCGGTTCCGATCCCAAATGTGATTCCGCCGAGATACTGACTGCGCGCCGTTTTCGCGTTGAGCACACGACCGGCGGCATACGCTCCGGTCGCTCGACGAACGCGGATGGTGCCAAAATTGGGGTCAACGTCGACCTCCATGAAAACGGCTCCGAACGCGTGCATCGAGAACTTCTTCTTGGCCTCGCCTTCCTTCGATTCACCTTCGCCGCTCAGGGATTTCTTACCGGCACGCGTCAGAAGATCGCCGACGCTCTCGCTACGGCTTGCGTCGTCCGTCGCGATCAATTTGCCATTTTTGATCGCAATGCCATCCGTCTTCATCCCATGGAGCGCTGACTTCGCATCGGCTATGGCAAGGCCAGCTAGCTGCGCGACGAGCTTTTCCGCTGCCGTCTTGACAGCCGAACCGACGCTACCAACTGTGGACGAACCACCGGAAACGCCCGCCGGCGGCAGCAGCGTATCACCGAGCCGGCATTTCACCTTTTCGACGGCAAGGCCGAGCAACTCCGCGACGAGTTGCCCGAAGACGGTGTAAGAGCCTGTGCCCAGATCCTGCGTCCCCACTTCGACAAACGCGTTCCCATCGGTCGTGAGCGTCACCCGCGCATTCGCAGGAAACAGATGAACCGGATAGGTGGCCTAGGCCATACCCCATCCGGTGAGCAATTTGCCGTCGCGTGTCGATTTGGGTTTGGGATTTCGTTTCGCCCATCCGAACTTTTCGGCGGCTTGCTGGTAGCACTCTTTGAGCGATTTGCTGGACCACGGCTTGCCGTCGAACGGGTCGGAATCGGCATGGTTACGAAGACGCAATTCCAGCGGGTCGATTCCGACGGCATAGGCAAGCTCGTCCATTTGTGGGGTGCGTGAGCAATTCCGCGACAACGGCTACACCTTCGACATCAGCTCAACCACATACTACCAGGGCATCACGCGCGGCGGCCTTTCGAACCAGTTTCAGCTCGGTGGCAGAAACGATTACCTGCTCAACGTGGATGGCCAGAAGGCCGGGCTGTGGCAGGGGCTCAGCCTCAACGTGCACGGCGAAACCGTCTATGGCAACTCCATCAATCTCTTGACTGGAGCGATCGTGCCGACGAACGTCGGGCGATCCCTTCCGGCCATCGACGGCACTGTGACCGCGCTCACGGCGTTCAAGTTCACGCAGGTGGTGTCGGACAACCTGCTCCTGTACGCCGGTAAGATCAATACGGTGGACAACGTCCAGCAGCCGTTTCTGCCTGGCCGCGGGCTGGACGCCGGTTTCATGAACGGCGCGTTCCTCTACAGCCCGGTCCTGGGCCGCACTATCCCCTACTCGACGTTCGGCGCCGGGGCGGCCATCCTGGCCGACGGTTACCCGGTGTTCACGCTGTCCGTGTTCGACACCAACGACGACTCCCGGAACAGTGTCTTCGACCGCCTCTTCGACAACGGGGCGATCATCTATCCCACGGTCAGCATGCCCACGCAGTTCTTCGGACTGCCCGGACACCAGACAGTTTGGGGGGCGTATAGTTCCGGGCGGTATGCCATCCTGAGTCCGGAGTCGCTCACGCTATTTCCCGTGGCCCTCGCCAGACAGGGGACCCTTCCGCCGCCCGTGACCTTCACCCGCGGGTCGTGGTGGGTCGACTACCGGTGTGATCAGGCCGTGTGGGTCGACCCGACGGACCCGACGCGCAGTTGGGGTCTATTCGCCGACTTCGGTCTCAGCGACGGCAAGCCGAACCCGGCCCGGTGTACTGCGGCGGTCGGCATCGCCGGGAGCAGCCCCATCGCGGGCCGGCCGCGGGACACGTTCGGGCTTGCCTACTACTACCTGAAATTCAGCAACGATTTTAAGGACGTGGTCCGACCGATCGCGGCGGTACGTGATGAGCGCGGTGCCGAGTTCTTTTACAACGTCGCGGTGACGCCGTGGTGTCACGTCACCGCGGACGTGCAGGTGATTACACCCACTCTCAAACAGGCCGAGACGGCGGTGGCGCTCGGCCTGCGGATGAAGATCGACTTCTGACGGGCTAAACGAGGCGTGGCCTTTATTTCGGGACGCTCGGGATTCGCTTTTTGATCCGCGAGACGGTGTGCATTTGCACCTCGGCGGCCCACGGTCCGTCGACCGTCCGTGTGCTTGGCGACGTGTAGGCCCCGGCATCCAACGACAGGTTGGTAACGAGCACGTCGTCGCCGTGGAACACGAGGCTATTCGGCCAGAGGAACCCGATTGGGGTACTGTCCC
>DATANR010000264.1:0-24665 GCA_036266155.1 Gemmataceae bacterium | reverse complement strand
TATCGGGGTGCTTACGCACCTCCGCTCGCCATGCAGAGGAACACCATGCTTCACCGCAACCTCGTCGCTTTCGCATTGTTGTTCGTCGCGATGATCTACATCGCCGGCTCCGCAGCCTCGCAGGACTCCCCGCAGCAAAAGAAGAAGGGCTTCGGTCCCAGCATTCCGAAAGCGCAGATCACGCCGCACTGGTTCGCGGAGGACACGAAGTTCTGGTATCGCAATGACCTCAAGGGCGGGGCGCGCGAGTTCATTCTGGTCGACGCCGACGCCGGCAAGCGTGGCCCGGCCTTCGATCACGCCAAGCTCGCTGCAGGATTGGCGAAGGCGGCGAACATCGAGGTGAAGGCCGATCGGTTGCCGTTCGACAGCATCGCGTTTGCCGATGACATGAAGGCCGTGCGCTTCGATGCCGCCGGCAAGACGTGGTCGTGCGATTTGTGGACGTACGAGTGCACTACGAAGAGCGCAGGCAGCAAGCCCGGCCTATTCCCGGCAGACCGTCCATCCTCAGACATGGATTCGGGTGAGCCGGAGGCCGAAGCGGGAGCGAGGGCGACGGCGAACCAGGGGATGTGGTCGTCGCCCTTGCTCCCGCTTCGGGCTCCGACCTATTTGGCCCCCGGCGAAGGTGACGCGTTTCTCGACCCAGACCCCGCCCCCGAATTCACCGAGCAACAGACGGGCACACGCCAGCCCAAGGGCGGCCAGGGCGAGCGGCCACGCGATGTACCTTCACTGAAACGATAGTTGCAGCTGACGAGCATCAGCCGAGATTATTGGTTGCATTTCGTTTCACGAGCGCGCCAGGGATGTCTCTAGAAGCGAAAAAGCGAGGCTTCTGGCGCTACAATTGCGATGATGGATTCTTGATGTAAGGGCTATCCTTGCAATTGGATATGGCGAGAAAGTTCGTGAGAGATGGCCAACCCCGGTATGTGTTTGGCCATCTCTGACCATCTCTCCCAAACCTGGAGAAATCGGCGCGAAAAAAAACGGTCGCCGGTAATCCGGCGACCGTGGGAGGAGAGTCGACGCCCAGAACGGAGCAATGGCTCCGACCGGGACATCAGCTTCCGGCTGTTTTCAGAGACACGTTGCCAAACGTGTTGTTGGAGTTCGAGCCAAGGCTGGTGATGGCCGCAATGCAGACGACGATGATCAGTGCCAGCATGACCGCATACTCGACCGCGGTCGGGCCGTCTTCCTTCTTGACGAACGAAACGAGCTTCTTGGCGAGGAAGTTCATGGTCAGTCCCTCCGGGCTTGTGGGTGGGCGGCGGGTCAGGCCAGCCGCCCACCGGGGACTCAGCTCGAGGTACCACCGGCCGGGGCCGCCTTCGTGGCAACGCTGGAGAACGTGTTATTGGCGTTGGAGCCCAAGGTCGTGATGGCGGCGATGCACACCACGATGATCAGGGCCAGCATGACGGCGTATTCGACCGCGGTCGGGCCGTCTTCCTTCTTCATGAACTCGACGAATTTCTTGGCAACGTTACGCATGGTTCCGACTCTCGTATGGGATGACTGGCGGCGGAGACGGCTGGTTGATCGTACAACCGGTTAGACCGTCATCGTCGCTACAACCGGTATCTAGCTTGCAACCGGTACCCATGCAAACGTCGCAACCCCTATTTCCCCGATTATTTCCGACATTCTGTGGGGCGCAAAGTTTCAAGTTTCAAGTTTCTGCTTGCAATTTCAAAAACCTCATACAGGGCTGAATTCTCGCCGCCGTCTCGTTCATCGACAGCGCCGCAAGGCGTCCTGTCTCAATTCAGCTCATCGAAATCGCTGCGATTGGGGTCGTTCGGGTCCTGTTCGACGACCGGCTGCTCGGGCGCCGGCAACGCGGGGAACACCGCCCGATAGGCGACGACGACGGCGGCCATGTGGACGGGGATGAGGAAATACCCGCCGACGCAGCAAGCCAGAGACCCGACCATATGCAACACGATGTTGAGCAAGGTGAACCCGAGAACGCCGCCCAAATTGGCAAACGCGGCCCGAATGCTGGTCTTGACCGCTTGCACGCCCGTCAGTTTTCGCTCGACAATCAACGGATAGACGAAGATGAACAGAACCGAGATCACGATCGACACGACAAAGATGACGAGCGTGAACAGAAGGGCTCCGACCAGGATGGTAATGCCCATGTCTGGGTCCGGGGGCGCGCCCGGCTTCTGCTTGCCCGCCGTCTCGAAAATGACGGCGCCCAAAAACACCAAGTAGGCGGGCACCACGATCAACAAGATCGGGATCACCATGAACAACGTGGCGATAAAGCTTTGCAGAAAGTAATCGATTCCTCGCATCAGGTGTTCGAACTTGACCGATTGACCGCGCTCGAGACGAAACAGGCAAAGATAGATGCCGCACATCGCCGGGCCGACGGCGATGCTGAACGGGACGAACTGAGCGATCAAGACGCCAACGATGCTGATTCCCAGCATCAGCCAATACTTCTCGCGAATGAGCTGCCAGCCGCTGCGGAAGCACTCGACCGGCCGGACCACGCCACTTTGAAAGTCCGCTTGGGCATCGCTCATGAGATCGAACTCCGGAGGTTATCGTTGATGACGATACGCGAACTTTGTCATTCCGCAAAGGCTTTCGCAATCGCCGGTTAACAGACTAATCTTCGGCACGGCGTCGATAAGATCATTCCACGTGCCCGATTGCCGAATCAGGAGGTCCGATGGAGATCCGCCAGGCCGTCATCACCGCTGCCGGCCGTGGGCACCGGACGCTGCCGCTGCAGACTTTCGTCGACCGCGGCGGCGTCGAGAAGAAGGCGCTCGAGATCATCCTCGCGGAGGCCGTGGATGCGGGCATCGACGAGGTGTGCGTCGTCGTGACGCCCGGCGACCAGGCAGCCTACCGCGACGCGGCCGGTCCTCACGCGCGTCGGCTGCACTTCGTCGAACAAACGGAGCCCGCGGGCTATGGTCATGCCCTCTCGCTCGCCCGCGAATTTGTGAGCGGCCGGCCGTTCCTGCATTTGGTCAGCGATCACGTCTATCTGAGCGATACGGACGAGACATGTGCCAGGCAGGTGATCGAGGCGGCCCGCGCGGCTGCCTGCACCGTCACGGCTGTGCAGGCGACGCGCGAAAGCATGTTGCCCTACTACGGCGTCTATGGCGGAAGGCGCGTCGGCCGGCGGACCGACCTCTACGAAGTCGACACAATCCTGGAGAAGCCGACGCCGAGCGAAGCCGAGCAGCGGCTCATCGTGCCGGGTTTGCGGGCGGGCTATTATCTCTGTTCCTTCGGCATGCACGCTTTTACTCCAGCCGTGATGGATTTGCTGGTTGAACGCGTTGCCGCCGACGGACCGGGAGTGACACTGGCCGCGGTGCTCGCCGAACTGGCCAAACGCGAGCGCTACCTGGCCCTCGAAGTTCGCGGCCGTCGGTACAACACCGGCGTGAAACTCGGGCTGCTCTACGCCCAGCTCGCCCTCGCGCTCGGCGGTGCCGACCGCGAGGACGTACTGGCTGGTCTCGTCGAGTTGCTGGCCCAGGATCGCCGTGGCCCGAACAAGGGGGCGGGCAAGTGACCGGCACCGTGCGAACGATCATCACTGCTGCTGATCCCCTTATCCGCGACCAGGCTCTCGACGAAGCCTGTGCCGGCCTCTCGCTCGGTGACTTGCTGTCTGAGGCTGCCGACCTAGAGACGTTCCGTCACGGCACGGACAATTTGTACGAAAAGGTCCGTGCGCTCTTCTTTCTGTCGGCGTTGCATCGCTATCACTTGCCCGCCCGGTCTGAGTTGCCGGCCGGCGGGCGTGTCCCATTCGCGGCCCATGAGCGGATGCTCGATCGCCGTTATGAAGAAGCGGTCCGCCGGCTGCTCGCGGAACAGACGGCGACGGGACCGACCGACGCTCTTTCGAGCGGTCTATCGGCAGCCTATCGAGCGCTTGCCTTCGAGACGCTCGCCGGTCAGGTGCGCCGGAGCGTCCGCGGCTGTCCCGGCAATCGCTGGATGTTTCGCGCGACGCACCCGGCAGACCACCCGCTGCGCATTCGGCCCGAGTTGCTGAAGCGGCCTCATGGCGGCCCGTTCCCGGTGCTCCGCGAGCGGACGCCCGTGCGCATGGACGTCTCGCACTCGTGCTGGAGCGACATCTTTTTTCTCGGGATGGATTACCCCGAAGGCGCCCGCGTTCTGAACGTGTCGATCGACCTCGGTGTCCGCGGCCGCGATAGCACGCCGAAGCCGCCCGTCGAAGTTTACTTGCGTGTCATTGACGAGCCGATCTTGCGTCTCGCGAGCCTCGACCTCGACTGGGCTGCCGACCTGACTTCCCTCTCCCAGGTCTTCGACTTCGCGGCTGATCATTTGGGGCTGCTTAAGGCGGCCGTCATCGCTTCCGGCTTGGTGCCGCCGGGCCTCGAAGGCTCGGGCGAACCGCTCACGGACGTGCTGGCGCGCGTCGTCGGCCCGGGCTTCGGGCTCGAACTCGTCTCATTTGTTCACGGCATCCCGAAGGGCTCGCGGCTGGCCGTCTCCACGAACTTGCTCGCCGGGCTGATTGCCGCCATCATGCGCGCCACGAGTCAGGCGGCCTCGCTGACCGGGCCTTTAGCGGAATCCGAGCGCCGGCTCGTCGCAGCCCGGGCGATCCTGGGCGAATGGCTCGGCGGCTCGGGCGGCGGCTGGCAGGATTCCGGCGGCGTCTGGCCGGGGGCCAAATTGATTGAAGGCGTGGCCGCGGTCGAAGGCGATCCGGAATTCGGCATCAGCCGCGGTCGCCTTTTGCCAAAGCACACCGTGCTCGGACCGGACCGCGTTTCACCGGCGGTCCTGAAAAGTCTGGAGCAATCGCTCGTCCTGGTTCACGGCGGCATGGCCCAGAACGTCGGGCCAGTGCTCGAGATGGTCACGGAGAAATACCTGCTCCGTGGCGGCACAGAATGGCAGGCACGGCAAGACGCTCTGCGGCGTTTCGACGGCATGGTCCGTTGCCTGGAAGCCGGCGACGTCCGTGGCCTCGGCCAGGCGACCACGGAGAACTTCTTCGGCCCGATCCAGGCCGTCATTCCGTGGGCGACCAACCATTACACGGAAACGCTTGTCGAGCGTGTCCGTGCGAAGTTCGGCCAAGATTTTTGGGGCTTCTGGATGCTCGGCGGCATGTCCGGCGGCGGCATGGGCTTTGTCATTGCACCGTCGGTGCGAACCGAAGCTCAGGCGTTTCTGCAAGCGACGATGTCCGCGTTGCGTAGAGAACTCGACCATAGCTTGCCATTCGCGATGGAGCCGGTCGTCTATGACTTCGCGGTTAATGCGCAAGGAACTACCGCTGAGTTACTCAACGGCGACGACGCGCTGCTGCCGCCCACGTACTATGCGCTTGTCGGGCCGCTCTGGCTCCGTCAGGACCCACGCACATTGGCGGAAGCGCGACGCGCGGAACTCGATCGCTTCGCGACAACTTGTCGCCGCGATCCGACGCGGTCCGGGTTGGTTGAAGCCTTGGTCGAGCGGATGCTCCCGCGCCGAGCTGCCGCCGTGAATGGCGGCGACGAGTTGAAACGGCTGCTCGCGGAGAACGGCTTCGACCGCACGCAGCACGAACGCATCCGGGCCGATCTTCAGCGCGGCCGCATCGGGTTAGCGCAAAATCGTTTGCCGGCTGCGACCGCGATCGAGGACGTGCGCCCCGGCGATGTGATCGATTCATCCGGCTCCGCAAAGCCGGAATGGGTCAAGCTCGGGACGCGCTCTCTCGTGGCCGGCGAAGTTGCCGTTGTTACTCTGTCGGCGGGCGCCGGCAGCCGCTGGACCCAGGGGGCCGGCGTCGTCAAGGCGCTGCACCCATTCGTCAAATTCAACGGTAAACACAGGACGTTTCTTGAAATCCACCTGGCCAAGAGTCGAAGCGTCGGTCGGCGTTTCCGGGCGACGGTCCCGCACGTCATCACGACTGGCTACATGACGCACAAGCCCATCGGTCAGCACCTCGCCGAGCGAGATTGCTATGCCTATCCAGGCCCGCTGCACCTGTCGCCGGGCCGTTCGGTCGGCTTGCGGCTGGTGCCGACGGCGCGCGACTTGCAATTCGCCTGGGAAGAGACGGCCCAGCAACGGCTCGACGAGCAAGCCCAAAAGGTGCGCGACAGCCTACGCGCCGCGTTGCTCGAATGGGCCAAGCGCGCCGGCGAGGCATCCGACTACACGGACAATCAGCCGCTGCAATGCCTGCACCCGGTCGGCCACTGGACCGAGGTGCCGAACTTGCTCCGCAACGGCGTCCTTGCCGCGCTGATCGCCGAGCGGCCTAGCCTCCGCCACCTGTTCGTTCACAACATCGACACGCTCGGCGCCGGGCTTGATCCGGGATTCCTCGGCCAGCACATCGCGTCCAGTGCCTGTCTGACGTTCGAAATGATTCCACGCCGCATCGACGACCGCGGCGGCGGCCTCGCCCGCGTCAACGGCAGTGTGCGCATTGTCGAAGGCCTCGCCTTGCCGCACGAGGATGTGGAATTTGACCTCACCTATTACAACACGCTGACGACGTGGGTCGACATCGACAAGCTCCTCGCCGTGTTTGGTTTGACGCGGCCGGACCTGAGCGACGAACTCAAGGTGTCGGCCGCCGTCCACAAAGTTGCGGCCAGATTGCCAACATACGTGACGCTCAAAGACGTGAAGAAGCGCTGGGGCTTGGGACAAGAAGATGTGTTCCCAGTCTGCCAGTTCGAAAAACTCTGGGGCGACATGACCGCCCTGCCTGATGTCGCCTGCAACTTCACGGCCGTCTCCCGCGTCCGCGGCCAACAGCTCAAGGACCCCGCCCAACTCGACGGCTGGGTCCGCGACGGCTCGGCCGCTGCGGTGGCGGGGATGTGTCAGTGGGAGTGAGCACATTGGGCACGCCATTCAGGTCGCGTGGCAACTTGCTTTTTGGTAAGGTAAAGTCGTCAACTTATGTGGGTGAGGTTTCGCCATGCAAATGGTCAAGATTCAAATTCCCGATCGCGATTTGAGCGGCCGCGCTTTCGCGGCCCTTATACGCCGCGGCCGGGTCGATTGCTACCGCGACAACACTTACATCATTCCGGAACCTGGACTCGAACTCCTGGACGACATGGGGATACCGTTCGTCGAACTCGGTCGCGGAGGCCTCGACTATGCTGAGAAGGCGTTACGAGATTCTGTTGCCGCTCCGGCTTAATGACGGCACCCAGGTTCCTGACGAGGTGTTTAACGAGACTCGCGAAGACCTGCTGGCCCGCTTCGAAGGTCTGTCGTGGACGCCGCATCCCGTTCAAGGAATCTGGCGCCACCAGGGAACGACCTACGAGGACGCCACCGTCAAAGTGGTGATCGACGTCGAGGACAGTGTTGAGAATGTCAATTCTTCGTCGAATGGAAGCCCATGCTCCTTCGGCGATTCGACCAGCTCGAAATCTATATTGTCTCGTACCCGATTGATCGCGTCTGATCGAAGCGCAGGGCGGCGTCCGAGCTACGCTCGTCGGAGTACAAAGGCAATGACAACTTCCCGTCCTGGCATATCGAACTGTTGCGTGAAGCCCTTCGGGAGTTGATTGGAGATACGGCGTGGATTCTTCGGAACCGGTTCCAACCGACGACTGGGCGCCCCTCGAGCATCTGTGGGAAGACATCGCGGATGCCTGGTTCAAGGCGGAAGGCGAGACGTCGTCGTTCATGTTCCGCATCCCCGCGGAGCGGTTTCAATCGGCGGATGCGGATCGGACCATCACGGTTGAAGACCTCTTGGATGCCGCCGCCATCCCAAGAGAAGAAGTTCAATCGTGGCGGCTCGACGATGCCGACGTCGGCGAGACCTGGACCAATTCCGACGTGTGCCATTCGCTACCCCCGCCCCCGCCGGGGGCATCACATCTCACCGTCTATATCGAGATGAAACCGCCAGCGGCGGCTGCGGACGATGAGAGTGCGCCGTCTGACGTCACGAGCACAGAATCGGACATTCCGCCCGATAAATGGCAGGCCCTCGACGCTTTTTGGAAGACCATTCTTGGCCTGGAAGCCAGCATCGACGCGCTCCGTCTGAGCATGGGCAGTGTAGCGTCCGAAATGGAGACCGCGTTCCGGCAGGGGCTGGCGGTCGAAGAGAAGGTCAACGCCCTGCAAGCCGACGTGGCTATCTGGAACAAGGGCAAGAGCCGCATTCACTATGCGTTGCCGAAGCTGCGTGAATTCATCCACCGGGCGACCTGGGCCACGGCCGCGCCCGAACGGAAGCAGTTGGAGGAGATCGTCAAGGAATACGTCGAGCCGCGCGTCAGCTTCAAGGAAATCGACGAGGTTCGAGAGCGCCTGGTCCATTTGCAGAAGGACCGTCAGGTGTTGCAGGCACAAGGGAACTCGGTCAACCAAGAATGTCGCGGCATTCTGGCGGAGGTGCAGCGGGCCCACCGCACGCTGCAGCGAAATGCGGCCGACCGCGTCCGCAAACAAAAGGAAGCCCGGCAAACCAAGGGTAAATATCTGTAGGCCCGTCGATCGGCACTTTGCGCCTTACTCACTCAATTGATGACCCAGCGGCTTGGCCGGGAAATCGTAATCCGAGTGGTGCCACTCATAATCGACAAAGATCTGTTCACCGGCCTTGATGTCGCGGCTTGCCTTGAAGACCACATCGCCGCTGCGAAAACGCGGACTGAAGCGTGCATTCGGTTCGTGCGAGTGATTGTAAATCGACCCGTAGCCGAGCGCGATCGCCGCGACGTGGCCGTTCTTCGGCCAATGAAAGATGTATTTCTCGAGCACCTCGCCGACGCACTTGCGTTCCTGGCGGCGCGGCAACAGGATCACGGGGCAGATTTCGATCGTCTCGCCCTTGCGGAAATCCTTGCCCGCAAAGACGCCCCGGCCCATGCCGCGAACCTTGCGGACAAAGATTGCCGGCTTGGCGTTTGGTCGAGTTTTCTTGCTGGCTTTCTTGCGGAGAGGAGACTGCCGACGGAACACCTTCACGTTTGCCGACCCTCCATGTGTATGCTGACAACCGCGGATGAGCGCGTCTCAGAGGTTTTGTAGGAACCCGTGAAGAGGGGTTGGTGTGGATTACGCGAAAGTCATTGAGTCGACCCGACGATGGATCGACGAGATCGTCATCGGCTTGAACCTGTGCCCGTTCGCGAGGCAGGTGTTTGACGACGAGCGCATTCGTTACGTTGTGTCGGACGCCACTGACGAGTCGGCCTTGCTCCGCGAGTTGGCGGTCGAACTGAAGGCTCTCGCCACCGTGCCTGAAGGCGGACCGGAGACGACGATGCTCATTCATCCAGCCGTGCTGACGAACTTCCTTGATTACAACGACTTCCTTGATCCGGTCGAGCACTTGGTCGCCGATCTCGGTTTCGAAGGCGTGATTCAAGTCGCCAGCTTCCATCCGGACTATCAATTTGGTGGGACGCTACCGGACGACGTGGAGAACTTTACCAACCGCTCGCCGTTCCCGATGTTGCACTTGCTCCGCGAGGAGAGCGTGACGCGGGCTCAGGACTACCCCGGTGGACTCGACGCGATTCCGGAGTGCAACATCGAGAAGCTGCGGCAACTTGGCCGCGATGCCATGCTCAAGATGTTCGAGAACGTACGCGGTTGACCAAAGGGAGAATCCGATGAAGGCGATTTGGAATGGGCAGGTTGTGGCCGAGAGCGATGCGACCGTCGTCGTCGAGGGGAACCACTACTTCCCGCCGGACACGATTCGCCGCGAGTTCTTCCAGCCGAGCGCCACGCATACGCATTGCGGCTGGAAGGGCGACGCTAGCTATTACACTTTGACAGTCGCTGGCAAATCGAACCCGGATGCCGCGTGGTACTATCCGACGCCGTTGCCGGCCGCGAAAGAGATCACCGGCTTTGTCGCATTCTGGAAGGGAGTGCAGGTGACGGCGTAGACATCACGACACCACTTCGGCCACGGGTTCGAAAACCACATCCACGGCTAACGGCACTGGCACGGGAGCGCCGATCCGTTGCATCGTCGTAGCGCCCACGGCGATGGCGACCATCTTGCGGAAGCGGCGGAACACGGATTCTTGCACGTACGGGATCCCATATTGCAAGCACAGCGCACGGAGCCGGGGCTGGGCGAGTTGATATTGCCGGAGCGTCAGATCGGGCCAGACGTGGTGCTCGATCTGGTAGTTCAGCCAGCCGTGGAACATGTCGTTGGCGTTGCCGCCGCAGCGATAGTTCGCCGAGCCGAGGATCTGCCGAAGGTAGAACTCGCCTTTGCCGCCCTTCACCGGACCGTCAAACCGATAGAGATCATCGCCGGCGTGATTCGGGACGATCATCAAGAAGCCGTGGAAATTGGTCATCGCTTCGGCGAGGAGAGTGTTGATTAAGACGGATAGCCACGCCCAAACGCCGAGCGGCAGGAAGAGCGCCGGCATCACGCCGAACTTCCAGCCAGCATACGGTAGCCAACTGCGCAGGACAACTTGCCAGGCGTATGCGGAGAACGGGTTCAGGACGAGAGGCCCGCGGATTCTGCCGGGCTCGCCGCGGCGGCGGGCCTCGGCATCGAGGTAGAGGCGCAGCGTATTCGGGCCGTAGTAGAGCGGTTTCCAGGCGACCGCGTACAAGGCCGTGAGAACCGTTCGCGCGATCCGCGAGCGCGGGCCATTGTGCTCGACCAGCGCTTCGACGAGGTCGGGGTCGCCGGGATCCTCATTGAGCCGGCAGTGGTGCATGATGTTGTGTTCATGCCGCCAAGCCTCGGGCGTCATCCAGTCGAGCCAGTCGACGAAACGGCGCCAACCTTTGGCGAAACCCAGGCTGGTGCGGCGCCCCGGCACGCCGGGACAGCAATCGTAGCCGCGATGCAGTGTATGATGCGCGATCACGGCCCAACGAACGAAGGTGCCGAAACTGAGCGCGAAGATCGAAAGCGGGTTAGGGAAGATCCACGCAGTTGCGTAGCCAAGCAACGTCCACACGCGCGACCAAGCGGAGATTCTGCGCAAGTGTCGCGCGTCCGCCGGCCCGACGCCGGCATCCAGTTCCGCTCGCAATTGATCGATATCGTTGCCGAATTGCTTGAGGTCGACGCGACTCCAGTCCCCCATCCGTGGCTCCGAGGCAAAGGCATCGGGGCCAAAGGGCGGACCCGCAAGCTCCGTATCTTATGAGACCGCGAACGGAGCCGCCATCGCCAATCGACCGGAAACAGATAGGCTTGCTTCAGACACTCGAACTGAATCGAGGGACGCCAGATGTACCGGATGATGACCGTGATTCCATTGCTTGCTTGTGGCATCGCGACGGGGGCCGACGATGCGAAAGACCCATATCAGTGGCTCGAAGACGTGACCGGCGACAAGGCCCTGAACTGGGTCAAGGAGCGCAACGCCGTCAGCAAGGGCGAGCTGGCCGGCACGCCCGAGTTCAACGCGCTCAACGATCGGCTGCTCAAGATCCTCGATTCGAAGGATCGCATCCCAATGATCGGCAAGGACGGCAAGTGGTTCTACAACTTCTGGCGCGACGACAAGAACAAGCGCGGCCTATGGCGGCGCACGACGCTCGAGGAATATCGCAAGGAGAAGCCGAACTGGGAAGTCGTTCTCGATCTGGATGCTTTGAGCGAGAAGGAAAAGGAGAACTGGGTTTGGCACGGCGCCCACTTCTTGCAGCCGAAATACGAGCGTTGCATGGTTTCCCTGTCGCGCGGCGGCGCTGATGCCGCGGTCATGCGTGAGTTCGACGTCACGACCAAGGAATTCGTCAGGGACGGCTTCACGGTGCCTGAGGCCAAGAGCGAGATCTCGTGGCGCGACCGCGACACCTTGTATGTGAGCACCGACTTTGGGCCCAACACGCTGACGACCTCCGGCTACCCGCGACTGACGAAGGAATGGAAGCGCGGCACCAAGCTCGCCGACGCGACGCTTGTCTTCGAAGGGAAGGCCGAAGACGTCGCCGCCGGCGCGCAATGGGACCTGACCCCCGGCTTCGAGCGCGAGTTCGCCAACCGGGCGCTGACGTTTTACACGGACGAAAGCTACGTTCGCCGCGACGGCAAGTTCGTCAAGCTCGACAAGCCCGATGACGCGACGGCCACGTTCCACCGCGAGTGGATGTTCATCTCGCCGCGCAAGGACTGGACGGTCGCGGGCAAGAAGTACGCGGCCGGCTCGCTGCTCGCGATCGACTTCGAAGCATTCATGAAGGGCAAGCGCAACTTCGACGTGTTGTTTGAGCCGACCGACCGCAAGTCGCTGGGCAGCTACTCACCGACGCTCCACAAGATCGTCTTGAACGAACTCGACAACGTGGTCAACAAGCTGTACGTCCTTTCGCATGTGGATGGCCAATGGAAACGCGAGGAATTGCCCGGCGCGGCCCCATTCAGCAGTGTGCATGCGTCGGCCGTGGACGCCGACGAATCGGACGAGTACTTCCTGACCGGTTCGAACTACCTGACGCCGTCGAGCCTTTACTTCGGAACGCTCGGCAGCGGCAAGCCGGCCGAAAAACTGAAGTCGGGCCCGTCCTTCTTCAAGTCGGAAGGCCTGGAAATCAGCCAACACGAAGCTGTCTCCAAGGACGGCACCAAGGTCCCGTACTTCCAGGTTTCGCGCAAGGAGGTCAAGCTCGACGGCGCGAATCCGACCCTGTTGTACGGCTACGGCGGCTTCGAAGTCTCTCTTCAGCCCGCCTATCAAGCCGGCACGGGCGCCGCTTGGTTGGAAAAGGGCGGCGTCTATGTCGTGGCCAACATCCGCGGCGGCGGCGAGTTCGGTCCAAAGTGGCATCAGGCGGCGCTCAAGGAGAAACGCCACCGGGCCTATGAGGACTTCGCGGCTGTGGCCGAGGATCTCGTGAGGCGGAAGGTAACCACAACCAAACACCTCGGAGCCATGGGCGGCAGCAATGGCGGCCTGCTCATGGGCAACATGCTGACGCTGTACCCCGAACACTTTGGCGCGATTGTCTGCCAGGTGCCGTTGCTGGATATGCAGCGCTACAACAAGCTTCTGGCCGGCGCAAGCTGGATGGCGGAGTACGGCAATCCGGATGAACCGAAGGAATGGGAGTTCATCCGCACGTTCTCGCCGTACCACAACGTCACGACCGGGACCAAGTATCCGCGCACGTTGTTCACGACGTCGACGCGTGACGACCGCGTGCATCCCGGTCACGCCCGCAAGATGGTGGCCCGCATGACGGAAATGGGCCACGACGTGCTGCTCTACGAGAACATCGAAGGCGGCCACGGCGGTGCCGCGGACAACAAGCAAGCGGCCTTCATGTCGGCGCTGGCTTACACGTTCTTGTGGAAGCAGTTGAAATAGGCTGCATGCCCCCTGCATTGACTTGGATGGTCTAATAGATGCAGGGGGCTTTCGCCGATGCCGCAGACTAGCCTGCCGATCGCCACGCTCGATCTGCCCGTGCTGGGCATGCACTGTGTGGCCTGCGCCGCACGAATCGAGAGAGCGCTGATCGAAGCGCCCGGCGTCGCGAAGGCCGGCGTCAACTTTGCCACCGGCCGCGCGACGGTCGAATTCGATCCCGCCGCCACTAACCCCGCGGCACTTCGCGACGTTGTTCGCCAAGAGGGTTATGATGCGGTCGTCTCGGAAGCGGGTTCGACGCGGACGACGCACGATCACACCGCCGAGTTGCTCGCGGCCGAATTCAACCGCCTTCGCCTTCGACTGATCGTGGCGGCCCTCCTGACTGTGCCCGTCGTGACCCTGGCAATGGCCGGGCACATCGTGCCGTCGTGGGAAGCGGCTCTGGCGTTTCCGGCCCGGCCGTGGCTTGAACTTGTTTTGACAACTCCGGTGCTGTTCTGGGCCGGGTGGGCCTTCTTCAAGGGCGCCTGGATTGCGGCACGTCACCGGTCGGCCGACATGAACACACTGGTCGCGGTTGGCACGCTGGCCGCCTATTGCTACAGCGTCGTCGCCACGATCGCACCGAACTGGTTCACTTCGACCGACGCCGGTCATGCGCACAAAACCACGCCGCTGCCGGACGTGTACTTCGAGGTATCGGCGTCCATCATCGTTTTGATCCTGCTCGGCAACATGTTGCAAGCGCGTGCCACGGGTCGGGCCCGCGGCGCGATCCAGGCGCTGATCGGCCTGACTCCCCGCACGGCTCACATCGAACGCGATGGCCGCGATCAAGAAATCCCGATCGAGCAGGTCCGCGTCGACGACCGCGTGCTGATCCGACCCGGAGAGCGCATCCCGGTTGACGGCGTCGTGGAAGACGGTTCGTCCGCCGTCGACGAGAGCATGTTGACAGGCGAGCCAATGCCCATTGCGAAGACTGTCGGCGATCGAGTCATTGGCGGAACACTGAATACGACGGGTGCGTTTCGACTTCGCGCCACCGAGGTCGGCCCCGACACCGTGCTCCAGCAAATCATCCGGCTCGTTCAACTGGCACAAGGCTCGAAGGCTCCCATTCAGCGGCTCGCCGATCGGATCAGCGGCATCTTCGTACCGGTGGTGATCGGCATTGCCGTCCTGACCTTCATAACTTGGTTCGCATACGCAGCACATGAATCGCGGCTGCCACAGGCGCTGCAAGCGTCGGTTGCCGTGCTGATCATTGCGTGCCCATGTGCGCTGGGTCTGGCCACGCCCACGGCCATCATGGTCGGCACCGGCCGCGGCGCCCAGGCCGGCATCCTCATCAAGAATGGTGAAGCCCTCGAGCGTGCGCAACGGGTGACAACCGTCGTGCTCGACAAGACCGGTACGTTGACCGAAGGCAAGATGACGGTTACGGAGTTCCGCCCCCGGCGCCCGTTCGCGGAGGAGAAACTACTGCACATTGCGGCCGCGGCCGAACGCGCTTCGGAACATCCGCTCGCCGCCGCGATTTGCCGTGCCGCCGCGGAGCGCGGTTTGAACCTCCAGTCGCCGATTGATGTGGAAGCGATTCCGGGCCAGGGAATCAAGGCACGCGTCGAAGGCCTGCCGGTGTTGATCGGAAACCGTCGTCTGCTCGAAGCAAATGCTGTCGCCGTCAGCGAGGATCGGGAGATCGCGGGGGCGGGCAAGACAACCGTCTTCGTGGCGGTCGACAGTCAATTCGCGGGAACGCTCGCGATCGCAGACCAGCTCAAGCCCGGTGCCCACGACGTCGTTGCCCGCCTGCGTGCGGAGGGCTTGACCGTTGTGCTGCTCACAGGCGACACAGTGGATGCAGCCACGGCGATGGCCAACCAGGCCGGCATCGAGCGCGTTTTCGCCGGTGTGTTGCCGGAGGGCAAGGCCAAAGCCATCGCCGCCTTGCAAACCGAGGGCGAAATCGTCGCGATGGTTGGCGACGGCATCAACGATGCCCCCGCGCTCGCACAAGCCGACGTCGGTATCGCGATGGGCACGGGAACGGACGTGGCTATCGAATCAGCCGACATCACGCTGGTGAAAGGCGATCTCGCCGGCGTCGAGCGGACAATCGCGCTTTCGCGGGCGACGATGAGGACGGTTCGGCAGAACTTATTCTTTGCCTTCGTTTACAACGTGCTCGGCATTCCGCTGGCGGCCGGCGTCCTTTATCCGTTCACCGGCTGGGCCCTCAGCCCGATTATCGCGTCGGCCACGATGGCATTGTCGAGTGTGAGCGTGGTTACTAATGCGCTGCGCCTTCGTGGCTTTGCCGTCCAACGATTGCCAAATTGAGTCCAGCCGCCTCCCACCCCAGCAAAAGCGAATTCCACATTTCGGAATCAACCAACATCGTGCATTTCCCTGTATTTCGCTCGACAGATCAGTTAGACTTTATCTCCTCTCCCAAACGACTTGTCCCGACGGAATGAAACTCGTGCGACCTCTTCCGCAGCAATCGTGTTCCGGCGTATCGCGGCGTAGCTTTCTGCGCGTGGGCGGCCTCGCTCTGGGCGGGCTGTCGCTGCCGCAATTGCTGCGCGCGGAGGCGCAAGCCGGAGTGACGCGTTCGCACAAGTCCGTCATCATGATCTTCCTGTCCGGCGGTCCGCCACACCAGGACATGGTCGATTTGAAGCCGGCGGCTCCGGTTGAGATTCGCGGCGAATTCAATCCGATCCGCACGAACGTGCCGGGCATCGACATTTGCGAACACCTGCCGAAGTTGGCGGGAATGATGGACCGGTTCGCGGTCATCCGGTCGCTCGTCGGTTCCGAGGGGCACCACGCCGCGTTTCAGTGTGTCACCGGTCGAACCCAGCAAGCACAACCGGGCGGCGGCTGGCCGTCGCTGGGCTCTATCGTTGCGAAGCTGCAAGGCCCGGTGGTCGAAGCCATGCCACCATTCGTGGGCCTGTCGCCGAAGATGAAGACATCGACCTGGGCCAATGCCGGGCCGGCCGGCTTCCTAGGGCCGGCGTACGCGCCGATCAAGCCGAATGCCGACGGCATGGAGGACATGGCTCTGAAGGGGATCACGGTCGATCGACTCGATTCACGCAAAGATTTGATGCGACGGTTCGATACGTTTCGCCGCGACGCCGACGCGACGGGCAACCTCGCCGACGCCGATGAGTACACTCGTCAAGCCCTGGGGATCCTAACTTCAAACAAACTGGCCGCGGCTCTCGATCTGGATCAGGAAGACCCACGTGTTCGCGACCTCTATGGTCGAGGCTCACCGGAGCCTGCCGGGTATGGCGACGCGGGTCCCTTGCTGAACGACTATTTTCTCGCCGCCCGTCGACTCGTCGAAGCTGGTGTCCGCGTCGTGACACTGGCATACGGACGTTGGGATTGGCACGGTAAGCCTCATGGGACCACATTCGAAAACGCGCGCCATCATTTGCCGATGCTAGATCGCGGGCTCACCACACTGGTCGAGGATTTGCAACAGCGTGGCATGGACAAGGACGTCACGGTGCTCGTCTGGGGCGAATTTGGCCGCACGTCGCGGATCAATAAGGAAGGTGGCCGCGATCATTGGCCCGCGGTCGGCTGTGCGATGTTGTCGGGCGGTGGACTGAAGACCGGCCAGGTCATCGGCAGCACTGATCGCTTGGCCGAGCAAGCCAAAGACCGCCCGGTCCACTTCCAGGAAGTGTTCGCGACGCTCTACCACACGCTGGGCATCGACCCAACGCGCACCACAGTCAAAGATCATGGCGGCCGGCCGCACTATCTGGTCGACGCGGATTACACGCCGATGCGCGAGTTGATTTAGCCATCAGCTAGATGCTGGATCAATCCGAAGGAAACGTCTAAGGTGACGGTCGAAGAAGGCTCTCTTGACAGTACCACGGGACGACTTTGCTACGGAACGCCGAGCCGCGCGGCGTTTGCGACGGAACATGCGGGGCTGCTACGAAACTCAAACTTGACTAGCCGTTCCTGAACCGGGACGGCTCAGTCGGGGTCGATCGACTTCCGAATGGGGACTTTGCTACGCAACCTTTCGTATCAGCCTGTTACGTATCGGGTTGCGGAATTTCGTATCAGGGTCAGCAACTAGGGAATTCGATCCAGCTTTAGCGTGCCGACTAGAACGTGGAGTTGGTAATCGCCATCGCCATCAACACGAGAAACACGAAGCGTCTGTCCCTGAAAAGGGCCGGTGACGCCAATTGCTTCGGAGGTGGTGAAGCCCGGCGATTCCCATGTTTCGCCGCTCACTGTCCCGCTAGTGACATCGACGTAAACGGAGACCTCGTATTCGTTGCCGTAGCTATCGCGAGCCCGGAAACTGTCTTGCTTTCGCCGGAAGGTTTTCATGATTTTTCGCCTTAAAGTTTTCTTATTCTGTTTTAGGCAATGACATGAATAACGATGTCGATTCCAAGTTCTATTGCGAAGTATGCGGCGTTCCTGCCACGACAGGAGTGCACGATTTCCGGGACTTTCAGGGCATCAAAATCGATACCGCTGGCCTGAAGTGGCCAGTCCACGCACGAGTCGAGTTCCATCCTTTTTGCGAAGCCCATAAGAGGTCGCCGAACGACGACCTGCCCGTCTCGGCGTCAGAAGCCAAGGTATTGGCTGATGAGCGACCGACTCTGGCTCACGACAAAAACGGTACCTCTTTGCCACCCGTCTTCAGTTCTTGAGATGCGGCCGCGCGCAGTCTCTCGCGAATCCACACGGATAGCGGAGCGCCGGCCAGTTCAGCGGCGGCGCTGAAGCCGGCCTTCTCGTTTTCTTCCATCTTCAGCAAGAGGCTGGCGGTCTTGCGCTTCGCCGAATCCTTCTTCGGCCGGCCGCGTCGTTTGGCTGCTTTCATGTCTTGATAGTATATCCGCAAAATATTTTGTCAAGTTGCTAAATTTGTGTTGACAAGTATATATATAGGATATACCTTTAATAGTGAAGAGTATCCAATCCAAACGGTGGCACCCATGAACCCGAGAGAACAGCGCGGCTTGGTTATCGCGGCCCTCTGCAAACTGAACCACGACAAGGAAACTTGGATCGTCCCGAGCCAGTCGGGCGCGGAGAAGCTGTACCGCGTCAACCCGATGACCGGGACATGTACCTGCCCGGATCATCAGGAAGGCGGCTTCAAGTGCAAGCATGTCTACGCGGTTGAGTTCACGATGAAGCGGGAAGTCGCTAGCGACGGCACGATAACTGAAACCAAGACAATGACCTTCACGGAAAAGAAAACGTACAGGCAGAACTGGCCCGCCTACAACGCAGCGCAGTCGGTCGAGAAGGACCGCGTTCAGGAATTGCTCGCCGACTTGGTTAAGGGCATTCCCGACGGACCGCGCAAGACCACGGGCCGCAAGCCGCATTCCTACGCCGATGCCCTCTTCGCGATGGTGCTCAAGGTCTATTGCACGCTCTCGACGCGCCGGTCATCGTCGGACTTGCGGGAGGCCCATCAACGCGGCTATACATCGAAAGAGATTCCGGGAATGAAGGTCGCGGCGATGATGGAGAACCCGGCCTTCACGCCGATCCTGAAGGAACTGATCCGGGCGAGCGCTGCCCCGCTGGCGTCGGTCGAGACAGAGTTCGCCATTGACTCATCGGGATTTTCAACCAGCAAGTTTGAGCGATGGTACGACGAGAAATACGGCGTAACCCGTCAGCGGGGCGTTTGGGTCAAGGTCCACATTGCTTGCGGCGTGAAAACAAACGTGGTGACTGCGGTTCGCATTCTGGACAAAGACGCGGCTGATTCGCCTCAGTTCATTCCGCTGGTCAAGGAAACGGCCCGCGAGTTCACCATCGGGGAAGTGTCGGCCGACAAAGCGTACACATCCTTGGAGAATTTTGAGGCGGTCGCCGGTTTCGGTGGAACCTTGTTCGCGGCCTTCAAGACGAACGCGACCGGGGCCATCGGCGGGTTGTTCCAAAAGATGTTCCATTACTTTCAGTTCAAGCAAGACGAGTACCTTGCCCATTACCACAAGCGGTCGAACGTGGAATCGACGTTCAGCATGATTAAGCGGAAGTTTGGCGATGCCGTGCGGAGCAAGACCGAAACGGCGATGGTCAACGAAGTGCTATGCAAGATTCTCTGCCACAACCTTTGCGTTCTCATCCAAGAGCAACACGAACTCGGAATCGACGCGGTATTCTGGAAAGGCGAGACGAAGGCAGTTGAAGCCGAGCCGATGGTCATTCGGTTCCCGAGCATTGCGTGAGGCTAATAGTTTGCCGGCTTGCTTGGCGGGAATGGCGGCAGATTGTCCGGCAAAGGAATGCCGTTCTCTCTCGCCAAATCTCCAAGCGACCCGGCGACCTCAATCAGTATTCCCGTAGGTTTCGATAACGTCTCTGATGGGCAGAACCTCTCCCCGTTCTGGTTGGCCGTCGTGGGCGGGGAAATAGTCGATTCCGACATATCTTATTCCTGCCTCTTCAGCTAATTCCAAGGCGATACGGATGTGGGCAGGGCTGGTGAAATACGTCACGTTGAGCTTGGTCCCACCTGTATTCTGCGCAAAGTTCTTCGCAGAATCCTCATCTCGAAACAAAACCAAGATGTCCCCGTATTCGGCAGCTACGAATCTCGCCATCGCATCAAACAGTATGTGTGGTGGCGGGTAAATTAGCGTCCAAAAACGAGTCTCGACGGGCCTCTGGCGCGCAACCCCATTGGTTTCCATTTGCTCTGATTCCTGTCGGGCAATCTCGCCTCCATCGGCGGGGAATCAGAACCGCACGATGGAGGCAAGTCAGCCGGTAGCTACTCCGGCCGTCCCGATTGTTTGATTGTATCGCATCTTGTCGGCGGCGGTCAGCAATCCACGACTTACGAACCTTCAACCAGCCGAGCGACCAAAGGAATCAGCGACTGCAGGAAGTCCTCGTCGGCACGCTCAATCAGACGCTCGACCAGAGCCCGCGCCCGCTCTTTGCTGCCCCTTTCCACGATGGCACTGTCAAGCAGCGGCAAGAGGTCGTGAGTCGTGGTCAATAGGGCCGTTGCCAGTTGCTGCAGCGTGTCGATCCCCGGCGCAATCCGGGCCGCTTCCAGCCGACTAATGTAGTTCGCGGCAACCGAGGCCCGGTCAGCCAATTCTGCTTGAGTCAGGCCCGCTTCGATCCTTCTCTGCCGCAACCTCGCCGCAAACAGCTTCACGATGGCTGCGTGGTCAATGTGTTTCTTGGACATGAAGCCTCCCCATGCGGAATCGCCGGGGATGACTTGTCAGTCAAATGATCGATATGACAAGTGCTTGACTTTTTGGTATAGTCCATCTAAATCGACGCCAAACCCAATTCTTGACCGAACTCGCGGGGGTCGCCAATGTCGCTCTACGTCATTTGTCCAGGCTGCGCCGGGAAGTTGCCGTTGCCAGCGGAATTTGCCGGTGGCCACGCGATTTGCAAGGGATGCCGGAGCAAGATCCTGATTGAGAAGCAAACCGGTGGAACGTATCTGGTAACCAAGATCGGCCACGTGCCTGCTCCTGCCATTGCCCACGCCGTGCCGCCGCCTCTGCCGATCCGCAAGCCGAGCACCGTTCAAAACCGAAGCCAAGACTTCGCGCCGCCTCTGCCGTTACCAAGAAAACGAACCAAGCCTAACGGCCTGCTAACGGGCCTTCTGATTGGCAGCGTTGCCTTTGCGATGCTCCTTCTTGGCGTGTGCCTGATCGGCGTGTTCTTCGTCAAGTCGAGGTCGTCGGGCGATGGCGAGACGTTCCTGTTTTCGGGCGAGTCGAGCCTTCCCCAGACCAGCAACACGACCCTGAATGGGTTCGATGTCGATCATTACGGAAGCCAGTTGCTTGACATCGATTTGCCAACGTCGCTGCGGGCCGCGCAAGCTCTCGGCAACATGGGCGACGAGTCGCTACGCTGGTTCCTGAAGGGCCTGAAGTCCAATTCGTGGCACGTCCACGAGTTTTCTGTTTGCTACCTTCCCTCCGATTCGGCCGCGAAGTACAAGTCGGTGTTCGAGCCGATACTGATCCCCTTGCTTTCGAATGGGACCGAGCCGGAACGAACCAGGGCTTGCGTGAAGTTGGTCGAGATGAAGTCAGAGAAGGGAATTGCAGAGGTGCGGCGCAAGGCAAACGATCCGGCGTTTCCCGAGAAAGAGCGGAAATATTTCGCGGGCTTTCTCAAGGCCAACGGCTATTAGGAAGCTACAATCCCCGTATCGGAATGGTCGGCTGATCCCCGGCCATGTCCGCCAGTGGCGCACGGTCGTTTCCCCGGCGCTACTGGCGGACGGTTCCGACAGGAAACAATGCGATGATTACGATTGAAGATTTTGATTTGATCGAAGCCGCGCACCAAAAAGCCATCGTGGAAATCAAGAGAATCAAGAAGATCATTGGTCATTGTCAAGAGCAACTAGACCAATGGGCATTCGGGACGGCCGTAGACGATTGGCCGACGGCTTCCGAGATGACAGCCGCCATTGATGCCGCCAGAAGAACAAAAGGACAGTTAATTGCGGCCTACAAGGAACTGCCGGACAATCTGAAAAAGAGGATCGCCGAACCATATTGCTCGCGCCCAATGCTGCCGACAAGACCACCTCCGGAGTGACCAGCGATGTCAGGAATTGTGCCGACTCCGGAAGAAGTCGATAAGGCATACAGGCGCGTAGGAATGCTGTTCATGGACCTAATGTCCGCCTACCAATCGGCGCAAAAGAAAGCATCGTTACTGTCGGCAGATACCGAAGCCCGCTACGCTCCCATCTTGGCCGCAATCCCAACAGAAGCCGATCCCGTCCGCTACGAAACGCCGCCAAGTGATACGTAACACCCTGATACGAAAGGTTGCGTAGCAAAGCCCCACGGGACTGTCGCATGCAATGAAATGCAATCGTCAGGGGGGTGTGGCACGGGACGGGCTGTTACTGGACAATCTGGCCGTGAATGATCTGGTCGTCCACACCGGCGCGGGGAACGACGAGGTCGTCCTGGGAGACGACCGGGTGTCCCACAACGCGACCATCGAAACCGGGCGGGGCAGTGACACCATTCAGCTCTCCCGTATTCGGAAGCGATCCTTCGCGGCCTCCGAATCGCCGGAGAGCTTCGCATCGACACCGGCACCGGCAACCAGGATCTCGGGGCGGACGTGGTGCACCTCGCCGGCGCCCGTCTGGAGATCAGTGGCAAGACGACAATCCTCACGGGCAGCGGTGACGACCAGGTTCGGGTGGCCGGCCCAGGCCCAGGCCGGCCCGGCGTCCTGGGCAACCTGTCCATCGACACGGCCGGCGGCAACGATGGGGTCTTGATCTCCGCCCTGCACGCCGGGGACCTGACTTTGAAGGTCGGTCCCGATACCAACACAGTCGCCATCGGAGACCGGACGCTGAACGGGCAGCCCCCGACGTTTCTCGGGCCGGTCACGTTTGCCGGCCGGGTCCTCCTGACTGCGGAGAACGGGAACAATAACTTCGCCTTCCGCCAGGTCACGTTCTCATCGTTCTTCCACTTTCAGGGCTCGCAATTCGTGGACGAATTGGTGCCCCCGAGCTTCAACTTCATGAATATCCAGGCCACGATCTTTGGCGGGGACGCCCGGTTCGATACCGGCGCCGGCCGGGACCGCATCGACATCCAGCGGCCGGACGAGGTCTCTGAGGTGGGCTCCACGCTGTTCTTTGGCCGGGCGATATTCGACCTCGGGCGGGGCGACGACGTGGTTAACGTCGGCCACCGCGACGACGCCACCCGCGCGGTCGTCTTCGTTGGGCGCGTCACCTGCGACGGCGGGCCGGGCACGGACGCGATCCGCGGATTTTCTCCGGTCGGGGCGATCGTGTTCTTCCGCGGCCACGGCGAAACATCCGCCACCTTTGACGACGCCCAAGAAACTGTTCGACGATTTGGTCCGACGCGATGACCGTGCGGTTTTGCTGCTGTTGACGCAACTGTTGGCGAGGCTGGCCGAAGCGACAAATCGATAAACAAGCCGAAATGCCATTTTGGCGACCTTCAATCGGCTATAGTGCAAACTACCATCGCGCACGCTCGGTGACGGCCTGCAAACCCAGCTCTTTTGCATGCGTTCCAGTAGTTCTGTGCAGCGGACTTGAGGAAGGAAATGGCTGAAGAACAACTAATCTGGCGTCCGAACTCGATTCCATTGGATGTTTGGGTAGCAATGAGTCGGCAAGATCAGATTGCATGGTGGAAGTCGCAGCCCAAGGCACCGCCCGAACCGAAACTGCACATGAAAGAGGCAGTCTCCTTGTACAACGAGGGCGTTTATACGGTGAGCGGATTCGTTTGCTTCGTGTGCAAGCTAGCCGCGTCAGACGAAATCGAGGAATTCGTAAACACGTGCCCAGCCAATTTGCTTGCCGCGTTGAACGAATCGTTGGCGAATTACGGTGAAGATGAAAACACGTGGCCACGAACCTTTCACAGCGGCTGCTACGCACCGTGGACGACGCCGGAGGAGATTGAGGAGTCATCGCGCAAACGGCAGCAGCAGATTTGGGATGGAGTTAGGATTCTGAAGAAAAAGCTCAGTGAACGAAAATGAGTGAACCGATTTGACCTGCTTATTACTCCCCGCTCAGAAGATCGTGGATCGTCATCATCTTCTTCGAGTGCTCCTTCACCCGCATCTTCTGAAACACATGGGCCAACGCCGCCGACGCTGGACTGTGCGAAGGATGATCTGGCGGCAGGTCCATCAGCTTTGGCCTGCCCGTGGTGCCAGGTAGCTTGCCGGCTTTATCGCCGAGGGCACCTGCCCATGCCAAGGCGTTGTGGTCTTTGGGAACGTTCAGGTCGATCATTGTGGCCTCCTGCTGTTGAGTTAAGTCCTTGGCCTTCATCTCGCCTCAGCTTACCCAACTGCTATGCCGGGCGCAAGATGCGGATGCCCAGTCTAGCGAATAGCATGACGGAGGGGTCATCCACCGGAAAGCAGCAATGCATTATTGGGCAAAGGTCGTTCGTCGGGCTTTCGCGGATGCTCGCAAAGCACTAGGACACAGCTGGCTAAAGACCGGCTCCGCAATCGTAGTTGTGGCCATCGGCGCAGCCCTCTTCGCGTTGTTTGAAGGAGGGGAGGAGGGCTGGAAGAAGGTCTTGTGGTTTCTTTGCAGTTCGGCCGGCGGTGGGCTGTTCATCTTCCTCGCCATTTTCTTCCTGTCAGTCCTCAATAACTTGGTGGTTCGCGACGCGCGTAGGCGGGCGTTCGCGAACGTCCGCAGACCATCAGCGTGGCGGTGGTATGGAGTCAGTGATTGAAGGTTACGCTTGGGCGGGTTCGGCAGCCTTTCGTCGGATC
>DATANR010000263.1:0-24515 GCA_036266155.1 Gemmataceae bacterium | reverse complement strand
TCCCCGTTTAGCGGGGACGCCGTCGGCGTCCCCGCTAAACGGTCTCTATTCGCGTCGCAGGCCTTGGACGATTGGCGTTCGCACGGAAGCCATCACCGCGGCGCCTGCCGCCGCGAGTCCAACGATAAGAACGGCACCGAGCATCGCCGAGAGCCGGCCCCAGGGGATCGATCCGCCGCTGACCATGTGCGGCGCCACCGCGATCAGCGCGGCCACAACGCCGGCCCCCAAGCCCAGCAACAAGAGCAGGGCGTTTTCGACGAACACGAGCCGATTGAGCGTGCCGAGCCGATAGCCCATCGCTCGCAGGAGCGCCAATTCACTTCGGCGTTCCCAGACATTGCGCAACAACACCGCCGCCAAGCCGAGAACGCCGAGCAACAGGCCAAAGCCGCCGAGGAGTTGGAAAGTGGTCAGGTAGGTGTTCTGCACGGCGAGATACGACGCCACGCGGTCGGCGGTCGGCGTCACTTCCAAGCCGTAGGCGCCGAGCGCTTCCTCGAAGGTCTGTTTCACCGCCTTCGGATCGGCGCCAGGGGCCACGTCGATCAGGAAGTAGGCAAGGCCCTCGGTTCGCGGGAACGCTTTGCGGAAAGCCGCATCGCCGATCACGACTTCGCTCTGGAAGACGCTGTCCTTGAGCAATCCAACGATTCGGAGCTTGATCGGCCGGCCGTCTTCATCCGCGACTTCGATGTCGTCGCCGAGGCCTTTCTTCAATTGCCAGATGGCCGTGTTCTCCTCCACGAAAGCCGGCACCGTGTCGCCCGTCTGCCGCAGGAGCAGCCACGGGTTCGCCTTCTCTTCGGGCGTCTTGGCGAGCGTGTCGCTGAACTGAAAACCGCCGCGATCGATGAGCGAGTCCGGGACGCCAAGCACCTTTGGCCGGGTCGCCTGGTAGAGGTTCAAACAACTCGCATCGTCGCCGGCACGGACGCGGAACGAATAGACGGTCGTCGATGCGAACACCTTGCGAATCCCTTCGACTTTCGCGTCGCGTTCCTCAGGCGACTTGCCGGCGTCCTGGTAGGCCTTCTGAAGCGCCCGCTCGATATCGGTCAGCGACCCTTCGCCGGTCAAGTCTTGAAAGACCGGGGAATCGGTCTCGGCCAACAGTGGGAATCCGCCGCTGCCGCCCGTTTTTGCAAGGAAATCGCGATCCGGCTCGCGGCGAAACGACTCGACGGCAACCAGTAGAAAAGCAGCCGATGCGAGCAAGCCGGCCGTCAGAAGACTCCGCGTCGGGTTGCGCGTCGCATTGCGCACGCCGAGCGGGTTGAGCGACTGCACCATCGCTCGCCGTGGCCGCTTCAGCCATGTCCAGATCGCCGCGAGACCGGCCGTCAGCAAGAGCGATCCGCCGCCGAAGAACGTGCCGGCCTGCGGTTCGCCGGGCGGCATGAACGGTCCCATCGCAATGAGGGCAATAGCGCCGAGCAACCCAACAATTACGACGCGCGGTCCCCACCTGGATTGAACGGGTGTGCGTCCCTCGTCGCCCGTCACACCCTTCAGCAAGTGCGAAGGCTCAATTCGGCTCAGGCCCCTTACCGCCCACCAGACGGCCAGTTCGCTCATCACGACCGACGCCACGAAGCCGATCGCGAGACTCGTTGCGGACACATGCAACGTTAGGAACGACCCCACTCCTGGCGTCGGCCAAAGTTTGGCGAGCAGGTAAAGCATGCCCGCCGCGTAGCCGAGTGCGGCCAACAACCCAAGAGCGCTACCGACGCTGGCGACGATCAACCCTTCAAGCAGTAGCAATCGGCCAACCGTCTTGAGCGGATACCCCGTCGCGCGTAACAGGCCCAACTCGCGGGCACGTCGTTCGAGGCTCAAGCGAAAGAGCAATCCGACGAGCATCAACGCGGCGGCGATGAGGAAGAAGCTGAACGCGAGGAAGAGCATCCCGAAATCGGTGCTGCCGCGGCCGGCGTTGTGCAAGCGCTCGGCCACCGGGTCGAAGGCGAAGCCGCCGCGTTGTGGATCGAGATGCTTCAACATTGATTCGCGGATGCCGGGCAAAGCGCTCACGGCCGTGCCGTTCCTGGGCGCCAGGCGAACCGACGTGGTGTCGCCGAAGCGCGTACCCCACAACTTGCGTGCGGTCGCCAGCGAAATGTACGCTTTAGGCGTCGTCTTATACCGTTCCCAGTACTGGTCGTCGCGCGGCTGGGTCGCGCCACGCTTGATCTCGAACGGCAGGTCCCAGTCGGTCAACCGCGTGCGCTCAACGGCCTGGCCGCCACGAATCATCGGATCGGTGAGGCCCGGCACCTCCGGCACCAGATTCGGATCGGCGGCGGCGCCTTCGAGAGGCACGATGGCCTTGAGCTTGAACGTCTGGTGAACTTCTTCGAGCCCCTGCTCGGTCTCAGGCTTGAAGTACGTCAGCGTGACGGCATCGCCCGGCTTCACCTTGAGCGGCGACTGCTTCCAGTCGACGAGCACGATTTCATCGTCCGTGATCGGGATGCCTACCGGATTCAGCGGCCCGGAGGGCATTGCCGAATCGACGCCGGCCACGATCGAATACGGGATCTCCCGGCCATTTGCCGCGATGCCGTTGGCGAGGTAGACGAGTGTCGAAGCAACGTCGCACTTCTGCTCCTCGGCGACCTGACGAGCGGCCTCGATGGCAGCTGGCTCTAAAATGAGCCGCCGACTTTCGATGCTGACGTACGCGTTGCGTGCGGGGCCAATGCCGACCTTCAAGCCCCAATCGTCGAGGGTCAAGCGACGGTCGAGTTCGGCTTGTAAGGGTTGTAACGGTTGCGGCGGAGAGAGCAGACAGTTCACCCGTTCCGGTTGCTCAATCTCCTGTTGCACGAAACGCAGCGGTACAATCAAATTCAAAGGGGCGGACGGTCCAGGCGTCAGAGTGAAATCGCCGGCAGGATGGCCGGGCGGGAGAATGCGATCGACGGTCAGGGCGAGGCCGCGCGTCGTCGACTCGCTGTCGCGCTTGGCAAACGCAGACGACCGCGGGGCGGCCGATGCTTTCTGTACCGTGACGCGGATTGGCGTTCCCGACTTGACGTCGAGCGCTTGGGCGAGTGTCGACGACATGGTTGCCGAATGGCCCCCAGGGGTGAATTCACCGAGGCCAAATCGCTCGTCGACCGCCAACACGGTGACGCGGCCGGCGCGGCGCTCACCGGCCACGACCGTGCCCTGCAATAGAATGATTGGACGCACACCGCCCGGTATTTCGTCGGCGAGTGGTGCTCGGAAGAACCGGCCGCCGACGATGGAATAAGAGGTGCCGTTGAGTTGGCTGTCCGCACGATCACGCAGACTGCCGCGCAATGAGTCGCCCACGAGCAAGGCCCCGGCCAGTACGGCCGCCCCGACAGCCGCCCCGAGGCCCACGGCCACATGGCTGCGGCCGTGATAAACGAGACTGTCGACGAGCAGGCGATACCGAGTCATGAACGCCGATCCACGGAAGGGTCGCGGGCAGCATCATTGTAGACCGCGATAATTTTTCAGGTGCGACCATGTCCCCCCTCCGCTGGCTCCTCATCGTGTTGACCATTGGCGTCGTCGGACAGCCAATTGCATTGGCCCAGGATGAAACGCCCAAAAAAGACAAGGAAGCAGCGACCAAGCCACCCGAAGACGGTCACGACGCGACGCTGCTCCGTAGGATCACCGAAGACACGTACGTGCACACCGCGTCGCACGTTTCGTTCAAGGTCCCGACGGGTTGGAAAGAGATTCGCCCGCATCGCCTGCGCCGCGAAATCGACACGCGCATCAGCACGGTCCTCTCCCTCCGGCGCAGCGATGTCGATTTGCTCGCCACGCTGTCGTGGATGCAAATGGCGCCGGGTCAAACATTGTCCCATTGGGTGCGCGAGACGGCCGACAACGGCGAGTTCGGTGAAGAGTACGAGACGCTCAAGACTGTTTATGGCAAAGATCACGTGACGCCGCCGGTCCGCTCTAAATCGGGGCCGTTCGATGTTTACAAGATGAACATCACCGGCGGAGCGGGTCATAATGACGGTGCCCTTTATCTCTTCGCGGTCGAGTCCGGCGGCGCGACCTGGCTGATCAAGTTCCGCATCTCGTTCCCGAAGGGCGACACGGCGATGAACGAAAAGTGGACTCAGGAAATACTGTCGGCCCTCGACAAGATGCCGGCCGACGCCAAGAAGTAGCAGTCGAGCCTGAGTCCGTATCATCCCGGCATGAATCATTTCGTCACGCATCTTGAGGGCGCCATCGATGGCGCCCGTTTGCCATTCGGCCAACTCCACGGATTGCACAACGGCCGGCCCATCTGGGTCCGCTACGATCTCGCGGCCATTCGCAATGCGGCGACTCCTGGCGTTATCGCCACGCGCCCGCCGACGCTCTGGCGCTATCGCGAACTCCTGCCGTTGCCCTTCGACGTTGAGCCGGTCACGCTCGGCGAAGGCATGTCGCCGTTGTTGCCGTGCCCTCGGCTCGGCGAATCGCTCGGCCTCCAGCGCCTGCTCGTCAAAGATGAATCGCAACTGCCCACCGGCAGCTTCAAGTCACGGGGCATGACCGCGGCCGTCAGCATGGCGAAATGGCTCGGCGTCAAGCGTCTTGCGCTGCCGACGGCGGGCAACGCCGGCGGTGCGGCAGCCGCCTACGGGGCCAGGGCCGGCATGGAAGTCTTCGTGTTCATGCCTGAAGACACGCCGGGCGTGAACCAGATGGAGGTCATGCAGTTCGGGGCCAAGGCGTTCAAGGCGAACGGCCTCATCAACGATTGCGGCAAGATCGTCGGCAGCCTGAAAGACGTGGCCGGCTGGTTCGACCTGTCGACGCTGAAGGAGCCGTACCGCATCGAAGGCAAAAAGACGATGGGCCTGGAACTGGCCGAGCAACTCGGCTGGCGCTTGCCAGACGTAATCCTCTACCCCACCGGCGGCGGCACCGGCCTGATCGGCATGTGGAAGGCGTTCCACGAATTGAAGGAACTCGGCTGGCTGAAGAGCGACAAGATGCCGCGCCTCGTCAGTTGCCAGGCGGAAGGCTGCGCTCCGATCGTGCGTGCCTTCGACAAGGGCGAGCGCTTCGCCGAGCTGTTCCCGAACGCGCACACGGCAGCCAGCGGCCTCCGCGTGCCCGCCGCCGTCGGCGACTTCATGATGCTCGACGCCATCCGCGCCAGCCACGGCCGAGCCGTCGCGGGCCGCGAATCCGCGATTCAACCATGGATGATCCGCTCCGGCAGCGCCGAAGGCATCAGCATCTGCCCCGAAACGGCCATCTGCTTCGACGTGCTCGAACGCCTGATCGCCGAAAAGTGGGTGAAGCCGGAGGAAGAGGTGGTCGTGTTCAACACGGGTGCGGCGCAGAAGTACATTGAGGCGTTGCTGCCGGATTTGCCGAGGGTGGACAAGGATGGGGATGTGAAGGGGCAGATTGGGGTGTAGGCATGGACAGTTCGGACGCAATTCGAATAGGATCGCGTGCTCACGGTCGATTCGGTCCGATGTCGAGCGGGCAACCGGGACAGTACCGCGTCATTCGTCTTCCCCTCGGAGTCTGGCCGGCGTAAGATGATGTCCGGCAGAAGCATACGGCCTTATCCCACTTAGCAGGGAAGCGATGTCGAGACACAGCTTCGAGATGCGCCCATGGCGATTCAAGAAATTGCGCGACCCTTCCAACGCTGGATCTTCGTGTCCTATTCTCGTCGCGATCGGAAATGGATGGAGCGTGTTCTAACGCATCTGAAACCGCTGGAACAGATTTGTGGCGCGGAGATCTTCTGCGATGACATCATTGATACTGGCGACGACTGGGACGACACGATCAAGCAACATTTGCAGGGCGCAAACGCTGCCGTACTACTTGTTAGTGCGGACTTCCTCGCCTCGAAGTACATTTCCGACAACGAATTCCCCGTTCTACTTGCACGGGCCCAGGATGAACGCGGCGACTTACATGTGTTCCCGGTCATTGTCAGCCACGCTCTCTTTGATCAAGTCACCTTCGAATACGCCACTGAATCGGGACGCACCGAGCGCCGACTGTTTTCCAGCATCATGGCGGCAAACGCGCGCACTGAACCGCTCAATTGCCTGCCCGAGTGTGAGCAAGAGAAGATATTGGCCAGAATGGCTAGGGAGATTGCACACCGATTCCGGATGCTCGACCGTCCGATGGTGTCGCCGAGTGCCGCGTATCCGAACACAACCGGCGGCCGAGATGTTCGGCGAATGCCGCGGGGGTCAAGCTTGTTCTTTGGCCGCGACCGGCAATTGCAATGGCTGAATGCGCGTCTGGCAGATGCCGATACGCGTATCGTCATGATTGTCGCTCAAGGGGGTGAGGGCAAGTCGGCGCTCGTGTCTCACTGGCTGCGCGTCCTGGAGTCAAAGGGCTGGGCCGACATCGGGCCTGCATTTGCCTGGTCCTTCTATAGCCAAGGCACTCGGGATGACCGAGTGGCGGCTGACGATTTCATCCTTGAAGCTCTGCAGAGATTTAATGATCCGAATCCTTTGGCAGGGCATCCAGGAGACAAGGGACGGCGGTTGGCCGAACTCATCCTCAAAAACAACGGCTTGCTGATTCTCGATGGAATGGAGCCGTTGCAGGAGAGCATGCACCAAGAGGGGCGTGCCAAGAAGGGAAACGTCAAGGATGAAGCGATTGCAGCACTCCTGACGACACTCGCGCAGGCGAAAGATAGGAGATCTGGATTCTGCGTAGTTACAACGCGTGAACCCGTTGCCTTGGAATCCGCCGACATTGAACCCCTTAATCTAGCGCCACTCCATCCAACAGAAGGCGCCTGGCTTCTACGCCTTCTTGGCGCGAAAGCGAGCCCCGCGGAGTTACGCCGGCAGTCGAAGCAAGTCGGCCATCATCCTTTGTCGTTGCTGCTTCTTGGAACGTTTTTGCGCGATATACGGGAAATTGAGGCTGAATCTGACATGCCGTTGGGCGCTGACGAGCCTCTTGCTGTACCGATCCCATGCCCTGTTGGATTTCCGCCCCATTTGTTCGCGCGCATTGCAAGCTATGAACAAGTCTTCTACGGCAGCCCGCATCGTGACATACTCCTTATGCTCGGGCTATTTGATCGGCCCGCGAGCCAAGGCGAACTCGATGCCCTGCGCCATTGCAACAAACACAAAGGCATACCAGGCCTGTCCGATCGTGTGGCGCAATTGGGCAAGAATGAGTGGAACTCGGTCGTAAGCCGGTTGCGGCGCGCCGGGCTTGTTAACGAGGCATCGTCCGACCGGTCCGACCAATTAGACGCGCATCCCTATGTGCGCGAGTATTTCGCATTACGACTTCGTACCTCGGATATTCGAGAAGCGGAAAAAATCGGCCATGCAGTCCTGTATGAGTATCTTGGCGCACGAGCCGCCTCAGACCAACCAAGTCTGTTAGAGTTGATTCCACTTTATCAGGCCGTATGGCACGCCGCGCGCGGCGAAAAACTACAGGAGGCGCTCAAAACGGTCTATTGGCTAAGGATTCAACGGGAGCGCGACGGTTACGCGCATCGCATCCACGGCGCTTTCGCAACTGAGTTGACAATGCTGCGGTTATGTTTCGAAGACAGGTATTGGAAACAGCCCAAGAGGGAGCTAGATGATTACTGGCAAGCATATGTCCTTGGCACGGTCGGGTCGCGGTTACGTGCGTTAGGACGATTGCAAGAAGCGGCCGAACCCTTGCTCGCAAGCAGGGATCGTCATCTAAATCTTGGCCATATACTGCATGCTGCCATCCGAACTCGACATTTGTGCGAGCTACACGTTGAAATGGGGCAACTCGAAGATGCTGTAAAACATGGCAAAAGGGCTATTGAGCTCACCGCCGATATCAGGACTGCGGACATTCAGAAAGGCGAATATCAGACAAAGCATGACAAGAAGTACGAAAGCCTAGTTGCAAATGTTGTGCTGGCGGCCGCCTTGCACCAAATGGGACAATGGGATTTAGCGAATAAACAATTTTTGAATGCTGTTGATATTCTTAATACTGCGCCGATCTGGCCGGAAGTCCGTGTTTTGTTTAGCCTTTGGGGTTTCCGCTATTGCGAGTATCTTTTCGACAAGGCGGAGCAAGCATCGTCAGCGGAACGGGCAGAGGCGATTGCAGTATTGCGGATCCAGATTGATGGAATGAAACGAATAACGAACGAGCACGTAAGAGACATTCCTGAGGGCGCCCTCGGCACGCTCGGTCCTAGTCTTGTGGAGCTAATGGATGTACGCGCAAGTCTGCTCGATTTTCCGACAGATGTCGGCGGGCGGGCCCGAATTCTAGAAAAAGCAGAAGCGGCCTCGAACATGCTCCGACTGGGCAGGCGACGCGACTTCATGCCACTAGGGTTATTGACTGTGTCCAGGATCGCACGGCAGGCGGGTCTATTCGAACCTGCAAGTAACGCACTGCTTGAGGCGGAAGCCCTTGCCGCCGAGGGTGAAATGCGGTTGTATCACGTCGATTGTTTGATTGAGCACGCCTGGTTGATACTCAAAGATACACGGGAAACTTCGGATGAAGATACTCGGCGTCAGAAGGCGCAAGAGTATTACGATGGAAAGATCAAGCAGTTGGAACTTGAACCGCTCATTGTCGTTTATGGCCGTCGAAAAGAGAGTATTGCTGAACTTCATAAGGCGTTAGCAAAAGTAAAGACTGTTGCAAAACCCCGAAAACGCCGAGCAAATCGATGAATCAGGCTGCCAAAATGGCGTTCTGAAACAGTCTCTAGTGCAAATACGGATTTGATCGAGATGCCTATCGCGGTTTTCTATGTCAGCGGTCACGGGTTTGGTCATGCGGTCCGCATGGCGGAGGTGATTCGCGCCCTCGGGGATTCTGACGCTGATTGGTCCGTTGTCGTTCGCACCACCGCTCCACCTGTACTGTTTGAAGGGCTAGCCCGCGTATCGATACAAGTTCAGCCCGTGAGCATTGACGCGGGAGTCATCGAAGGCAACGGTACGCTAGCGATCAATGTGGACGCCACTCTGGAACGCCTGAAACCATTCTTAGATAGGCATGACGAAATCGTTTCAACAGAGGCAGCGTTCGTTCGGGCGGCGAAGGCGGATGTTATCGTGGCCGACATTCCTTACTTGGCAGGAGCGATTGGCCACGCGGCGAAGGTGCCAGTATTGGGGATAAGCAATTTCACCTGGGATTTTATTTACGAGCCGTTTGTCGCGGACAAGCCGTGGGGCAGCGCGGCACTGCAAGCGATGAAGGACGGATACGACAAGATGCAAGCCCTGTTGCGGCTGCCTTTCCACCACGAGATGCACTATGCAGCGGAAGTGCTCGACGTTGGCATTGTCGCCCCTCGCAGCAACCGACCCAGGGAAGAGATTCTCGGTCAAATCGGAGTTGACAAAAGTGACAAGCGGACCCGTGTCTATGTAGGAATGCGCGGGACGGTACCACCGGAAACGTTGCGCCGAGCCGCCGAAGAATCAGTCGACTGTCTATTCTTGCATACAAGCGACGTGACGTGTGTTTTTCCCGAGAATGCGCGGCGGGTTACGATCTGCCCCGAATTGTCTTTCCCAGATCTTTTGGTGGCAAGTAACATCGTAATTTCCAAGCTGGGTTATGGGATGGTTGCCGCGTGCGTCGCCAACGGCGCGAGCCTTCTTTTTCCCACGCGGTCAGGTTTTCGCGAAGATATCGCTTTGCGGCAGGGTTCCCAACGTTATCTGCGAGCGCATGAATTCTCGGCGGCAGATTTCCACGCAGGCAACTGGCGGGCGCCGATACAGATACTTCGTGAGCGGCCGCTGCCCTCGGCAACGTTGCCGCTTGATGGCGCTGACCAATGCGCCCGAATGATCGCATCGCTCGCCAACGGAAAATGATTGGTGGTCGTGGAGTAACCATGACTTCATGTAATTGTGCGAGGAATGCATGAGAACGTTGGATGAAGAAGCGGATTGGATGGGCAGTCTGGCGAATCTCGGTTTCGAGGTTCAGCGCCATTTGCGCAAGGCAACGGCCGGCGACGTAACGGCAATGTCGCAGCCCGTGGCCGAAGAGGCCGGCGACACGATCTATGGGTTGGATAAGCACGTCGAGCCGGTCATTGAACGAGTGATCAATTGCTGGCCGGAACGCTTCAAGCCGCTGATCCTCATCGCGGAGGGAATGGGTAATGACGGCGTTCTGCTTTTTGGTTCAAGGAACGGTGACGCACGATATCGTGTGATAGTTGATCCGATTGACGGTACCCGCGGGCTGATGTACGACAAGCGCGCGGCTTGGTTTTTGGCAGCCGTTGGACCAAATCTCGGGGCCGACACTTCGCTATCGAACACCTTTGCGGCTGTTATGGTCGAATTGCCCACTTCGAAGCAATTTGTCGCCGATTATTTCGTGGCCGGTGCGCAATCGGCAACCAGAGGATATCGTGCGCAAATTGGCGGCGAACATCCGGAGCCGCTAACGGTTCGCCCAAGCATGGCCACGACAATCAAGGACGGCTTTGCCCAAGTTTCGAATTTCTTCCCCGGAACCAAAACTCTTGCTGCGGAATTGATGGAGCGAATTGCCCTCCGAACGCTCGGCGAGGTGCGAGCGGGACGGGCGGATGTTTTCGATGACCAGTATGTGAGCAGCGGCGGTCAGTTCGTGGAACTGATGATGGGCCACGATCGATTCTGTTGCGATTTGCGACCCCTGTTTTACGATATCTTGGATCAAAATCTGCAACAAAAACTGGTACGAGGAATTGAATGCCACCCCTATGACCTCGCTGGAATGCTCGTCGCCAAGCAGGCGGGAGTAATCCTGACTGACGGATTTGGTGCTGAACTCGATGGTCCGCTCAATGTGCATCATGGCATGCACTGGTGCGGCTATGCGAATGCCGCTCTGCGACGCTCAATCCAGCCTGTCATTTTGGAATGGCTTTGCGAAAAGGGCATCAGCGTTCCTTGTACGCGTTGACGGATTGCAGAGACGAGCCGGCGAATAGGATTCTGCAACTCTTGATTTCGAAGCGGCGGTTTCTGGGAAGAAGCTGTGGACAAATCTGCTCCCCCACGTAACCGCGTGCCCGCATCCATTGCCCGCATCCCCGCCATCGGTTACGCTCAACTCTCCAAAGGACGGCATGATCCCAATGATCGGGCGCATGCGCCGTCCGGATCTGGAGTCACCCCGATGCCTTCCTTTCGTCCCCTCTCCATCGCCGTCGTGTTCGCTCTCGCCCTTATCAGCATCGGCACGCCCGCTCCCCTGCCGAAAGCCGGCATGACCGGCCCCTGGGTCGACAGCTTCGACGGCAAGCTCGTGCTCGACTGGAAGGTTATTCGGCCGGATCCGACTCAGGTGTCGCTCAAAAAGGTGCCGGGGGCGCTGGTGATCACCACGCAGCGCGGGACGATTCATGGCAAGGAGAAAGAAGACGCTCTGAGCGAGGGCACGCAGGCCAAGAACATTCATCTCATCGACATTCCGCTCGACAAGGACGTGGAATGGTCGGCCACGACGTGCGTGAGCAACTTTTTGCCGGACACTTACTATCAGCAGGCCGGCATGATCGTGTATGACGACGATGACAATTATCTGAAATGGGGCTACGAATACGATGGGCAGCGGCCGGCGGGGCAGGCGTTCGTGCTCGTGGCCGAGACCGAAGGAAACCCGGTGCACGTGCGGCCGAAGGCGAGCGAGTCGGGGCTCAAGAAATATTGGTTGAAGTTCACGAAGCGCGGCGACAACTATGAATTCGCCTGGAGCAAGGACGGCGACAAGTGGGTCATCGGCGGCGAGCGGCGCTGGGGCAACGGAACGCCGAAACGGGTCGGCCTGATCGCCAAGAACGGCGGCAACAAGGACGCGGCCGAGATCGACGCGGCATTCGAGTTCTTCGAGCTGAGGGCGTTGCCGCCGGCGAAAAAGTGATTACGAGTGAAATGCGAAGCGTGCCGGTTGCGTTTCCAGGCACCGCCGGTCATTCGGTCGCGTGTATGATCAACGAGTTGTACGAGCGGATGAAATGCCGGGATTTCTCGATAATAATGCGTTGCATTTCATTGCAACTGCTCGAAAAATGCGTTCAGAATTCGTTCAGGGGTGTGACCCTTCCTGAACGAAACGCAATGTCAACCGACGACGCGGGTGGTCAAGACGGTCACGACGTCGCCGCGGACCTGGGCGAAGCCGCCTTCGAGCTGCCACTTCTTCACTTCGGCGCCCTTGTTCAGACGCAGTTCACCCTTACCGAGCCTGCCAACGAGCGCGGCACGGCCAGGCAGAACGCCGAGTTCGCCGTCGATCATCGGCAGGATGACCATGTCGGCCGTCTCTTCCAAGATGGCCTTCTCGGGAGTGACGACGACGCACTGAACTTGTTTGCCGGAGGATGCCATCGCTGTCGCTTGGGTATGGGGTATCGGGTGTAGGGTGTGAGCACTGCGGGAGGGGCCGGGTCAAATACCCTATACCCCATCCCCTATACCCTATTTCCCAGCCATCTTCTTCGCCGCTTCCGCCGCTTCCTCAATGACGCCGACATACATGAAGGCGCCTTCGGGCAGGTGGTCCCACTTGCCGTCGCAGAGTTCTTCGAAGCTGCGGATCGTCTCGGCGAGCGGCGTGACGTTGCCCGGCTTGCCGGTGAACGGCTCGGCTACGAGGAACGGCTGCGACAGGAACCGCTCGATCCGGCGGGCCCGGCTCACGATCTGGCGGTCTTCTTCCGAAAGTTCTTCGACGCCGAGGATGGCGATGATGTCCTGCAGTTCGCGATTACGCTGCAGGATCGACTGCACGCGGCGGGCGACGGCAAAGTGGCGTTCGCCGATGATCTGCGGATCGAGCAGTCGGCTGTTCGACGCCAGCGGATCGACGGCGGGGTAGATGCCCTTCTCGGAAATCGACCGTTCCAGGTAGATGAACGCGTCGAGGTGCTGGAACGTGTTGGCCGGGGCCGGGTCGGTCGGGTCGTCGGCCGGCACGTACACGGCTTGCACCGACGTGATGGCCCCGCGGGCCGTCGAAGTGATGCGCTCCTGCAACTCGCCCATTTCCGTGGCCAGCGTCGGCTGGTAACCGACGGCGCTCGGCATACGACCGAGAAGGGCCGACACTTCGGAGCCGGCTTGCGAGAAGCGGAAGACGTTGTCGACGAAGAGCAGCGTCTCGGCGCCGGTCGCGTCGCGGAACCATTCGGCCATCGTCAACGCGGACAGCGCGACGCGAAGACGGGCGCCCGGCGGCTCGTTCATCTGGCCGAAGACCATCGCCGTCGACTCGATGACCGACTTGGCGTCGGCCCCGACGCCGGACTTCGTCTCCTGCATTTCGAGCCAGAGGTCGTTGCCCTCGCGGGTACGCTCGCCGACGCCGGCGAACACCGAGTAGCCCTTATACACCTTGGCGATACGCGCGATGAGTTCGGTGAGAATGACCGTCTTGCCGAGACCGGCACCGCCGAACAGACCAGCCTTGCCACCGCGAGCGAGCGGCGTCAGCAGGTCGATGACCTTGATGCCCGTCTCAAGGATTTCCGACTTCGGCGACAGGTCAGCGAACTTCGGCGGCTTGGCGTGGATCGACCGCTTTTCCGTGGCGTTCACAGCGCCGCGACCGTCGATGGGCTGGCCCAGCAGGTTGAACACGCGGCCGAGCGTCTCCATGCCGACGGGCACCTGAACCGGCTTGCCGGTGTCGACCGCGTCGGTGCCACGCATCAGGCCGTCGGTCGAACCGAGGGCGACGCAGCGAACACGACTGCCGCCGAGGTGCTGCTGGACTTCGCCGACGAGATCCAGCGATGTGCCCTTCGTCTCGGTCTTGATCGTGACAGCGTTGTAAATCTCCGGCAGATGGTCGCCGTCGAACTCGACGTCGAACGTGGACCCGATGACCTGGGTAACGCGGCCCTTCATCTCGGCGGTGGCAACCATTTATTCTCTCTCCCCGAAAGCCCACGGACGTACGTCCGTGGGCTTTTGATTACCCGTTCTTTGGAACCAAAAAACTCAAATGGTGGGCGGCGTGCACAAGCTGCATACCCACGGCCTCATCCTTGGTCATCGCACCGAACAGCGGCGACGGGACGATCGTGCCCGTGAACGCCTTCAGCTTCTCGACGCTCGCCTTCAGCTTCTCGACTGCTGCCTTTGCATCGCCACCCGGAGCGATGACCGTCTGCGGCATCGTCGGCTTGCCGGCCGGAAAGCTCTTATCCTTCAAATACGTCAGCAGCTTCTTCCGCCCGATCGTCTTCCGCATCATCCAGAGCATCGCCCGAATCGGGGCCGGCGGCTTCGGAAACCCTTCAACCGGAAACCGCATCCAGTCGGCCAGGTGGTTGGCACACTGGGCAAGGTCCCATTGGCCGGCCTTGTCGTAACCTTTCGCCAGCAGCGCCTCCGCGTCGTGGGTGACCTCGTCGAGGTTGTTGAAGACGAGCGAGCGACGCCGCGGTTTGTCACTCATCCGTTGGGTCCGCCTTGTCCTCTGCAATGCGATCAAACCACAACTGCGGATCGCGACTAGTGTGATAGACCCCAATCACTACGACCCGCTCGTCATCAAACCGAAATACCACTCGGTATGGGAACCGCTGAACCAAGGCCCGCCGGTATCCGCCTACTTCCACTTTGAATCGGCCCGGCATCACTTGGATCGCCCGGAGCGTCTCGCTCACCTTCTCGACGAGTTCATCGCCAAGGCCGTCTCGCTGATCGTCGTACCATGGCAGCGCGAACATCGCGCTCGGCACGCCGCTTGAGGACGATCTGGCGACTCATTTCTGACCCAGAAGCTCGGCCTTGACTTCCTCCCAGGGGCGACCCTCATCAGGGTCGTTTTGATCCTCCGCGATTCGCTTTTCCAGGTCCTGACGTTGGGCGTCCGTCAGAGGAAAATCATCCTCTGACATACTCAGCCAGAGGAGATCGATTAGTTCGACCTTTTCCATCGCCGTGAGTTTGGCCAAGTCAGGCGGCAGTATGCTCATCGCACCCTCCCGTTTACTTCAGTGCCTCGGCCCCCGCGATCAATTCCGAGATCTCCTTCGTAATCTTCGCCTGCCGGGCCCGGTTGTACTGCTGAGTCAACGCCTTGATCAAGTCCGCCGCATTCTCGGTTGCCGCCTTCATGGCAACGCGGCGGGCGATCTGTTCGCTCACGGCCGCATCCAGAAAGCACTTGAACAACCGCTGCTTGAACGCCGCGGGCACGATGGCGTCAAGAATCTCGCCGGCGCTCGGGATGAATTCGTAATCGACCGATCGGGCCGTCGCAGGCGTCTCTGGTTTGCCCTTGGTCGGCAGGGTAACCGTTCCAAGCGGCAGCAGCGTCTCGACCACTGGTGCCTGACGGGCGGCGTTTTGGAACTTCATGTACGCCACCTGGACCTGGTCGACCTGTCCGGCGACGAACATCTTGATGTACTTGTCCGCGATCGGCTCAACCTGATCGTAGGCCGGCTTGTCTTCGAACTGTGTGTATTCGGCCGCGCGCGCGTAGCCCTGATACTTGAGGAAGCCAATCGGCTTTTTGCCGGCCACTTCCAAGTCGAACGGCGTTCCCGCGGCCTTCAACTCGCGGAGCCGACCTTGGGCTTCGCGAAGGATCGACCCGTTGTACCCTCCCGCGAGACCGCGATTCGAACCGATCACCAACAGCAGCACCTTCTTTACTTCGGGCCGCACGGCAAGGAGCGGATGCGACGCGTCGCCACCGGCGCTCGTCAGGTCGGCCGCGATCTCGCTGATCTTGCGCGTATACGCTTCGGCCGCCGCCGCCCGGTCCATGGCTTTCTTGAAGCGCGCGGTGGCGATCAATTCCATGGTCCGCGTGATCTTGCGGATGTTGCGGACCGCCTTGCGACGGTTAACGAGCAGACGAAGGTTGGCCATATATGTTTCGCCGCTTGCGGCGTAGCGCGCTCGCGCTACGCCGCAAGCGGCGTCCGATTATCCCTTGAACTGCGGCTGGAAGGCCGCGATTGCCGCGTCGATCTTCGCCGTCACCCCGTCGGTCAGTTTCTTTTCCTTGGCCAGTAGCGCTCGTACTTCCGGCTGTTGGTCCTGAATGAACGTCAAGAACTGTTCTTCCCACTTGCGGACCGCCTTGCGGTCCACCTTGTCGAGCGCCCCCGCGTTGGCCGCGTAGATGACCATGACCTGATCAACCACGTTCATCGGCTTGAACTGCGGTTGCTTGAGCACTTCGACCATCCGGTAGCCGCGATCAAGCTGCCGCTGCGTCGCCGGGTCGAGTTCAGTGCCGAGCTGGGCGAACGCTTCCAGTTCGCGGAACTGAGCGAGCGTCAGCTTCAAACCGCCAGCGACGCGCTTGTCCTTCATGGCGCCGATCTGGGCGTTGCCACCCACGCGGCTGACCGAGATGCCGACGTCGACGGCAGGCCGAACGCCCGCGAAGAACAAGGACGGCTGCAGGTAGATCTGGCCGTCCGTGATCGAGATCACGTTCGTCGGGATATACGCCGACACTTCGCCTTCGAGCGTCTCGATGATCGGCAACGCGGTCAGCGACCCACCCGATGTGGCGACGCGGGCCAGCTTGTGGCCGGGGAATTTTGCCAGGTCGTGGTGCTCGGCGTAGGCCTTTCCGGTCAGCTCGCTCGGACCGACGTAAACCTTACCCGCTTCGCCCGCGTTCCGCTTGCGGGAGGTGTCGACGGCGCTGTTGACAGCCCAGTCGTCAGTAATCTTCGCATCGTCGGCATCGTTCGGGACGATCACCCACCGATCGGCCAGCTTGGAACTGCGTTCGAGCAGGCGACTGTGCGCGTAGAACACGTCGCCAGGGTAGGCCTCGCGGCCGGGCGGGCGGCGAACGAGCAGCGAGAGCTGGCGATAGGCGGCGGCTTGCTTCGACAAGTCGTCGTACACGACCAGCGTGTCGCGACCCTTGAACATGAAGTACTCGGCCATCGCGGCGCCGGCGTACGGAGCGTAGTACTGCAGCGGGGCCGGGTCGGCGGACGACGAAGCGACGACGATCGTGTAATCCATCGCCCCGGTGCGCCGCAGGTCTTCAACGACCTGCGAAATCTTCGCCTGCATCTGTCCGCAAGCGACGTACACGCAGATGACGTTCTCGGACTTCTGGTTGATGATCGTGTCGATCGCGATGGCGGTCTTGCCGGTCTTGCGGTCGCCAATGATGAGTTCACGCTGACCGCGGCCGATCGGCGTCATGGCGTCGATGGCCTTAATGCCCGTTTGCAGCGGCACCTTCACTGGCTGGCGTTCGGCGACGCCGGCGGCCGGCGACTCCATCGGCCGGGTTTCCGATGTGAGGATCGGGCCCTTGCCGTCAAGCGGATTGCCGAGCGGATCGACGACGCGGCCGACCATCGCGTCGCCAACCGGCACACGAAGCAGTTCGCCCGTCGTCCGGACCTCGTCGCCCTCCTGAATCTGGAGGTAATCGCCGAGGATGATGACGGCGACTGACGACTCTTCGAGGTTGAACGCCAAGCCGCGAATCTTGGTCTTGGTGAACTCGACCATTTCGCCGGCCATGACGCTGGCGAGGCCGTACACGCGCGCGATGCCGTCGCCGACCTCGAGAACGCGGCCGACCTCCCGGACGTCCTGCGCGGTGCCGAGCCGGCCGATCTCACCCCGCAGAACTGAAACGATCTCGTCCGGTTTGAACTTCATAGCTGCTCCTCGCCAGCAGTTGATTTCGGATCGACTCGATCTGGTAACTGACCGAGCTGTCGAACACCTGGTCGCCAACTTGAACGATCATCCCGCCCAAGAGCGCCGGGTCGATCTGGGCACTGACGACCGGGTCGAGCCCGGTCGCCTGCCCGATGGTTTGCTTCAATTGTTCCGTCTGCCCGTCGGTCAGCGGCACGGCCGACTTTACCCGCACGCGCAGCCGCTTGGCCCGTTGATCGAGCAGGTCGCGGTAGCCGGCCGCCACATTGCGAACGAGCGACAGCCGGTCCTTGGAGTTCAACACGTTCAGGAAGTTGAACAGCAACTCGCTGACCTTGTCCTTGAACACGGTTGCCAAGAGCGGCGTCTTGACCGACCGCTTGACGACCGGCGAACCTAGCGTGGCCTCGACCTCGGGGGCCCCGTTGAACACCTCGCGAACCAACGAGTCGAGTTCCTGTCCGATCTCGTCAGCGATGCCGCGTTCCGAAGCCACGTCGAGCAGGGCCTCGGCGTAGACGCGGGCCACGCGGCGCTCCGAGGACCCCTCGGCGCCGGCTCGGCTGTCGGTTTCAAAGACTTCGGCCATCTTGGACGTCTATGTCAGAGTTAGGGGCGATGGAACGTATGGGTCCTATGGGACCTATTCGTCCCATCTCTGTCAGGCCTTCGAACCAAGATTCATCCGCAGGTCCGCCAGCGCGCCTTCGAGCAGCCGCGTGTGATCCGCCGGCGTCAGTTCCCGCTGGATCGCCTTGGTCGACACCATTGCGGCAAGCTGCACCGCCTGCTGATAGATGTCCTGCAGCGCCTGATCCTTTGCCATTTCAATTTCGCGGCGCATGCGATCGCGTTCTGCGGTCGATTCCGCGGCCGCGTCGGCCTTCATCTGGTCCTTGACGGCCTGGGCGTCGCGGCGAGCCTCATCGAGCATCGCCCGAATCTCGTCGTTCGCCTTGGCGAGCCGGGCCTGCACGTCCGTCAGCGACTTTTGCGCCTCCGCACGCGATGCCTCGGCATCGTCGTGGATTTTCCGTAAGTTGGCTTCGCGCTTGTCGAGGCCGGCCATCACCGGGCCCCAGGCAAACTTGCCGAGCACGATCACGAGGATCGTAAACAGCACGAGCGTGTAAATGGCCAGGTCATAACGCTTGAGCCCGAACTTCTCGGCAACATCGAGCTTGCCAGGATCTTTGGCGCCGTGCTCATCCTTCGCCGCCGCTTCGGCTCGCACCGTGGGCGCGCACACGGACAGTGCCAGCAGCGTGACGATGAGCCAGGTTAGACTTCGCATGGGTTTCTCCACCTCTGGCGAGCGGAGGTGCGTAAGCACCCCGATTTCCAGCATCGGGTGCTTACGCACCTCCGCTCGCCTAGCACGTCACGCGACGAAGGAAAGCACCAGACAGAACACGACGGCGATGAGCGCGACGCCTTCGACGAGGGCCGCCATCAGAATCATCGTGCCGCGGATCGCGCCGGCCTGTTCCGGCTGACGGGCGATGCCCGCGAGGGCCGAGTGGCCGATGAGGCCGATGCCGATGCCGGCGCCGATGGCCGCCAAACCCATGCCGATGCCGGCCCCGCCGCCCGTGTACTTCGCGGTGGCCGACGCGTTCCGCTCAACCGCCTGCTTCTGAACGTCGGCGTCCAGCTTGCTGGTCGGGAGCGGCGTACCCGGCTGCGCGAGCGCCAAACCGCCGAAGGCGAGGAACAACACGGCCGCCAGGGCCACGCGGGTTATGTGCTTCATGGGTCGTCAAACTCCTGTATTCGGGTTAGTCAGGTTAGTGTTCCGGATGCATTGCCATGCCGATAAACGTCGACGTCAGGAAGACGAATACAAACGCCTGCAACAGACCGACGAAGATTTCCAAAATGCTCAAAGCGACCAGCGTCGCGACGCTCGTCACCGTAATCGGCCAGAAGAAGTAGCCGCTCATCAGCCCCTGTTCGACGGCCAAGCCCACCATGTAGATGAACGACATCACCACGAACAGCGTCGTGTGGCCAGCCAGCATGTTGGCGAAGAGACGCACGGCCAGCACGATGGCCCGGATAAACGCCGTCCCGATTTCCAGCCAGAACACGCCGAACTCGATGACCGGCGCCAGGATCTGCAGTAGCTTGCCTTCGCGGTCGAGCTTGACCTTAAACGTCTTGACGTAATGTCCGAAGCCGTGATTCGCAAGGATGCCATTGATGTGAATCACGAAGAACGCCACCGTCGCCAGCACGGCCGTGACCGCAATGCTCGCCGTCGGCGACCCCATGAATGGGATCATGCCGAGGAGGTTCATCGTCGCGATGAACACGAACATGGTCCACAATAATGGCAGGAACCGTTTATAGTCGTGTTCGCCGATCGTCGGAATCGCGACTTCGTCGCGGATGAATAGCAGGATCGATTCGACGAAATGTGCGAATCGGCCACGCGGCACATCACCCTTGGCGATTCGCTTGGCCGCCGTGAGAAACACCACCAGCACAACTACGAACGCGATGGTCTCCAACACCATGAACTTGGAGAGCCACTCCGGCATATGCCATTCCCAGCCAAGGGACTTGCAAACGTCCCAATGGTAGGTGTCGGCGGACTCCGCGAAGGGGTCCTTCAGGGCGTCGAGCGGGCTGATCGGTTCATCGGCCATTCAGCGACCCGCGGTTGCACCCGCCATCCGTCGCGAAACCACTCGGGATTCCACGGCCAGAAGGATCAGGTAAAACAATGCCCCCCAGAGGACGAACGAAAGTTCGCGTCCCTTGAGGTACGGTGACAACAGGTAGACGGTAAACCCTAAACCCAGAACCAAGAACAGCCGTGCGACAAACGAGATCGTGAGCACGGCCGTCTGCACGTATTCGCTTCGACCCTTGAACAACTCCGCCACACCCAGGGCAAGCAGGTTGGGTGCCAGACACACGAGCAAGGCCGGCGCCGTCACCTCAGGCCCCGCGCCGTCGAACAACATGGCGGGCAAGGCCAACACCACCCACGCCGCAATCGCCACGCCGATCAGAACCGCGAAGCCCTTCACTGGCGCGGCTCCTTCGGTTGCGAAAACCGGATCAGCAGCACGAACAGGCCGACCATCCCAACAAGCACGCCGCCCACGGTAAACCAGGGCATTGTGCCCGCGGCCCAGTCGATTAACAGCCCCAGGATCGCCGGCCCGGTCAGTGTCGAACTGGCACTGTAAGCCAGCGCCAACATTCGGCGCTGTTGTGGATCGGGGGCGTTAGCCATGGTCCGATCCCTTGCGGGGCGAATGAGTTTGGAGCCGCCTGCCGACCCGGCGAGATTTGTATTCAAGGGAGCAAGCAATCAAAGTCAACAGCGCGGAATGGGAAAAATGCCCAGGCGCACTTCTTATTTCCGAGAACCCGAACAGCTGCGAACCGGCTCAAGGAAAACGGCCCATTCAGACGATAAGATGGGGGCCGGTTGACGGTTTATCGGACAACCGCTACGATCGTTCGAGTCGGCACGGCCTCGTCGCCAAGTGGTAAGGCAACGGTTTGCAAAACCGTCATTCCCCGGTTCGAATCCGGGCGAGGCCTCTTTGTCTCAAGTTATGTCTTCCTCCGGCCGTCCTCCGGCCCTTCTTTCCCGCACCTTCTAACGATAGCCGCTACGATCCCGGCCGCTTCCGCATACGCTTCCACCATCAACGTCATTGTGATTCAGGGAGCGGTCATGGCTATTTCCCCGCTCGCCGGCAAGCCGGCGCCCGCCAACTTGCTGATCGACCCGGCCCAACTCGAGCGCGACTACTTCGAGCGCCGGCCCAACCTCGACGATCCCAATCAGCTCGTCAGTTTCGGCACCAGCGGCCATCGCGGGTCGACCGCCAAGAGCACGTTTACCGAGGCCCACATCCTCGCGATCACGCAGGCCATCTGCGATTACCGCAAGGCGCAAGGGTACGACGGCCCGCTGTACATGGGCAAGGACACGCACTGTCTGTCCGGCCCGGCTCAGAAAACCGCGCTTGAGGTGCTCGCCGCCAACGGCGTGCATTGTTTCATCCAGCGCGACGACGGCTTTACACCGACGCCCGTTATCTCGCGCGCGATCCTGGTTCACAACCGCATTCAGGGCCCGCCCGCCGACGGGATCGTCATTACGCCGTCGCACAATCCACCGACGGACGGCGGGTTCAAGTACAACCCGCCCAACGGCGGACCGGCTGATACGGACGTGACCAAGTGGATCGAGGATCGGGCCAACGACTATCTGAAGCGGAACAACGCCGGCGTCAATCGCATCGCCTACGAGCAGGCACGCAAGGCGACGACCACGACGCCGCAGGACTTCGTCGCCGCCTATGTCGAAGACCTGCGGCATGTCATTGACATGGATGTGATCGGAAGCACGCGGCTGCCGCTCGGCGTCGACCCGCTCGGCGGCGCGGGCGTGCGCTACTGGGAGCCGATCAACAAGGCCTATGGGCTGAACATTGAGATCGTGAACCCGCGCGTCGATCCGACGTTCTCGTTCATGACTGTCGACCACGACGGGCAAATCCGCATGGACTGTTCGAGCCCGTACGCGATGGCCGGGCTGGTCAACCTTAAGGATCGCTTCCGCGTCGCGTTCGCCAACGACCCGGACGCGGATCGGCACGGCATCGTGACGCCGTCCGTCGGCCTGATGAATCCGAACCACTATCTCGCCGTCGCGATCAACTATCTCCTCGTGCATCGCCCTGATTGGCCAACAAAAGCAGTGGTCGGCAAGACGCTGGTGAGCAGCGGACTGATCGATCGTGTGGTCGCGAAGCTCGGTCGGAAGCTTTACGAAGTGCCGGTCGGGTTCAAGTGGTTTACGCCGGGATTATTCGATGGTTCCTGCTGCTTCGGCGGCGAAGAGAGTGCCGGCGCCAGCTTCCTGCGGCTCGACGGCACGGTCTGGTCGACGGATAAAGACGGCTTGATCCTTGCTCTCTTGGCCGCGGAGATCACGGCGCGGACGGGCAAGGACCCGGGCGAGCATTACCGAGAACTGACGGCCGAGTTCGGCACGCCCTACTACACGCGCATCGACGCGGTCGCCACGCCGGCACAGAAGGCCCGGCTGAAAAAGCTCGCTCCCGAGGACGTGCGTGAGTCAACGCTGGCTGGCGAGCCGATCACGGCCAAGCTCACGCAGGCGCCCGGCAACGAGGCGGCCATCGGCGGCCTCAAGGTGACGACCGCGTCGGGCTGGTTTGCGGCGCGGCCATCGGGCACCGAGGACGTTTATAAGCTGTATGCCGAGAGCTTGAAGAACCAGTCGCATCTGGATTCGATCGTCGCCGAGGCTCAGCGCATCGTCGGCAACACACTGAGCGGGACATGAACGACGCCGAACAATTACCGATCCGCACGAAGATCGTCGCCACCATCGGCCCGGCGTCGCGCTCGCCGGCGGTCTTGCGCCGCTTGATCGACGCCGGCGTCAACGTCTTCCGGCTGAACTTCTCGCACGGCACGCACGAGGAACACTCGGCGGTGCTCGCGGACATCCGGGCGATCAGCCGGGAGATGGGTCGACACGTCGCGGTACTCCAGGATTTGTGCGGCCCGAAGATGCGGCTCGGGCCGATCCCGGGCGATCTCGTCGAGTGCCCGCTGGGTGAAGAGTTCACGTTGGTGACGGAGAGGCGGTCGGACGATCCACACGAGTTGACCTGTTCATATTGCGATCTGCCCAATGACCTCAAACCCGGCGAGACCGTGCTGTTCGCCGACGGCACCGTGGCAATGGAGGTGATCGACGTGGCCGCCGGCCGAGCGCGATTGAAGGTCACACTCTCCGGCCGATTGCGCTCGAAGCAAGGCTTGAACCTGCCGGGCTCGAATCTGGCAGTCAAGTCGCTCACGGACAAGGACCTGCAGGATCTCGATTGGACCGCGCGACATGGCGCCGATGTGGAATACGTCGGCCTCTCATTCGTGCGCAGCGCGGGCGATGTCGCGTGGCTGCGCCGCGAACTGGATGCGCGTAAATGTACAGCACGCATTGTCGTGAAGATCGAGAAGCCACAGGCGGTGCAGAATTTGGAGGCGATCATCGCCGCAACCGACGGCGTGATGGTGGCACGCGGCGACCTGGGCGTCGAGATGGACGTCCAGCGGGTGCCGGCCATTCAGAAGCGCGTGATTGGCCTGTGCAACAGCACACATCGGCCGGTCATCACGGCGACGCAGATGCTTCAGAGCATGGAACATTCGAGCCGGCCGACGCGGGCCGAGGCCAGCGACGTGTTCAACGCCGTCGTCGACGGGACCGATGCCGTGATGCTGTCCGGAGAAACCGCAATCGGCGAATTCCCGGTGGAAGCCGTCGCGACCATGCGGCAAATCTGCTTCGAGGCCGAGGCGTATCTCGAAGCGGGAGGCCGACCACCGTACGTTCAAGCTGCATCGTTGAAAGGCTTCGTCGAACCGATTACCGAGGCGGCCGTCGATGCCGCGTACCTGATCAATGAGCGCCTCAACGCCTCAGTCGTGGTCGTCGCCACCGAGTCGGGACGGACGGCGCTCGCGCTCAGCAACCGGCGGCCGACATCGACGATCCTGGCAGTCACACGCACCGAACAACTTGCTCGGAGGTTGGCGGTCTGTTGGGGTGTCACGGCCATGGTTCAGCCCGAGACGGCGATGGTTGAGCAAGAACTATCGAGCGCGATGGAATGGGCGAAGTCGCGCCGGCTCGTTCGATCAGGCGACTACGTGGTGCTCGTCCGCGGCCAGGTGCCCGGCGAGGAACCGAGCCGGGCCGTGCTGACGCGCCAGGTGAGCTAGTTGACCGCACGCTCCGAGCCCGTGCATCGGCGAGCGGAGCACCGTAAGGTGCCCGATAATGTCTTAATCGGGCGCCTT
>DATANR010000262.1:0-15010 GCA_036266155.1 Gemmataceae bacterium | reverse complement strand
CGGGTGGACCCGTCCGACGTCGTCCAGGACGCTCAGGCGATTATGGCCCAGCGACTACCTGACTATCTTGCCCGACGGCCGATACCGTTCCACCTTTGGGCCCGCAAGACGGCCTACGACCGGCTCCTCGATACACATCGCCGGCACCTTCGCACGGCGAAACGGTCGACTCGCCGCGAGGAGTTGGGGCCGGGTCGATCGTCCTTGGCCGTAGCCCGCCAATTGTTGGCGCGGGGCCCGACTCCAAGCCAAGAGGTCGAAGCAGAGGAGGTCGCTCGCCGTGTAGCAAGGGCGCTCGAGGAACTGGCGGACGATGACCGTCAGATCCTCCTATTTCGGCACGCCGATAGGCTGCCGTTCGCCGAAATCGGTGACTTGCTCGGGATTTACCCGGCGGCCGCCCGGAAACGGTTCGGGCGGGCCCTCATTCGCCTACAAGCATTATTGTCTGCCGCCGGACTGTTGGAGGACGGACCGTGAGCACATCACTAGACGATCAGGTCGAGGGCGGGCAGTCCCCAGAGTCACTGGTGGGGCGCGTGGCGGACGAGTTTCTCGCCCGTCGGGAGCGGGGCGAGAATCCGGCCATAGAGGAATTCGCCGCCCGATACCCTCGCGCGGCCGACATGATCCGCCGGACGCTGGCCGCCCTGGACTTGGCGGGCGGTTCGCTCGGCGGCTCCGCGGCCGATCCCGAGCCGATCTCTTCACCCCTGGGAGACTACCGGATCGTCCGGGAGGTTGGGCGAGGAGGGATGGGAATCGTGTACGAAGCCGAGCAGCTCAGCCTCCGGCGGCGTGTAGCTTTGAAGGTCTTGCCGTTCGCGGCAGTCCTAAATCCAAAACACTTACAGCGGTTCCATAGCGAGGCATTGGCCGCAGCTGTCCTTGACCACCCAAACGCCGTGAAGGTGTATGGGGTCGGCCACGACCGGGGTATGCACTATATCGCCATGCAATTCGTCGAAGGACGCCCTCTCTCTGACCTGATCCGAGAGCGACGCGGCGACGCGACGCGGGGCTCATCGGCCGCTAACGAAGCGACGCGAAGCCTGACCGCAGATGACACACCGCCACCTGCTGTCTTTTCGGCACCTGTCCTCTCGCGCACTTCAATGGACTTGGCATATGCGCGTCGGGCCGCGGAATGGGGTGTCCAAGCGGCCGAGGCCCTGGAGCATGCCCACTCGCTCGGCGTCGTACACAGGGACATCAAACCGTCGAATCTGTTGGTGGACGGCCGAGGCGAGTTGTTCGTTGCCGACTTCGGGTTGGCCCGGTTCGGCAAGGACCCGGGAGTAACAGGTACCGGCGACCTGCTGGGCACCCCTCGGTATATGAGCCCGGAGCAGGCGACAGCTCAGCATAATCTCGTGGACCACCGGTCCGACGTTTACTCTCTCGGGGCTACCCTGTACGAACTCCTCGCGCTTATCCCGGCAGTAGCTGGTCGGGACCACGCTGACGTCCTGCGGAGAGTTGCGGACGCTGCTCCAACCCCGCTGCGCAAACTAGTCCGGCGTGTCCCGCCGGAACTGGAGACAGTGGTCCTCAAGTGCCTGGAGAAGGACCCGAGCCGTCGCTATCAGTCGGCTCAAGAGTTGGCCGACGATCTGCGACGCTTCCTGGAAAACCGCCCGGTGAGGGCCCGGCGTCAGGGCCGCCTGTCCAGGGCCCGTCGATGGTCTCAACGCAACCGATTGGCGACGGTATTCATGGTGTCAATAGCACTTGGGCTTGCCACAACGTCGGGATTGACGGCGTGGGCACTCCGGGAGCGTGACAGGGCCGACCGCAATTTCAAAGAAGCGAGGGAGTTCTGGGTGATTGAAACAACCGTGGATTTGCGGTCGCGGGTGCTTCTAAAAGAGGACCGGGAATGGATGGTAGCTCACAATGGCTTATTGACGGACTCAGAGCGGACACTAGCGCTTGAATTTGTAAGGAAGTGGAAGGAACCCACTGATCCAAGGGTCTATTTCGAGAGGTCCTGGGAAGTGGTTCGCAACACGCGGTACGGCGATCCTGCGGGTGGTGTGTTGGAGTCCTACGCTCGTGAGCACCCGCAGCAATACCGAGAAGCGATCTTGAGCGATAAGCAAGCCGACGTTCAATTCCGTTTCGCACTCCACCATGCGGAAGCCGCCTGCCGGCTCGACCCGAACAACTTGTTGTACCGGACTGCACGAGGGGCTTCCCTATATCGACTTGACCGCCACCAGGAAGCCCTGGATGTGCTCGCAGGGGTCGATCCAGCTAGTCCGCAAGGTCTATATGCGATCGCCTTCAAAGCGATGGCCCGCTACAAACTCGGGGATCGGGACGAAGCTCGATCCCTGGTCGCCGGCCTCGCACGACGACTGAAGGCGTTCGACTGGCCCGACGACTTTGACGCCCGCGCCTTCCTCCTCGAAGCCGAGTCTGTCACCGGACTGCGGCAACGAAAGCCATGGGAGTAGTCACTCGGTCCGGCTACCTCAAAACCGGCGGCAGCGATCAGTCCGTTTCGTTGGCACCGCCTTTTCTGGACGTATCTCGCCGCCGTCTTGCCGGCTTCGATTCTGTTTAATGGGCTTGGTTGCAACCTTCCGAATCTACACTCAAGACGAAATGTTGGGGAAGGGGCAGGAGGTCGGCAGAGACGTCTACGAGTGGAGGGGGCGCGGTTCGAAAGCTGTCCGGGTCATCGATGTCGATCCCGAAACTAATTGGAACTGCCCCATTTGCCCGGTCAGAGTCAGTACCTCGGTCCCAGTCATTGCGTCCCATATTTTCGCCGTCCGGTCCTCACTCCCGGTGATGACCTGCTCCCCGTGCGGGCTGAAGGCCACAGGCCCAACCTGGGCCGTGTGTCCGGTCATGACGAACATCTTGGTCCCGGCTTTCGCGTCCCACATTTTTGCCGTCCCGTCCGCGCCCCCGGTGACCACCCGGGTCCCGTCCGGGCTCATGGCAACGGAATTTACCGGTCCCACGTGTCCCGTCAGGGTGAGCATCACCGTCCCGGCTTTCGCGTCCCATACTTTCGCCGTTCCGTCCGCACTCCCGGTGACCACCCGCGCTCCGTCTGGACTGTAACCCGCAGACACGATGTAGCCCGTATGCCCGGTGAGCGTCAGGACCGCCGACCCCGTCTTCGCGTCCCACACCCGCCCTGTCGAAGTCGTCAAACGTTCATTTTTTGCTCGCCGCCGCACAGCATTTGCTCTTAGGCCGTGCATTCGATCCTCGAAACCCGACTGAGACTATTCCGATGACGGATTCAGTGCAACCGAGTTCGTTCCGCGCAACGGCCCTGGAGTTTGCGCCCGAACGGGTCACCGCACTTCGGATGCGATTGATGGAGCCGGTGCCCGGCCTTGAAACGAGCCCGCCGGAACGGAAGAAGAGCGAAGCGGTGCTGTGTCCGACTCTGAAGCAACTCTTGCAAGCCAAGCGTGTGAAGCGGCGCGCGGGTTTGGGCAGCTCAGAAGTCTGAAGAAGTGCAAAAAGAAGAACGGCGCTCACCTCCGTGGCCGGAGGCTTGCCGCTTGTCTGCGCGGTATCGCTGCCAGGTCGCCTGCAACATTGAAGGGGGCGCTGCCAACTGCCGGTTGCAACCCAAATTCAACTGACCAGGCCAGTCGAAAGTCGGGATTGATCTGTCGTCGGTCCCAGTAGCAGACACATCCAATTGTCGCAGCATTGCGGCCATGCCGAATCTGCCGGCGCGGCAATTTCGTCGATCGTCGCCGGCAGTTCGCGACGACAATCCGCACAAAGGTAGTGCCAGGTTTCGGCACAACTCGACTGAGTGCGGTCTTGGCTGTGAATGTCTTGCATCGCGGGGTTGAAGGCAATTCGTGGCTTCGGCCCGCCACCTATTTGGCATCTTGACGTCATTTCGATTTGACCTGGCCGTCGTTCGACCATGCTCGCCAAAGATCCAGACTGCGTGCTACGGTTCGAAGATTGACTGAGTCCCTGTTCGCGCCCATCGACGTGACGAGATGAATGCGGGCAACCGTGGAACAAATGAGCAGACCCGTCGACTTCGTTGTTGGCATTGCGCTCGCGAAGAAGCCGCGATTGCAAAAGAGGTTCGCCGCTACACCGTGCTCGGTTTTCCGCTGTGCTGCGGCGCTCGGATGATTCTTCGCAAGCCCGAGGCGGCACCGCCACTTCCTCACTTCCCGGATCGGATGGGTCGCCGTTGGAGCCCCAAGCCGGGAATCCGCGTTCGCATCAGTCGCTCCAACGGTGAACCGATTGCCGAAGTTGAGGCAGGCTTGCTGAACATCTCGGTGGATGGCGCGAGCATTCGCCTGACCGTCGATGCCGAGGCCGGCAAACGAATCCGGTTCGAGTTTCGACCCAACCGGGACCGAGCGCCGTCGAGGTGGTCGGCGAGGTGCGTTGGTGCCGACCGGATGGCGGCGGAGTGTTCGTTATTGGTGTGCGATTTGAGCGGCCACTCACCGCTCAAGAGTTGTCCAAGTTGGCCCTCTAACGTAGTCTCGAATCTCTCCTGCAAATCACCCATCGCCAACTTCTTAGCCGGCTTGCGATGTCACAACTGCTGCTTGCTCTGCTCTTCGCAAGCCGGCCCGCCCGGTGAGCGGTGTTTCGGCCGCGGGGCATGATTCCGAATACCCTGACGCAAGCAGTGACCGCCGGAGTTGGCCATGTCGCGCTTCCTTGCTGCCCTGGTCGCGCTCGCGGTCGCCGGGGGTGGGCCGTCCCGCGCCGCGGACCCGAAAACGCCCAATGTGCTGTTCCTGTTCGCCGACGACCAGCGCGCCGACACGATCGCGGCTCTTGGCAATAAGTACATCAAAACGCCCAACCTCGACCGTCTGGTAGCCCGCGGCCTGTCCTTCGACCGGGCGTACATGCAGGGCGGGTTCAATGGCGCAACGTGCGTGCCGTCTCGCGCGATGCTCCTGTCCGGGCAGAGCCTGTTCCGGGTGGACGAGAAATTGCTGCGTGACGAGACGTGGCCCGAGGCGTTCGCGAAGGCCGGGTACTCGACCTTCGTCACGGGCAAGTGGCACAACGGGGAGAAGTCCCTCGTCCGTTCGTTTCAGGAGGCTCGTGAAATCTTCGCGGGCGGGATGACCAACCCCCTGAAGGCAAACCTCTCCAACGTGGCCGACGGCAAGCTCGGCACACCCAAACCTGCTCCGAAGCACGCTTGCGCCGTGTTCGCCGACGAGGCGATCCGGTTACTGGACCGTAAGCACGACAGGCCGTTCTTCTGCTATGTGCCCTTCGATGCCCCGCACGACCCGCACATCGTCCCGGACGACTTTCCGATCATGTACGACCCCGAGAAGATCCCACTTCCCGCAACCTTCCTGCCCCAGCATCCGTTCAATAACGGCGAGATGACGGTCCGAGACGAGGCATTGCTCCCGTGGCCCCGCGACCCGAACAAGGTGCGCGCCATGATCGCGGAATACTATCGCTACATCTCATACCTGGACTGCGAAATTGGCCGTATCCTGGACGCCCTCGACAACTCGCCACACGCGGCCAACACGATCGTCGTGTTCGCTGCCGATTCCGGCGTCGCGCGCGGCAGCCACGGACTGATCGGCAAGCAGAACTGCTACGAGCACTCGCTGCGCGTGCCGCTCGTGATCGCCGGTCCTAAAGTGCCGAAAGGCCGGCGGACGGCAGCGATGTGCTACCTGTTCGACGTGCTGCCGACACTCGGCAAACTATGCGGAGTTGCGGCGCCGGCCGGGAGCGAGGGCGCGGAGTTTACAGCGACGATTAGGGATCCGGCGCACGCCGCCCGGCCGCACCTCGTGTTCGCATACAAGGGGGTTCAACGCGCCGTCCGCGACGACCGCTGGAAGCTGATCCGCTATCCGCAGGTCGACAAGACACAGCTCTTCGACCTTGAGTCCGACCCGGAAGAGGTGACCGACCTCGCTGGGAAGCCGGAATACACCGCGAAGGCGAAGGAACTTCGGGGACTACTGGAAGGTGAACTCAAACGCTACGGGGACAAGACACCCCTGACGGTTGAGAAGCCGTTGCCCGCGGAGTCGATACCTCCCAAGGTCAAGAAGGAGTGAAAGCGCTTCGAGTGCGGTGCGCTCACCTCGACCTGGTTCCGGTCGTCTGCCAGTGCGGACATATGGCCCCGGTGCCCGGCCTTCCTCGATAGATCGCCCGCGAACCACGTCATCACGAAGCGTCCGCCAGTACACGCGCACGACCGCGGCCTCGTCGTCGCGGCCGTTGTCCCAGAGCCAGCCGGCAAGGGCGAGCCAGCGGCGTTCGGAGTCGGGCTCGGCTCGGACGGTGTTGAGGATGGTGGGCATGTCGGGCATTGTGCGGACAGGGTATTGAACCGGGGCCGCGGGTGTGGTCTGATGGTGCTGTGATGTATTGCGCAGCCGAAATGGAGCGCTAGACCGGGATGGGGCGCGCTAGCGCGCTCCAATAAGAAGTTCGGCCAGCAGAGGCCAGACCGTGACAGAGGCAGAGTGGCTGGCCTGCGAGGAGCCGCAAGCGCTTATCGAGTTCGTGTCTCGGGACATGGGCGAGAGGAGATGTAGACTGCTGGCCGTTGCGTTGTGTCGGCACGTTTTACCGCTCGTCGGCCCCGAGTGCGGCCATCGGGCGGTTGACACGGCCGAAGCCTACGCGGACGGGTTCGCGACCGCGGGTGATATGCGAGCCGCCCGAGAGCGGGCCTCTGATGCCTACTGTACGTTTCTCGACCCCGCGCCCGTGAACACCGAGGCCCCGTTGGCGGTCAAAGCGGCGTCCATTGCCCTGCAAGCCACGATGTTCGCGGCCTCTGAGTTCGACCACTACCTTGTCTCGTGTTTCCTCTGTACCGAGAAGGCAAGCGTGCGACGCTGGATGCTTCAGGCGAGACCGGACGAACTCAGGCCACCGTACTCAGTTCTGATGAGCTGGCAACTCGCACTGGTCCGGGATATCTTCGGCAACCCGTTCCGCCGCGTCGCGTTCTCCCCGAAATGGGCCAGTGCCACCGCGGTGGCACTGGCCCGTCAGATGTACGAGTCGCGGGACTTCTCCGCGATGCCGATCTTGGCGGACGCGATTCAGGACACGGGGTGCGATGCCGAGCAACTTCTCGGCCACTGCCGAGGCCCTGGTCCCCACGTCCGCGGCTGCAGGGTGGTGGACTTGGTTCTCGGCAAGGGGTAGGCTTAGAGGCCGAACGATCCGCTGCAGCCAACCGCGGGATCGTAGGTTAATTGGGTGCTTCCAGTCTTTGCACCCGCGGCGGCTGAGCTTGGTGTTCGGCGACGGCACAGGTGTGGGGCCTCGGCTGCGATGGGCGACACCAAAGAACGACCCCTGTGGCACCCCATCAGCAAGGCCGAGCGATGCACAGCACTCGACGCCATCCGGGGCTGGCACTCCTGGGCGTGCTCCTGGTTAACCTGCACAGCGACTTCCGCGTTTCCCTCGCCGAACATCTCCTGGGTGCTCCGCCGAGCCCGCGATGGCAGGATCGGGCGACGGACCTGGCCGTCGTCATCTTGTTGCAGTTCAAGGCATTCGCCCTGTTCTCCCTCCTCTTCGGGGCCGGCTTTGCGGTCTTCGGCGAGCGGGCCGCGGCCCGCGGCGCCAGTCCGCCCCAGTTTCTCGCCCGCCGGTTTGTCGTCCTGTTTGCCCTCGGGCTGTGCCACCTCCTGCTGCTCTGGAACGGGGACATCCTGACGCTCTACGCCGTGTGCGGCTTGCTGCTGCTTCCCCTCCGTGGACTGCCCGCGGCCGCCTTGGCGGCGACGGGGGCGGCGGTCTTCGTCCTCCCGTATGCCGTCCCGTGGGGCCTGGGCTGGCCGACCGAGGACACCCTGCGGAGGCTGGCGGCGGAGGCGGCGCGGGTCTACACCGCCGGGGGGGTGGGGGATGTCGTCGCGTTCCACTGGCGGGAGACGCGGTTGCTCATCCTGCCGCTGCTCGTCGGCGTACTGCCGCGGACCTGGGGCCTCATGGCCATCGGCGCGGCCGCCTGGAAGGTCGGGGTGTTCCGGAACCCGGGCCGGCACCGGCGGCTCCTCTGGGTGGTTGCCTTGGTTGGCGGCGGTGTCGGTGGCGGGGCGACACTGCTGTCGGCGTTCGCGGTCCCGACGCCGCTGCCGCCCGGACTGGTCGATGCTATCTCCTCAGCCCCGCTGGCGCTGGGCTACGCCGCCGGCCTGCTGCTGATCCTGCAGTCACCGGCGGGGACGCGGGTGGCTCGCCTTGATGTTCGCAGCATTCTTGGTCTCTGGGTATTTGGCCTTTGGCTCGGCTTGGTGGGGTCGAGCATAGGCGAGCGCAAGAAGTGCCCGGCCACTGCTCCTTGGACGCCTTGCCCCCGAGCGCCCGGCCGGTCAGAATGCGGGGATTTTCCTTCGTCGCGGGAGGCCATGATGGTCGAAATGCTGCTCGTGTTCGTTCTTGGCGACAAGCCGTCCGACGCGGCCGTCAAGGAATTTGAATCCCTTCGCGGCGAATGGTCAGTGGTCACCGCCGAACGTAACGGGAAGCCCGAGAACGCCCCGCCGACCGTGCTGCGGTTTACCGACCAGATGCCGAAGAACGCCGCCAAGCGGTGCGACGTGTTGGCCGTCACTGTTGACCTGAGCGCGAATCCGAAGCGCCTGATCGGAATCATTACGGGCGGAGAGGTCAAGGGAGACAAGTGGTTGGCAATCTACCGAGTAGATGGAGAGAAGTTGACCGTTTGCTACGAGTATGGCGGCAAGGAACATCCGACCAAGTTTCAGACGACAGACGGTGACGGCCGCTTCGTCATACACTTGGAACGCAATAAGAAGTAGGCGAGGGCTTGGCCCATCGGGGTTTAGTCTCATTTCAGTAGATTTCAAGACGGCGTTCTATCGCAAAGCAGGCGCACAATGGCGTCGGCAAGTCGCCGGCACAGAAGCCACCGGCCGCGTCGTGACATATCTTTTACCCCGCCCAGCGACCGCAAGCCGTCGGGTCGGGTGGCTCCTGACCGCCTCCAAGGGGTGCGCGGCGGCATCCCGCGAACCTCGGGCCGCCGCGTTTCCCTTTCGCCGGTTCAAACGATGGACGACGTTCCCTTCATCTTCACCTACCCGAACTTCTTCCCCCTCTCGCCGGCCGGCGCCCCGGAACTGATCCAGGTTGACGGCCATTTGTGTATCTGCTTCTTCACCGACGCTGACAACGTGCGGCGATTCCAGACGGCCCAGCATGGTGAGAAATTCGCCGTCTGGACCGCCAGAGCGATCGTGTCGGAGTCGCGGGAACGTCTGTTGAGCAACATGAAGACGTTGCGGCCCGACCTCGATGAACAGGGCGTTACCCACGTCGCGATCGATCCCCTGCCGGGACCGAGGAAGAAGATCATCTACACGTCGTTGGACGAATTCACCGCCGAGGTATGAGACGCGCTGCTGAATAGCCCGCTTGCCCCCGATCGCCCTGCCGGTCAGAATGCGGTATATGGATCAAGAACGCGAGAACTACGCAGAACCGCAGCCGCCACCCAGCCGGCTGGCAATACTCAGTATCGCAGGCGCGGTCCTGAGGGCACAGGCTTTACGACGCTGGATGAAACGGCTCGCTGTTCTGGTCTTCTTGGCCGGCATCGCCTTGGTCGTGTTCTGCTGGCGGCACAACGTCTGGAGCCAAGACGCCTGGACGGTGTATCAGGCGATGGACCACGAGAGGCACCCGGACTGGCGGGAGTACCACTACGGACGGGTCCGGGCCGGCGACCGAGTCGAGGACGTACTCACCCACACTACGCCGGTTGAAGTCGAGCAGAAGGGCCGGTGGACGTATCTCAAGTACCGGGGAATGGGAGCGGCCGCCTACGACGGGCGCATGGTTTGGGCCGGGGCCATGAGTTGCTGTTGGGAGCGGATCTTCTTCGACGAGATGACCGACGCTCAGTGCCGAGAGTTCTGCGGTCGTTCGCGGGCAGGAATGGACGCGGAGCGGCGCGACGACCGGCGCAAGGGATTCATCATCGTGGAATAGCGCCGGTGCCGCGCCGAGTTTGCCTGCCTAGTGCTTAATCACACGCCAAAGTTAGGGTAGCAGCGGACGTGGGGATAGATCAAAATGGCGGCGACCAAGGAGGGTCGCTGTCATGCCGAAGAAGTATGTCGTCCGGCTTGCGAATGAGGAACGCCAGACGTTGGCGGGGATCGTCGCGAAGTTCAAAGGGTCGTCACAAAAAGTTCGTCGCGCTCAAGTCCTCTTGAAAGCCGATGCCGACGGTCCAGGCTGGACCGACGCGCGCATCGCCGATGCGTTCGGCTGCCGGACCAAGACGGTCGAGAATATCCGCGAACGCTTTGTCGTGGAAGGATTCGCGGCGACGCTCCACGGCAAGCCGCGGAGCGTTCCGGTTCCCAAGCTGCTGGACGGCAAACAGGAAGCCAAAGTGATTGCGTTGCGTCTGAGACCGCCGCCGACGGGGTTCTCGAACTGGACGTTGCGGTTGCTGGCGGAGCAAGTGGTGGCTCTGGAGATTGTCGAGTCGATCAGTTATGAGACCGTGCGCCGGACGCTCAAAAAAACGGCATGACGAAACGCAAGATCGAATACTGGGTGATACCGCCGGAAGCGGACGGCGAATTCGTCGCGAACATGGAGGACGTGCTGGAAGTCTACAGCCGTCCCTACGACCCGAGGTTCCCGGTTCTGTGCATGGACGAGCAGCCGATGCAGTTGCTCAAGGAGACGCGGACGCCAATCGCCGCGACGGTGGCCCATCCGAAACGAGTGGATTACGAATACGAACGAGCGGGAACGGCGAGCATTTTCATGTTTTGCGAGCCATTGTCGGGCTGGCGTGACGTGGCCGTACAAATGCGACGGACCAAAGTGGAATGGGCGCGCGAAATCGCGGAGTTGTTGCGCACACGATTCGCGGCTGCCGAGAAGGTGCTGCTGGTCTGCGACAATTTGAACACGCACACCAAGGGGGCGTTCTACGAAGCGTTTGACCCGAGTACGGCGCGGGCCATCGTGGAGCGTTTGGTGTTTCACTACACGCCCAAACACGGCAGTTGGCTGAACATCGCGGAGAACGAGTTAAGCTGCATGACGCGGCAATGCGTAAAAGACCGCCGCTTCGCGGACATCGAAGAGCTGCGGCAAGAAACACAGGCGTGGGCGAACCGAATCAACGACCGTCAACGTGGTGTCGACTGGCAGTTCCGCATTGACGACGCACGCCGAAAGCTGAGATCCGTCTACCCTAAAATCATCATGTGACGGTGCACTAGCCCCTTCCGTTTCGTTTCACCTCCGAAACGAAACCCTCTGAAACGAAACGGAAGCGGAATCGTTTCAGAGGTTTGGGAGCAAAGCCTATCGGGGTATTTGGAGAGGAGCGGTTGGCGTCCCTATCCGAACAAATTTAGCCTTCGCTCACTGACTCCGGTCGGTACGGGTGAGTGGAAACATCAGACGCTGTACCAGTCCGGCCGAGTCGGCTTCCGCCGTGTGAAGGGCATTGCTGCCGGCTGTGTGGTCCTCGAATCGCGGCCAAAGTTCATGATTGACGGGACAAAAGGCGATCTGCCCGAGCGACTCAAGTGGGCAGAAGCGACAATCAAGCCGTTCACGATTACCGTCGGCTGATCTGAGTCCTCGGACAGCGGCTGGGCAGTCACGATCCGATCCGACGAATGAGGTGGGGCGCCAGGGATACTGATCTTGTGGCAGCAGAGGGGTGTGCAGAATTGTCGGCATGGTAACTAACGCGGCACGAATAGTGGGAGCGACCGATGTTGTCCGATTTGCATGGCCTGAGCGAGCGATGGTTTCGGGCCTGGTTTGAGAAGGACGCCGCGACCGTGGAACGCCTCATGGCCGAGGACTACGTTTACATCGCCCCGAACGGATTGGTCCTCGACCGCCAGGCAATCCTGGGGATCATTCGTTCTCCGACCTACCGGCTGGATCATGGGGATCGCACTGAAGTCGTAGTCCGTCTCCTCGGTGGTGACGTGGCGGTTGTCCGCGACCGCTGGCAGGGAGCCGGATCGTTCGACGAAACCTCCTTCACGGATGACCACCAGTGTGTCCGAGTCTGGGAACGACAGGCCGGGGACTGGCGCCTTGTTATGGAGCAATGCTCCTTCAGCGGCAAGTAGCGCACGCGGGGTGGCCCCGGCACGGTAAGTGCCCTTGGGTCGAACGAGCCATCGCGGAAGTAACGTCTGTTGGTAACTCCCCGTCCCCGCGATTACAAGACTGATTAAGTGGCAGGAAGCCTGCCGACAACCTGGAGCGACGCACACCTCTCTTTCCTTGACATTCAGCGCTGGAGAAAGCGCCGAAGGGCAGCACCATGACGCGGACCATATGGAATCGCAGAGCCGTTATCGTTCTGGCGGCCGGCTTGGTTGGTTGCCATCGCCCGGCCGATACCAGTGTTCCGTCTACGGGTGATGAGCCAACCGTCGCCAACGGCTCTGAGCCATTTCGTGGTATCAAGCCCGGCGATGAGCGCGAGGTCGCCGGTATCAAATTCTGCTGGTGTCCTCCCGGTAAGTTCACGATGGGAAGTCCACCCGGCGAACCGGATCGCCGGCCCGATGAAGACCAGGTCGAGGTCACGCTGACGAAGGGCTTCTGGATGGCCAAGTTCGAGACGACACAGGGCCAGTGGAAGCGAATCGTCGGCAAGCTGCCGGGCGCGTTCACCGCCGAACTGCCGGAGGGCGACGACTTGCCGGTCGGGAATGTCAACTTCACTCAGGCCGAGATGTTCTGCCGGATGCTCACCGAACTTGGGCACCAGTCGAGCGAGTTGCCGAGCGAGTGGGAAATGCGACTGCCGACTGAGGCTCAGTGGGAGTATGCCTGTCGGGCTGGGACGAAGACGGCTACTTCATTCGGCGACAAATTGAGCAGCAAGCAAGCAAACTTCAAGGGCAAGCCTTACAACGGGGCCGCGCTTGGCCCGTCACTCGGTAAGGCGAGCAAGGTGGGCAGTTACCCGGCCAACCCGTGGGGACTGCACGACACGCACGGCAACACCTTCGAGTGGTGTCGGGACTGGTATCATGCCAAACTGCCAGGTGGGGAAGATCCAGACCTCTATTCCGCCAAGACAACGGCGGCAACGAACCGGGACGGCACTTTCTCGCGCGTCCGCCGGGGCGGCGCCTGGACCGACGATGGGTGGCCATGCCGATCCGCGTGTCGACTTCGATTTGAACCGGAGCGCGGGTACGACCACATCGGCTTTCGCGTCGTGGCCGTCATGCGCTGATTACAATGGATAAACAAGTCTGCCCCAAGATGGCATTACCCGGAGGTGGGTGGATGTCGGCGCTGCCGCAGGAACTGCTCAGTGCGGCGTTGCGGGTCAAGTGGGAAACCGGCCAATCGCAAGACCCGCGTGCAATCGAACTGCTGGCGGAGCGGGTTCCAGGCTTCGCTACCGAGCAGTACGCCGAGGCAAGTCGGCGGGCAGCTGAGCTGGACCGCGCGGCCTTCGACATGGCAGATGCGTGGTTCGCCAGTCGGGGGCAAGGGTCGTATCCAACGGTTGATGCGTTGGAGGCTCGGTGCCCTGGCTTCTCAGGCACCGACTACGCTGAGGCGGTCAGTAACAACGTCACTTGGGCGCGAAAGTGACAGCCCAGAACCGCCGCCGAATCTCATCGACTGTTGATTTCATCGTCGTCACCCTTGGCGGCACTGGCCCGACTCAATGCCCCGGTCGCAGGATCGTGATTCCGTACCCCGGCGCAACGGCGAGTAGCTTCTCGATCTCGGCCTTTGTCGGCGGCAGGGCTGTCATCGCACCCTCGGCGAGTGGCACGCCGACTTCGAAAAACATCTGCTCTAGGCCCGCCGGGGCGAGGGAGATCAGCATCCTCGCCGGGCGGTCGCCCTCGTTCTTGAAGCCGTGCGGCGTCCCGACCGGCATGTTGGCGAATGTCCCGGCCTTCGCCACGACCCGCTCCCCATTGACGGTAAACGTAATCTCGCCTTCGAGGACGTAAAATCCTTCCTCTTCCCGGCTGTGGAAGTGCGGGGGAGGCCCGCCGCCCGGACCCACCAGAGCCTCGAACAAGGCGTACTTCCCGTTCGTCTCCTGGCCGGTCGCCAGGAAGCGGTACACGTCACCCACCACGGCGATGGTGCGGCCCTGGGGTGGGGTGTTGATCGTGGGCTGGTGCGGTGCTGCCATCGTTTCGTCCCTTTCACGCTGTATGGCTACTGGTCGTCGGCTGTCCGAGGTCACGCATCTGTGTCGCAGATGCCGGGCGATGGCCCGTCTGAGCAGCAGCGAGATCAGCCAGAGGGCTGGCCGGGCGACGGTGGACTTCGGGTACAACTCGAAGGAGCGGGTGGCTCTGGTGGCGGTCCCCGCCCGCTCGAACGTCCAGGACTCTACGAACTCGGTCGCCAGCCGGGACAGCGGGGCCGAGAACTCGTTCATACGGAGCCGCAGCGACTTTTCAGGCTGCCACTCCACGATCTCCTCGACGTGGCTCGACCCGTCCGTGATCGTGACCCGGATGCGGGAGCCGACAACGCCGGGCGTGCAGACCTCGAACTCCGCCGCCTTAATGTCGGGCAGTACGGCGTACCCCGTGAAGTAGGTCCAGTTGGCGAGGTCGAGGATGCGCCCTACGATCTCGGCGGGGGCATGACGGGATGTCGAAGACGCCGGGCTCGTCCTCGGCGAGCAAGCAGATAGTTCAGTGAACGGAGTACTCGATCCAAAACGGATCGATCTCGTCGTCAACGTGAAACGACTTGCACAAAATCTCATGCCTGCACCGGCCACAGGACCGAATTGGGAGCAATTGGGTGACTGGTTACCCGGCACCTACAGCAGGTCATTAGATCACATTGATACCGGTTTCCGTCCCCGTGATCGTTGCGTCGTTTATATCCGTCGCCGTGAGCGTGATGCCCGTACCTGTAGACACGGGGACGGAAACCGGTATCAATGTGATCTAATGACCTGCTGTAGGTGCCGGGTAACCAGTCACCCAATTGCTCCCAATTCGGTCCTGTG
>DATANR010000261.1:0-36762 GCA_036266155.1 Gemmataceae bacterium | reverse complement strand
ACGGTCGCGTCACTGCTATGAAAATGGACCGTCCCTAAATAGGTGGTTGCCCGGTTGCCAAAGGCGTCCAGGGCCGTCACAGTGAAGGCTCGTGTGGCGCCAGCCTTTGTCGGTGAGGGGATACCGGCCACCAACAACGTCTTCGCCACGTCAGCGCTGACGACGATCGCCGCGGTCTTTTTGATCTTGGGTTTTTGCATGTCGGCGACGGTCAACTTTTGCGAGCCCGCTTTGTTCACGGACACGACAAAAGTGTGTTGGCCCTGGTCGGCCGGCAAGAACGTATAGTCCGGCGGGATGTTCGCCAGCGCCAAAGCGGTGCTGGTGAAATGAACGGTGCCGGTGTAAGTCGGGTCGATGTTGTTCTTCTTGTCGAGTACAGCGACTGTCACGGTGAGCGGCGCGCCGGCGACTTCCTTGTTGGTGGAAAGCGTCATCTTCAACTTCGTCGTCGTGTATACGGTGAACGCTGACGACACAGGGCTGTTTCCGATCGTGCTCTGGGCGACGATTGAATACCCCTGGCCTGATTTGTTGAGCATCAACTTCGGGAACACGGCGAGGCCGGCGCCGTCGGTCGTCACATTGGCGTTCTTCAGGATCGTCTTGGGCCCACCTGGGTTGCCGGCCAAGACCAGCGTGACGTTGACCATTTGCGCCACGGAGTTGCCATACATATCTTGAACTTGGATCTTCACCGGGTTCAGCGTTGGCGTCGACAGCAATGTGTCGAACGGCCCGCTCACGAACGCGAGCTGCGTGGCCGAGCTGGCGCCGACCTGAATGCCCGATTTCTGGTCGCCGGTCAGTCCGCTGGAGCTGACGGAGATCGACTGCAGTCCGGCCATTGTCAAGGTGACCGGCAGTGCGTGAGCCCCAAGATCACCTGCCACAAAAGGATAGTCTGGTGGGAGGACGGCGCTCAGGTCGCTGCTTTGCAGATGCACAGTGCCGGTGAAGCCGGTAGCGAGGTTGTCGTACAAGTCGAGCGCGGTCACGCTCACATTGAATGGCACTCCCGCCGTCGCATTACCCGGCGCGCCGATGGTCACACGCGCTGCCGCCGCGGGGCTCACGTTGACTGAACGTGACAACGGGCCCAGACCCGCGGGATTGGCGACGATTGCGTGTGATCCGACCGTCACCAGCCTGGCTGCGCCCAGAAACGAGTGTACGCCTGCATCGCCGGAGGTAAACGTGTAATCGTCTGGCACGAAGGCGGCGACATGCGGATCATTTGTCGAGAATTGAACCGTCCCCGTGTAGCCAGTCGCCAGGTTGTCATAGGGGTCAAATACCGTGACCTTCAGGTCAAGCAAGTCGCCGGCTGTGGCCTGCGTGGGAACATCAAACTGAAAATGATCGGCGGGTGCGGACGTGATGTCGATGGTGCCGCTGCCCGAGAGGCTGCCGCTCGTCACGTTGAGCGTTCGCGTGCCGGCCTTGTACAAAATGGCGTTGAAAGTGTACTGGCCCGCATCGGCCTCCGTGAATGTGTAATCCGCGGGCGTTAGGCTTGCAGTGAGGTCGTCGCTCGAGAAATGAACTGCCCCTTCGAAGTCGGCCACCTTGTCGCCGTTCACGTCGACTGCCGTCACGATGACCTGGACATTATCGCCGGCCACCGCCGTGCTCGGCACGATGCTCATGGTCAATTGCGCCGCCGGCTTCGGCGTGGTGAGCAACGTCACTGAGCCGGAGTTGCTGTTGACCACCGCCAAGTCGAGGCGGCCATCGCCGTTGAAGTCCGCGGTTGCGACAAACGTCGGGCGATCGCCAACTACGTAGGCTGTCGGTGTGCCGAACCCGCCGGCTCCGTCGTTCTTGAAGGCAAAGACGTCGTCGGCAGAGTTGTCGACAGTTGCGAGGTCGATGCGGCCGTCGCCATTCATGTCGAAAGCCGAGCTGCCGATCGGGCGTGCGCCTGTGACATATTCTCCCGACCCCGAGAAAGTGCCATCGCCATTATTGTTGAAGACCGAAAATGCCGAGTCTGTGCCCGGCCCGGAGAGGGTCGGAACTGCGAGGTCGTTTAATCCGTCGGCATTGAAGTCGGCAATGCTCACCGACTGCGGCCCGGTGCGCGTGTTGTATGAGGACCCTGCTCCGAATGAGCCGCCGGTATTCAGAACGGTGGTTACCGTATCGGCCGAGCCGTTGATGACCGCCAGGTCCGGGAACCCGTCGCTGTCCAGGTCGCCGGCGGTCAGATAAGTGGCCGCGCCGCCGCCAAAGATCGAGAAAGAGTTGAGGTAGATCCCACTCCCGTCGCCGGGCAGAATGAACACGCCATTCGACCCCGTATTGACGGCTACGGCAAGGTCGACACGTCCATCGTTGTCATAATCGAGGGCTGTGACGTAACTCGCACCCGGTGCGATGTCGTGGGTCGAGGGCGCGCCGAAAGTGCCATTGCCGTTGCCGCGCAAAGTGCTGACGCCTGCCGAGCCAGTCACCACCAAATCGAGTTTTCCATCTGCATTGAAGTCGCCATATGCAATTCCGTTTGGCTGCGAGATCGGAGCAGTCTGGACACCCAAATTGAACGAACCGGCACCGGTCCCGGTGAACAGAGTGACGCCGCTATAACTGACGCCGGTCGTGATGACCGCGAGGTCGATCTTGCCGTCGCGGTTGAAGTCGGCAGCGACGATGGGTCCCGGCCCGCTGACGACAAGGTCGGTGGCCGCTCGCACCGTGCCGTCGCCATTGCCAAGCAACATGCTAACCGTGCCAGACGAACCCGCGGAGTCCGCGGTAACCAGGTCCTGTTTCCCGTCGCCATTGAAATCGCCCACAGCGATCGCGACTGGCCCTTGTCCAGCGACGAACACACGGGCGACGCCAAACGTTCCGGTCCCCGTACCCGGCAGATAGCTGACGCTGTTATTGGCAAGCTGACCGTTGGCGGTAAGGAGATCCTGGTGCCCGTCGCCATTTAGGTCCGCAATCGCGATGGAGGCCGGCGTTTGGCCACCGGCACTGTAATCGACGAACGGGAAGAACGTGCCATCGCCCTTGCCCAGCAAAATGCTCACTCCGTCCGAGGACGTGAAACCGCAGGCAACCGCGACATCGGGCTTGCCGTCTTCGTTGAAGTCGCCGGCGACCACCGTATTGGCGACGAGGCCGGTCGCATAGTTCACAGTCGTGGCAAACGTGCCGTTGCCGTTATTCAAGTTGACGTTAAGGTGGCCAATGCCACCGCTCACCGTGACGATGTCCAGGTCGCCGTCGTTATCGAGGTTGACGAGCGCGACCGACGTGGGGTTGGCGTTGACGGTCGTCGTTCCTGTCGCCGTGAAACCACCGTTACCGTCGCCAGTCAGAATCGTGACCGTGTCGGCTCCGTTGTCGGCCACGGCGAGGTCGGCCTTACCATCGCCATCGAGATCGCCGACAGCGATTGATGCGGGCCCGGTGCTCGCCCCCGTCGAAACGGTCGTTGCCGCCTGGAAGGTCCCGTCGCCATTGCCCAGGAGGATTGCGATGGAGTTGTCCGTCTGGTTGGCGGTCGCGATGTCAAGTTTGCCGTCGCCATTCAGATCACCCTCGACGACGCTGACGGGCGATTGGCCGATGTCAATGTCGTTGCTGGACTGGAAGGTGCCGTCGCCATTACCGAGCAACACACTGACAAAATGGGCGTCGTCGTTAGCCGTGACCACGTCCGACTTGCCATCGGTGTTGAAGTCGCCAACCGCGATCGCTACCGGCTTGCTCCCCTGACCCGAGTTCGGCCCGACGAAAAAGTTCGGCGCAACCGTGAAACTCGGCAGGGCGCGACTTTCGAGCTCGTTCACGCGCAAATGAAATGATTGCCGGTCCCGTGCAGGCCGCGAGAGAAGACTCATCGACCAGGGTAGACGAAGCACGGTCGTTCTCCGGGAGAGGGAGCTTGATTGACGAGTAGGAATGCGATGTAAGAAGGTGCGGAAAGACTATCACCAGCCATGTGGTTTGGCAATTCGAGCCGAGCGCATTGTGACACTGGCCACAATTGTCGGGGTCTGTGTAGCTCGGAGAAGAAAAGATGATAATGTCCACTCTGGCTTGCGTTCCGCGCACGTCCGCAATACTCCCTCGGTGTGGACCTCACGGCAAGCCGAGATCCTGCGCGATGCCGTTCGGAAGCGTGCCAACTACTTCCACGCTGTCACAAATCGGATGCAACGGTTAGGCGTAGGTCCTGGCGATCCGTTGTATGACCTCTTCAAGCAAGCTGAGGACTCGACAAGCCGGCTCGTGCTCGCGTTGCACGACAAGACGCATCACTCGCTGCGACCACTGGGGGAGTGATTCAGCCAACGATGATGGCGTCGTCGGCCTGGCGGCGTCGAAGCTCGGCGATCAGTGCCGGCAACGCCTGACGCGCCACTGCGACACAAGGAAGAGACAGTGTCGGCGCTTGCATCCTGCTCCGACGCATGTCACAATCCCTCCTTCCTTCCTCTCGCGAAAGCCCGCATGTCCTTTTCCATTCCCTGCCCGCATTGCGGCGCGACGTTGACTTCCTCAAAACCGATCCCGGCCGGCAAGTCGCTCGCGTGTCCCAAGTGCAAGGCCCCGTTTATCACGGGCGAGGAAGAGCCGGCGAAGCCGCCGGCAGCCCCAGAACCAAAGACCGAAATGCGCCGGCCATCTCGTCGTGATGAACCGGCGGACGATGAAGACCGACCGATCCGGCGCAAGCGAGCTGACGAGGGCCGGCCATCGCGTCGGAACCGAGAAGACGACTATGGCGATGAAGACAATACCCCGCGTCGAAGCAGCCGTAATAGCCGTCGAGATTTCGACGACAGGGACGAACCTGAACGGGACTACAACGACCAGCCCAGCCGACGACCGCAGGCTTCGGTGAAGGGCAAGGGACTGGCGATCACAAGCATGATTCTCGGCATCGTGGGCATTGTGGTCGCGCTTGCTGGCGGTGGCCCGTTCTTCTGTTCGTTCTGTTGCCCGTTCCTCTTGCCGATTGCGTGGATTGTGTCTGGCGTGGGGGCCGCGATAAGCGTTGTCGGTTTGCTACTCGGCATTCTGTCGCGGTCGCAAGGGAATCGGGGAGCTATGGCAATATGGGGAATCGTGCTGAGCGCTATCGCATTGCTGCTCTGTTTGACTGGATTGATCATCGAGCTAGTTTGGGGCGCGACATTCGTGGCCGCAATGGAAGAAAGCAGGCAGAACACTCAAGCCAGAATGGAAGAAAGCAGGCAGGCTCAAGCCGAACTCAAAAACGTGCAGCAGCAGGCGAAGAACCAGCCCGCCAAGAAGATCTACACGCGCGAAGAGTTTCGTGCCATCGTGATGGGAGAAACCCCCGAGGCCGTGACGTTGGTTCTTAAGGAACCGGAAGACAGGCGATTCCAGAAGGACGAAGTGATTTGGATCTACCGGGGAATCACTACCGACCGTATCACGGGCCGAACCGACACTAGCGCAGAAGTCGTGTTCAAGAACGGCAAGGTGATTCGGGTAAGCTTCACCGATGGCCAAGGCGCCAAGCGATAGATGCTAGTCAGTCTCATGGCTTCCCTTTCTGTTGTGGCCTTCAACGAAAACGCCCGCCGGGGACTCGCATATCTGCCGGGCGCGGCCGCCCACTTCTGAAATGCAATTCATCAGTCTCGTCCTGCATCTCGCGTCTCCTTGACCTCCCTCGCCCGCAGTCCGAGTCCCCCGGCTTTCCGCCTCACGAACTCCATCGCCGATTCCAGCGAACGTCCGCCGGCTATGTCGTCGCGGAATACGCGACACCGGCCTAGTCGTCCCGACTGATATCCTGTGACCGGCCGCTAAAGGCGAGCCATTTGCGTCCGTTGTCGAATTCAGGCCGAATGTGCGGCCGCCAGCTAGGCAGCCAGGACGACTACACGGACCCGCCAGCTATCTGAATGGCTCGCCCATTCAACGGTCGCGACCATAACCGCGTGAATCTTCGTGCCGGCGGGGAATTCAATTGCGTAATTCGCCGTCTTCCGTTAGCTTCATCAAACACTCAACGAAAGGACGCTGGTCATGTCATTTCAGCGGTTCGCGCTTGTCGCATGTCTCGTCACCGGCTTGCTCCCGAGTCCCCGGCTCCGCGCCGGTTGAGGCCCGAGGGGATGTGTTCCCGACGAACTCGGTCGAGTTCGCGAGTATCTTCGCCAACAGCAAGAGGCCCAGCAGCGCTATCTGAAGCAACTGTACGATGCCACGATCGACAAAAGCGACTCCGAGTTGCGCGCCGCTCTGACCTCGAAGATTGCCGACGAACGATTCATGGCGGCATTCGTGGTTGGCGAGAAGCGCTTGCGTTGGCCTTCGGACCTCATCCCTCTCCTCGACGATCCAACGGACCTCATCCGTCAAGCAGCACGCCGCAGCCTAATCATCCTCAGCTTTTTGGAATTGAACCCGGAAGAGGCGGCCCGACTGGCTGCCCCAGTCGCCGGGCAGGAGCCCACTCCGCTGAGCAAACTCAATAAGCCTGTGGATTTTGGCCCTGCTTCCGGGGCCGGCAAGGCAGTCCGCAAGACCGCGATGGAGAAGTGGACCGACTGGTGGGCGAGCCGAGACTCGTCGAAAAAAGGCAACGCGACCGCCGGCACGTCATTGAAATCCGTCGGCGTTGCGGCAGACGCGGAGCGACTGGTCGACACGTTAGTGAAAGCCGAGCCAGATGCGCGCAAGGCATTGATCGAGGAATACCGTGACGCCAAGGGAGTGCGCTATACCGAGGCGCTCGCTGCGGCAATTGGGCGGGCGCCATCGGCGGCTCGACCGGAAATGCGAAACGCTTTGGCCGATCGGATGGGTCGGATGACCGAGGCGACACTCGGCCGTTATCTGGATGATCCACTTCCCGAGATTCGGCGTGCAGCGGCGCTGGGGCTGGCCAAGAAAGGGATTACGGCCCATGCGTCGCGCCTCGCCGACCTGTTGAACGATCCCGACGTAGCGGTAGTGGCGGGCGCTCATGACGCCTTGCGCCAATTGAGCGGGGAGGACTTCGGTCCAGACGCGGGGTCGAGTGAATCGGACCGTGCCGAATCGGCAGTTAAATGGCGGAAGTGGTGGCAGATGAAGAAGAATAGTGGCAAGCCAGGTTGATCGGTCTCGAAGAATAAGGTCTGCCACCGGTTGGCGGATGACCGTGTCCAACCGACGCCCTGGAGTCGCTGATTGGAATGACCCCGGAACTGAAGAGGACGGAGTTTCGACAATGAAGGGCCGTGAGAGTGGGATGCCGGAGGAGCGTAGTTGGGAAGCCTTCTTCAACCCCGCGTGAATCGTTGAACGACTCGGCTGCGCGGGTCCGTGCGGCGATGTGGTGGAATTCGGTTGCGGCTACGGTACGTTTACTATCCCGGCGGCCAGCCATATAGAGGGCAGGCTATTCGCGCTCGACATCGAACCGGAGATGATCGCGGTGACGTGCCAGAAGGCCACTCAAGCGGGACTGAGGAATGTGGTCGCTCGGGTGCGTGACTTTGTGTCCGAGGGGACCGGGCTACCGGATGGCGTTGCCGGCTATGCGGTTCTGTTCAACATCCTGCACATCGAGTGCCCCGTCGCCTTGCTGAGAGAGGCATTCCGGGTCTTGAAGCCCGGTGGGATAGCGGGCATTATCCACTGGCGGAATGATGTTGATACGCCTCGTGGTCCATCCCGCGACATCCGGCCGACTCCGGAGCAGTGCCGGGCGTGGGGCGAACAAGCCGGCTTCGAGTTCGTCCACGAAGTGCCACTGTGTTGCTGCTCTTGGCACTGGGGCCTGGCCTTGCGTCGGCCGGAACACCCTTAGCGATCGGAGTAACTGGTGCCCCACCTTCCCCCGCTCCGGAATGACGAGGTACTTGAGGAGGCGCGCTCCACCCTTGAACGTCTGCAAGGGAAACTCGGCCAAGTCCCAAACATGTATCGCACCTTTGCCCACGCGCCAAAAGTGCTCGACGCTGCCGTGTCGATGGCTCAGGCCATTCGCAGCGACCTCGATCCGAAGGTGCGGGAACTCGCTTACCTCAAGGTGACCGCAATCACCGATTGCCATGTCTGACGGCATTACCACGAAGCCCTCGGTCGGAGGGCTGGGCTGACCGAGCGTCAGATCCACGATCTCGACCATTTCGAGACGAGTGACGCCTACGATGAGGCCGACAAGGATATCCTTCGCTTTACTGACCTGTGGACGGCGAGAGGTCAGGTCGCCAATGAAGTGCTTGATCGACTGAAGACCCGTCTCGCGCCGTCAGAACTTGTGATCCTGGCAGCGACGGTCGCGCAGGCGAATTTCACCAGTCGCTTCAACAATGTCTTTGGCGTGGAACTTCCTTGAATGAGTTGTTTGCGCTGCGGAGGAAGTCTATCAACACAAGAGGCCCCGCCGGATCGGCGAGGCCCTTTTGCGTTTGCCACGGGTACACCCCGTGGCTGCTGTCCCAAACGATACGGTTACGGCTGCTTCGTTGAAGCGTTCGATAGAGCCTTGAAGTAGTCTTCGATCACCACCCGATAACGGGCTGGCAAGTCCTTGGTGATGTCCATGATCGCCTTGGCTCGTTCCTTCTCGGGCATGGTGCCCCAGTTGGCAGCGATCGTCTTCAACTTCTTCTCGTCAACCGTGCCGTTGCCGGCGCCGGTCAAAATGCCACTATCAGGAGCCGGACCGCTCGACCGAATCGTCCCGCCGCCCAGTTTACCCGACTGACCGCCGGATGGGCAGGCACCACCGTTTCAGTTACCCTTCGCTTGGTTTTCCTTCTCCTTGATGAGTTCATCGAGGCGGAAAACGATCTTCTTCTGGATGTCCTGAGTCGTCTTGCCGCCACGGGACTGGCCGAGCCTGCGCTCGGAATTGTCCATCAACCGGCGGATGTTCGATAGAGCCTTTTCGTCCTTGGTCCAGGTCGCCATCTCGACGAACATGATGCGCCCGAGCATCGTGTAACGATCCGGAGCGTCGGCCACGTCGTCGAGCAGACGAACGATCGTCCGCATGGCGTCGTCCTTCTTCATCAGCGAGTGCTCAGCCACTGCGCGATGGAAGAAGTAAGCGGCCGGGTCAACCGTCTGTTCGGCCTTGATGCCGGCGAGCGCTTCGAGAGACTCCTCATAGACGCGCCCGTTGGTCAGCCCACGGGCAAAGCCGAGGGTCAGGTTGGCACGCAGGTACGAATCTGCCTTCTCGTCCTTCACGATGGCAGGCACCCCCTTCGGGGCTTCGACGGTGGCGTTGCGGGCCGCTGTCATCGCCGCCTTGGCGTCGGCATTGCCAAGTTCGAGCGTGGCGACGGTTCGGTCAAGGACCGACACTTCGCTTTCCGCCCAGATCTTGTCGAAGGCGGCCTGGTCGAACTTGCCGGTCTGCTTCAGCCATGACTCGGCCTTGGCGCGGGCCACGTCGGGCGCCGTGGCCCTCAGTGTGCCGAATGCATATTCGGTCTTGGGATTGGCCGCTTCTGCTCCCGGTGGGGCAAGGCCGAGCACGAGCCCGGCCGCCACCGCAGCGGAAAACAGCCCTTGTCTCATAAACACCAGTTGGTCCTCCAATTAGGAGTGGGACAATGGGACAGCGTTGGAACCATAGCCGGATTGGCTGGCCAATGGAAGCCTGCTGTTACAACCGGTGTGATGAATTGAACCACGGAGCAGGCCGTTTGACGGAACCCAGCAGATATTGATATCGCACTCGGGTAGAGTCGCGAATTGCCGCCTAATCGCCTTCGGGTCGCTCAAAAAAGGTGACACCCATTTCCCAATGGTTTACTCGTCCGGCGTCCAGATGCGGACTGTCTTGTCTGCCGAGCCCGTCACCAATCGCTTTCCGTCCGTGGAGAACGCTAGAGCTGTCACCTCATCCCGGTGCCCATCCATCTCGCCCAAGAGTTTTCCGTTTTCAGAGTCAAACACGCGGACCATTTTTCCGCTCGCTGCGGCAATTCGGCGACCGTCCGGGCTCAACGCCATTGCCTTGACAACACCGCTCAACTCACTGAAATCGCACAGAACTGTCCCACGGTGACCCACCCCGCTGTCGGTTCGAGGTGGCGGTGGAAGAATCGCTTTAAGAACTGGTGATGGGTGTCGAGCGCGAGGCGGCGACGACGGGCCGGCACGGTTTCGAATTCACCGCCCGAAGAGGATAATAGGACTCTTCGGAAACGAGCCTCGCCCAAGCTATGGACGTCGCACGAAGTGAGGGCCGGGACGCACGAGGTCGCCCGGATGGATGGGAAGACGGCTGCGGAGGTCGTTACCCGTACCTGCGGGACGCACTGCCGGGGTTGTTCGCCTTGGGCGAGAAGCCGACGGCGGAGTTGCTGCTCGGCTGGTTGCCGGATCGTTGGCTGTTGAACCGGGCGCGAGGTCAACCCATCCGAGATTAACACGATGCCCGGCACGGACGCCCAACGAGAGCGACTCCACCCGAAGAAGGTGAAGCCGCCCAAGCCGTTCGCCCCGACCGGGCAGAAGGTGAAGGAGATCGTGCCAAACGAGCTCATCCCGAATTTGAGCCGGTGACGCCGCTCACTACTCCTTCTTTGGGTCGGCACGCTTGAACATGCCCGCACAGCACCCATCGTCCGGCTCAGTGAAGAACGCCTGCGGGCGTGGGTACTTGGCGGCATCACAGGTATTCCAACACAGTGAGTCGCCATCGAGCATGAAGATGCCGTGGATGGTCTTGCCCTTGGCTTCATCTGCTTCGGCAAAAGTAATCACCCACTCGATTTGCTTGGGGCTGGCGTCGAGATCGACCAACTTGAACGTCCCGGATTGAAAGACTTTGCCATCCAGCTTGGTTTCCCAAGTGTTGCCCTTGATCGTGTAGATGATGTCGAGATCACTCTTCATGCCGTTGCTGTGCGTGGACACGCACTTCCACGTCCCTTGAAGCCGTTCCTGCATCGCCTTGACAGCGACCTCGTTCGCTTCGGCCTTCTTCGCCTCATCAGGCTTCTTGGGCGAGTCGGGCTGTTGGCCCACCGCCACTGCGGTGCTGACCCCGATCAGGCACATCGCCACCATCAAGACTCCCACGACGACCGCCTTGAGCTTGGTTAGGAACATGGCTTTCAACACTCCTTCTGTGAGAGCGGCAACCTTGACCGGGATCACACCCGTAGCCGCCTGCCCTGCCGCTAAGAGGCTCGCGACCTTGATCGTATTCGACACTACGGACGCCGGGACACTTGCTGATGCCACGTTCTGCGTGAGGATCGCCGCCAATGCCCCGCCCGACACGACGACTCCCCGTTGGGCGAGCCGCTTGGCCAGCAGCACCCTCGCCCTTGCCAGCCGCCCGGCCGCGGTCCCTTCCGGTACACCGAGTTGGAGGGCGGTCTCCTTCCGGCTCCTGCCCTCCAACTCACAGTGTACGATGACCGCTCGGTAGATTTCCGGCAGGCGACTCAACTCCTCGTCCAGCAGAGGTCGTAATTCGGGCCATTGGTCCTGTTGCACGGCTTCGATGTCGGGCATTTCCGTCACCTGCACTTCCCTCACCCTTCGTCTGGCGGCGGTCCTCCGTGCCAGTAACGCCGTCTGGTGAGCGACCCCGTACAGCCAGTTCCCCACCATCTCTCTCGACCGGATGGACGCCGCCTTGCGGACGAGAACGAGGAAGGTAGCTTGGAAGGCGTCCTCGGCGTCGTGGTGGTTCAACAGACGGCGGCAAACGCCCCACACCATCGGGCCGTGCCTCCTGACCAGAGCGGCGAGGGCGGTTTCGTCGTGGCGTTCGATGAAACTGCCCAGCAGTTCGCCGTCCCCAAGCCCCGCCCCGTCCGGCGTAAGCACGGCCCGGCGAAGGTGGTCGATCACACCGTTGATCGGGTTGGTCCGCATGTTCCTCCCTCGCCAGACATTGCCGCCCGTCCGCTACCTTTTAGCTGCCGCACACCGACGATTTGATACACGACTTTCCCCGACCGCCTGAATCGGGCGACCCCGGTGCGGATCATACCCGGAATGCCAAATAGAGCCAGCAGCACTTCGGCTGGGCGAGCCGTCACCGCCACAGGTAGAAGTCAGACTGGGACACGCCTTCGGAGGCGCAGAACACAACGACGGTGTGGTTGCCAGCGGCGAAGCGTTTGAGGCGTTCGACCCACCGCCGGGTGGCACTGTGTCAGAAGGGGAAGAAGGCGTCGGAGACGAGCACGATGACATCCTCGGAGGAAGGAAACGGATGCCATCCCGATAAATCACGTGATCCACCGGGCAGGTACGGAGTAGCTGAACTCGCAACGATCTCCATTCAGGCGAACGATGTTCGATTTAGATACCGATACTCGCCAACAGGTCGATGACGCCACGAGCAAAGCCAACGGCATTCGGAGCATGAGCCTCCGCTTGATAGATCGCCGCCCCGAGCCGTTCACGAGCCTTTGCCACCAAGCCTACGTCATGCTGCTCGTGAAGCGACTGCGCTAACTGAGCGACACTCTCCGCGAGTTGCACGACCTGCGGCGACGGCCCGTTCGGGGCGTTGATGGTGGTGCTCAATTCATCCAGCAATTCAGCGAGAGCGATTTGCACTTCGGGACGAACGGCTGGCCGCACCGCCCGCGATAACTTCGAGAACATACTGAGCACAAAAACGATCTGTGCGCTCGGGGTTCACTGCCTGCACGGCGATCGCATCCGCGCGCTTCCGGAGAAGAAGCAGAAGCAGTTCCGGGTGGCATGCTTCACTGAAACTCCGCTTGACCAGTTGGGCACCTTGCTCGACGTTGGGTTCCGCAAGTTCCAACTCGAACCCTACGGCTTCGTGTTCCAGCGGGATTACCTTTGCCAGAAAGGGGCACAGCCGGCAATTTACATTAACGACTATGTGCCGAACAGGTCGCGTGGCGCGGCCGACTGTCTTTTCGAGATTGGCGTGAAGAACGGCTTTTCAGGTCGCACATGGCCGCTGCTGCCGCTGGTGAACGTGATGCACGACGGGTACGACTTCACATGGGAGCGGGAGTGGAGAGTGATTGGGGATGTAGATTTTCAGTTCGACGACCTGGCTGCGGTCATTCTTCCAGAGGACGAATATGACTTGCGGGATCGAATGACGCGCATCGGGGTTCCTGCGATCGACCCAAAATGGGGATACGAGAAGCTCGTTTTGGAGATGGCAAGTCAACAGCGAAGCGCCAAGAAAGCCTGGAAATCGGCGGCGGTTGCGAAGCGTTAGTCGAACGACTTACTCGTTCAAAACAGCGTCTTCTGGATCGGCCTTCCCAGCCGCTTTACGTGCAGCGGCGGCTCGTCGGCCTCGACCCGTGGTTCCGGTGGCGCCGTCACCTCGACCAGCTTCTCCGGTTCCACCCGTCTGCGCACGAGTTCAACCTTTTGGCTTTTCGGCTCGCGCTCGCATGGGTGCCGCCTCGACTTTGTGCGACGATTTCAATGCCTTGATTTGGTCGGCAAATTCGGCGGTAGACGGTTCGCCCTCTTTCGGCGTTCCCGATACCCAGACCCACTGAACCGGTGGCCCGCCCGAGTCGATTTGGGCGTGCAGTTGTCGCTCCGCTGATTGGAGAGTCGCGATGTTTAGGCATGGCAGAGTATTGCCGCGACGTTTTACGCCTGCCCGATTTATGACCTCACGGCGTCGCGCTATTTTCAGTGGACAACTCGGCTTGTCTGATCACCAAAGTTGTCGCGTCCTCGCTCAAGTCCGGCGGGTAGCCGTATAGTGCCAGCAACCGCCGAACTTTCCGCCGCAGATCCGCCCGCACACTCTCGCGCTGGGTCCAGTCGAGCTTGGGCATCTTCTTGACCATCTCGGCCAGTTCGCGGGCCATCAGGCGGAGCTGGTCGGACTTCATCACCTTTTTGGCCGAACCGTTCTCCGCCAGCGCGTCGTAAAACGCCGTTTCTTCGCCGCTGAGGCCCAGTTCCTCCCCGTGCTGTTTTGCTTCGCGTACCCACTTTGCCAACTCCAAGAGCTTTGCGATCATCTGGGCCGTGGTGAACTGCTTGTTCGTGTAGCCGAGCATCGCCTTCTCCAGTGCCTCGCGGAACTTTTGCGCCTGCACGAGGTTGGTCCGCTCGCTCGCCTTGATCTGGTCGTTGAGCAGCTTCCGTAGCGTTTCGAGTGCGAGGTTCTTCTGCTCTAAAGCCGACACACGCTGCAGGAACTCGTCGCTGAGAATGTCCAGCCGCGCCGCATCAAGCCCGGCAGCGGCGAACAAATCGATCACCTCGCCCGCGTCTACCGCTCCGCCGATCACCTGCCGCACCGCCGCGTCGATGTCGCGCCCTCCTACCGCGTCGGGCCGTGGCCCCGCGTCCTCGGACAGCCGCTTGCGGATCATTGCCGCAATACGTTGGAAGAACGCCAAATGCGGGGCGATCTCGCGTGTCTCCTCGCGCGGAACCGCCAGCGCGAACGCCGTCGCCAGCCGCTTCACCATCCCGCGAAACCGTTGCCAGCCCGTCTCCTCCCCGACATAGTGCTTCACGTCCAGCACATGGTCGATCGCCCCCAGGTACACGCGCAGCACGTCCACCGGATCTGCTTCCAGCGCCGCCGCGTAGTCGCAGCCGTGGAAGAAGGCCCGCAACTGCTCGAACGCCGAGCGCATCGCCGGGATCGCCTCATCCTGTAGCTCCTTGACCGGCTTGTCCATCTCGCCCGTCGTGTTCGCGTACGTCGCCAGCGCATCGGCCAGTGGGTCGGCCAGTCCAATCAAATCGACGATTAGCCCGCCGGGCTTCTCGCCGTACACGCGATTCACCCGCGCGATCGCCTGCATCAGATTGTGTCCGGCAAGCGGCTTGTCAAGGTACATCGTGTGGGCGCAGGGCACGTCAAACCCCGTCAACCACATATCCACCACAATGGCAAGCCGGAAGTAGTCGGCCGGGTCCTTGAACCGGTCTGCCAGCGCCTTCCGCTGCACCTTGCTCCGCACGTGCCGCGCCATGTGCTCGGGATCGTCCGGCCCGCCGGTCATGATCACCTTCATCGCGCCCTTGGTGTCATCCTCATCGTGCCACGCCGGGCGCAGCTTGCGGATCTCCTCATACAACCGAGCGGCGATGTCGCGGCTCATCGTCACGACCATCGCCTTACCTTCCATCGCCGCGCGCCGCTGTTCCCAATGCTCGACGATGAATTTCGCCACCCGTTCCAGCCGCTCGGGCGCGCCGTACAGCGTCACCACCGGGATGCGGATGTTCTCCGCCAGTTCTTCGCCGTTCTCGTCGGCTCTCACCGCCTCTGCGATTGCTGCTTCCGCCTTCTTGGCGCCGGCCTCATCAATCGTCAGCTTCACGATCCTCGGCTCGTAATAGATCGGCACCGTCGCCGCGTCGGCCACCGCCTGGCGGATGTCGTACACGTCGGCATACTCGCCAAAAACGTGCCGGGTGACCTTGTCGCCCGCCGTCAGCGGCGTGCCGGTGAACCCAACGAATGTCGCGTTCGGCAGCGCCTCGCGCATCCACCGAGCACCTCCGTCGACGAACCCGTACTGGCCGCGATGCGCTTCGTCCGCCATCACCACGATGTTTGCCCGCTCGCTGATCTTGCCATGCGCTTCGGTGAACTTGTGGATTGTCGTAAACACCACGCCGCCGCTTGCCCGGTCGAGGATCTGTCGCAAGTGCTCGCGACTGTCGGCCTGCACTGGATCCTGCCGTAAGATCGCTCGGCCCATCGCAAACGTGTCGAATAGTTGATCGTCCAGATCGTTGCGGTCAGTGACGATCACCACCGTCGGATTCGCCATCGCCGCCGCTCGCACGAGCGTACCGGCCAGCATCAGCATCGTCAGGCTCTTGCCGCTACCCTGCGTGTGCCAGACCACGCCTCCCTTGCCCGGGGCGTCGTCGTGCTTGCGTTCCGGCGTCTTGATCGCGTCGATGACACTGGCCCGCGTCTTGCGCACCGCGCGAAACTGGTGATACCCTGCCACCTTCTTTACGATGTTCCCCCGCTCGTCCTCTTCGAACGCCACACACGACCGCAGGTAGTCCAGAAGGGCTGCAGGCTTCAGCAGCTCGCGGATCAGCCCCTCCAGCGTCGGCTCGCCGCCCATCGCGGGCCGCCACGGCATGAACCGTTGCCGACCGCTGGTGATGCTTCCCACCCGCGTCAGAAGCCCGTCGCTGGCGACGAGCAGCAAGTTCGGCACAAACAGGTCTGGCGCGATCGTTTTGTACCGGCCGAGTTGGTCGATTGCGACATCGAGCGTCGCTGAAATGTCGGCCGGATCCTTTAGCTCAATCACGACCAGCGGCAAGCCGTTGACGTAAAGGACTAGGTCCGGCCGGATCGTCTTTCCGTCTACTCCTGCGATTGTGAGCTGGCAAACGACAAGGAAGTCGTTGTTGGCCGGGTTGTCGAAGTCGATCAGCCGCGCACGCCCGCCGCGCATCTCGCCGGATTGTGGATCCTTGAATTCAACAGGCACGCCATCGGTGAGCAGTCCGTAGAAATGACGGTTGTTTTCGATCAGCGTAGCGAAAGGGAGCGATTGCACAGACCGAATCGTGTCGGCGACAAGCCCCCGGTGCGTCGCATGATTCAGGCGCTCGAGCGCCGAGTGAAGCCGCTGCTCAATGATTGGCGTGGGAAAAAGTTGCCCTGAACGATCGGCGGCTACCTCGCTAGCCTTTCCGACGTTGAACCCATTGCTCAGGAGCGCGTCGATGGCGGACTGCTCCACAAATGCTTCACTAAGCACGCCTTTGCTCAAGTGCCACCTCCCAACTGATCGAGCTTGCCGCTTTCATCGAGCAGCCCGACGAGTAATGACAGGATGGAAATATCGTCGTCTTCCAGATCGTCATACCAGATGGGAAAGACCTTACGCTCGGCGAGCGACTTCTCGCGAGCAACGCGTACCGCGTCGTCTTTAGGAAGCCGAAGAAACGCGTAATGCCTTGGCGCTGAGGCATCGCCTGACACAACTTCCTTCATAAGGGCTACCGTCCGGTCTACCCCGAGGCTGCATCCCATCCAGAGAAGGACATAGGAGCGACACATCAACGTGAGCGCTTCCCGCGTCGGCGCGATGGCGGAATATGCAGCCTCATACTCCGCGACGCCCAGCACCCTACCTTCGGTTTGATGACAGTCTCCGTGAATCTTCAACAAGACTCGCTTATTTGAAGTAGTCAACTTCCTGTACTGCTCAATCCTAGGACCAACGAGGACCTCTTCGAATCGCTGACCAACGGCCGTATAAGCGGTCTCCAGAACGTCATCTAGATTTGTGCTGAGCGCGAGCTTGGGGAACAGCGCGGGCAGAAGGCGAACGGGCCCATCAATGCGCTTGGGGTCGATCACCCGAAGCGATTGTTCGATTCGCTCATCGAATAAGTGGCGTCCGGCTTCCACCGCGATCCGATCCACCGCCTCCTCATACTGGCCAGCAGTTAGCATGGTGTCGATTTCCGGCTCCGGAATCGAAGTGAAACTTCGAAGCTGATGGATGAACTCCCGCCAAAGTGGGAATCCGGAGGACTTTGACATTCCCGAACCGACAGCGGGGATGACATGATCCGAACGAAAAGCGTCGACGAGTGAGTGGAACCGCCCGCCATTGCCGTGGAGCTTTAAGAGTCGGTCGAGACGCCGTCGATGGTCTTCGAGCCAAACATCATTCAGCCATCCGTGGAACTCGGCCTGATAAGCAGTGCTGTCCGATTTAAGAACCGCAACTGGCGTGAGGGGCGTCCCGCCGAACGGAAACTCGATGTCTCCGTCAGTGTTGATGCCCGCCGTCAAAGCTTCCTCGAATAGGGCATAAATCGGCTTCATGATGCCCCCTTCGATTTCACACGCACAACTCCAGACAGCAGCCGCGGCAGAAGGTAATCCCGCAGGGCGGCGAGCTTGGCGGATTCGACCTTTCCGGCCTGGATGTAGTGGAATAGCGATTCCACCGCGTCGCCGAAGGAGCGAGCCGTAGCTGCGTCGGGCACGGCGATGTGGTAGTGCTCCATCGCCGACGCGGCGACGCGCTGCCGTCCGCTCGTGCCGCTCATGTTCTGGATCGCGTAGTCGCGGAACGGCTCCATTCTTGCCAAGCAGTACGCGAAGATCGACGGCAACGGCGGCCTCGGGCGGAGGACGATGTACTCGGTCGATCCCCACGCGACCTCGCCGTCGTTCAGAAAGTCGACGTACGCGGTCTTACCGTTCTCAAGGCACGGCGTGATGCGGGCGACGAGCGTGTCGCCGTTGATGAACTTCATGCCCGAACCGTGCGGGCGACGCTCCCATATGTCGGGGGCGTGGCCGTCCGTGGGCATGTTCTTCATGTCGAGATACGGCGCGTCGACACCCTTCGGGAGGCGCCTGGGGGGGTTGACTTCGAATGCTTCCGACAGCGACTTCACCTCCCACCCTTCCGGCACGGTGCCGACCATGGAGTCTTGGAGGCTCATGGGGAGGACGGCGAAGATTTCGGGGGGCATGCCGGGGAAGGCGGTCGCGCCGGCAGCCTTGGCCTTGACCGGCTCGAAGTCCACGAACCACGCCTTGAACATTGCACGCGCCAACCCGTCCAACTTCGCAGCCGTTCGGCGATTCTGCTCGATCTTGTCGTCCAGTGCGCCGAGGACTTCCGCGATCGATTGTTGCTCTACCCTCGGAGGCACGTGCAGTTCAATCAATCCGAGTTGGCTGACGTAGAGATTCTTCTGAACACTTCCTTCCGCCATCTGAATGATGCGTTCGCGGTTCGCCAGCAACGAGTAAAAGAGAAAGCGCGTGTCGATGTCGTCATTTGGTTCGATGTTAATGACCGCGCGATTCCCGCACATTTCTGCCAGCAGGATTCCGAGACGACCAATCGTTCCTGACTTGCTGATCGCCAGTGAGCCGGGCCGGAACAACTTCGCCGCCTTGCCAGCACTTCTAAAGCCGGCAAGTGAAAGTCGTCGACTTGTCTCATGCACAAACGAGTCATTCAAATCGATGGCGCGAAGCCATCGCACGTCATTGCCGAAGTAACTCGCCACGCCTTGAGGGGGATTAACGTATCCCTCTTGGTACTTCGCGCAAGACGAAAGCGCTCTAAGGGGCCATCCAGACTTATGCTCACTCGCCATTTTCGACCCCCGCAAGCAAGCGTCGAACTACTGCCGCCAGTCGCTCGCCCTCCGCCAAACACTCCTCTACCTCCCCCACCATGCGCGGGTATTTCTCGGCAAAGGGTTCGGCGTCTTCTGCGATGTCTTCGGCACCGACGTAGCGGCCGGGGGTTAGGACGTGGCCGTGCTTGGCGATCTCGTCGATGGTAGCCGGTTTGCAAAAGCCGGGTGTTGGGGTGAAGGCCCACTCGCCGAAGTCATTCTTCTTCCACCAATCGGGCTTGGGCTCGCCGCGCCACATACGGTAGGCGTAAACGATCCGGCCGATGTCGGAAGTCGGAAGCGGGTCGCTCGTGCCGGGGCGGCACTCAGACTCTTCCATCCCGGTGAGTACACGGAGCGCCCGAGTCTGAAGCGTGCCGAACTTGCGGGCGTCGATGAAGAGGGTTTCGCCCATGCGGCCGCCGGAGCGGTTCGGAGTGCTTTTGCGGATGTTCTTGCCGGTCTTGTCGCGCGTGAGGAACCAGAGGCAGACGGGGATACCGGTGGTGAAAAAGAGCTGGGAGGGAAGCGCGACGATGCAGTCGACAAGGTCGGCCTCGACGATCTTGCGGCGAATCTCGCCCTCCCCGCCGGTGTTGCTCGACAAACTGCCGTTGGCCATGACGAACCCGGCCACGCCGCCGCCGCGGCCGTTCGGGTAGGCGAGGTGGTGGATGAAGTGCTGGATCCAGGCGTAGTTGGCGTTGCCTACGGGCGGGTCGCCGAACGCCCAGCGCTTGTCGCCGCGGAGAAGTTGGCCGGACCAGTCGCTGACGTTGAACGGCGGATTGGCGAGGACGAAGTCGGCCTTGAGGTCGGGGTGCTGGTCGCGGAGAAACGTGTCGGCCGGCTGCTCGCCGAGCTTGGCTTCGATGCCGTGGATGGCGAGGTTCATGTGCGCGAGTCGCCACGTCGTGGGGTTGGATTCCTGACCGAAGATGGAGACATCAGTGCGGTTGCCGCCGTGGGCTTCGACGAACTTTTCGGACTGGACGAACATGCCGCCCGAGCCGCAACAGGGGTCGTAGACGCGGCCGGCGTAGGGTTCGAGCATCTCGACGAGCACGCGGACGACGGAGCGGGGGGTATAGAATTCGCCGCCGAGCTTGCCCTCGGCCGCGGCGAACTTGCCGAGGAAGTATTCGTAGACCCGGCCGAGCGTGTCACGGGCCTTGTCGCGTGTGCCCTTGAAGCCGATGCCGGCAATGAGGTCGATCAGACCCTTCATCTTGATCGGCTCGATGCCGCGGCGGGCGTAGTCTCGAGGGAGTTTGCCCTTTAGGTTCGGGTTGTCGCGCTCGACGGCGAGGATGGCGTCGTCGATGAGCGTGGCTATGTCGGGACGGGCGGCCTGATTCTGAAGGTTGGGCCAGCGCGATTCGGGCGGGACCCAGAAGACTCGCTCGGCCGTGTACTCGTCGCGGGATTCCAGCAGGCGATCGAGTTGCTCGCCCTTGATGCCGTCTTTGGTCAGTTCGGCCCGCAGTTCGTCGCGGCGGGACTCGAAACTGTCCGAGATGTACTTGAGGAACAGTAGACCGAGGACGACGTGCTTATACTCGGCGGCGTCGACCTGCCCGCGGAGGGCGTCGGCTGTACGCCAGAGGTCGGCTGCAAAATTCAAATCGGAGTTTGTCTCTGTCATTTTCAGAAAGCCTTTGAGCAAACCTGGCTCGTGTTGATTCGCGTCTGGCAGACGACCTTACTCGCGTGCTGGAATTCGCTGTCGGCGATCCGGACATAGCTGAGAGTGCTCGATTTCTGACGGACGTAGGCCCCGAGCTATTAGCCGGTCGCGCAACTCACATTTTTCGGCACGACTTACGAGTCCGTGAAGGCAACCACACCCACATTGATTCGATTCGCGTCTCGGCAACGATCGTTTCCCCGCTCTTGCCTGGAGAGTATATTCCAACGCGATCAGAGAATCGTAGGTCCGTGATCGGATTGGAAAGCTCGACGCCGAGAGTTGCGGTAATAGTATGGGTCGGACGATAGGAGCTACTTGGCCGCGACAACTACTCGCATGTGTTACCCATCGGGTACGAAGTCTCTCCGAGCCGGAAAGAGTTGTGGGTGTTGCACACGGTGGCCCGAGTGTAAGGTTCGCCGCGGCCAGGTGTGTGAAAGTGTTGCTCAGTCCGATTGGTTGCGTCAAGTCCACCGCGCGAATGCCCGGACCGCGGTTGGGGCCTGGGTCGCCTCGGCATAATCAGTCTGTCGCGGCGTCTACATAACGGCGAAGGAAGGCATCGTAGTCGATGATCGGAAACTCCTTCGCCCGCGAATGATGAAACACCCGCTGGGCTGGCATCAACGACCGCCCAGCTTCGGATGATCCTGTCTGGCGGTCCACCTCGCTCCTGGTGTCGAGCAATGTCTTGACGATTTGTCCGAACCTTGCGAGCGCTGCGCGATCGATCGAAGTGTCGATTGGAATGCATAGAGCGGGAGCATATTTGATGAAATTGATATGGCACTTCGAGATCTTGAAGCCTTCAAGTAACGCGCGAATTCGGATCGAAAGGGCTTGCTCGTTCGCCCTCGCTCCGACCCAATAGGATGTGACTGACTGGACTTGGCAGTCGTTCACCAACACCCCTTCAGGCCCGGAGACCGCGTCCAACAATGGCTTGATTATGTTGTCAACATCGGCGGAGGCGTCGGACTCGTATCGGGCTTCCTCGGAGATGTGCCACGTGATCTCCACGATGACGTCGTTGGTAAAAACGAACGCGCACGGTTTGGTCAGCGCCCTAATGGCTTTTGTCAGCTCAGCCTTCGCAGTCCCGCGTGCTTGTACCGAGACGGGGGCTACCCGAAGTTCGAAGAATAGGTCATCGACTTCATCGGGGACCGAAGCCCAGTCTTCGGCGGATCGGATTGTCGAAGTCATGGGTATCTCCCGTAAACTTCAGTCCGGAATCCCTCGCCAAGCTCCACCACATTATCAATGTGCGAAGTGCAAGATCGACCAGCACTTCGGTGCCCACCTTATCGATCGCCTGAAGGCAGGGCGCTGTTCAAGGTCAGTTCAGATTCTTCACCGTCTTTCCCCGCAAGCATTTCACTGATGCGGCGGAGCATGGCCTCTCGTCGGGCCGTGTAGAACGCCCTGAAGTCGCTCAATGACTCGGGAATTTCTCCGAGGAGGTGGTTGTTGCAGTAATTAGTCCGTGCCGCCGCATTCGGGAACATTTTCGTGATCCAGGCGGCGGGCATAGACGCCAACTTCTCGATGTTCTCCAACCCTTCAAGCAACTGGAGATTGGGCAGGTCGTTGACCATCTCTTTGAACTCCTCCGCCTCATCGCCGATCACCTCGGCTTTTTTCAGTTTTTGCTTTGTAAACAGCGACTTCGGAAACACGTGGTCGATGTGGAAGTGGTTCTTCGTGTTCACGAACGGGAACAGCAGGACCAACATGGCGAACAGTCGCTTATCACCATACCGCATCTCCACCAGTTCGTTGATCTCTTCGTCGCTGAAAGCAAGTGATTTGCCCCGGCGGGCCATGAGGTCGTGGACCTTGGCGGTCGGGAATTCCTCGTTCCCGTGCTTGGCAATCGTCTCCCGCAAGGCGGTCAGCAGGGTGTCGAGACCGCTACCCCAGATACCGGACGCTTTCAATAAGCTGCGAACGAGCCACGTCCGAACGGCGGCCCTGTCGTCGGCGAATCCACTTTTTGAAATGTACTTGCTGTCGAGCTTGCGATGGCAGATGTAATAGGCGATGGGGAGGAAGGCACTGTCGGCCCGAAGCGTCTTTTCGCTGAACCCGAAGCTCGCTAGTAGTTGGACGGCCACGCGCAGCGATCGCTTCACCTCCGGCCAGCGCTTCTCCAGTACCTCCATATTCGCCCGATTGAAGTTCTCGACCTTGAATCCCACATTACCGATCTCGGCGAGCATTAGGCCCGCCTTTAGCACGAGGTCTTTCGAGAAGTTGAATCCATCCCCCGTCGCGTTAAGCTCGTCAACCAGCGAGTGGATTTCGGTGCGGGCGTCGCCGGACCACTGTGCGACGGCGATGGACAGGAGCAGATCGGAGTACGAGAGGACGGTGCCACCGCTATTCATGCGGATGAAGATGTTTAGCACCTTCTCCAAGTCTTGGCTCTTCTCCTCATAAAAGGAGATCAGGTTCTTGTTGTGGACGACCTGAAATAGCTGGTCCAGCGTAGTGAATGCCTGCGTGGTTTTGTCCTGTGACAGCCGGGCGTTCAGCCATGCCAGCATCGAGGGGCCGCTCTGCATCCCGAGGATGTCCCCGACCTTGAACCAGCACCGGTCGGGGTTGTCGGACAGGGCCTGCTCTTCGGTTAAGAAGTCGAACTGATACTTCTCACCCCCTTCCTCGCCGTCCCCTTGCCTGGCCAGGAGGTCGAGATAGAGGTGGCGAACCGGGTAAGCGTTCGGGTTGTTCTTCCATTTGTACGGGATGCGCCACGCCATCGACCCGCGGAGGCCAATGTTCAGCGCCGTAAGCCGCTGTTGGCCGTCGAGAACAGCTGTGAGGTCGGTGTCGTGGAACGTCGGAAGCTCAGGGCAGTGCGGGTTGTCCCGCTCGTGATAGTTACCAACGAAACCGTAGAACTTGTACTTGCCGCTGTTGGCCTTATCAACTTTCCAGTAGAGGAAAGTGCCGAAGGGGTAGCCCTGCATAAGGCTGTCAAACAGTCGGGCGATCTGGTCAGGCTTCCAGACGAACTCCCGTTGGATCGCAGGCAGTACGAATTTTGTCTGCTGAATTGCTGTGAGGGTTTCCTTGATCGTGCCGCCGGACTGGTACATTTTGGACATCCCTCAAATGGACTATGTGACTACCTCGTCGATCGAGGTCAGCCGGGGCTGGGAGGCCAGCCGGCAATGGTTGCCGGAAACTAGTAGTCCTTGGCTCGCTCGCCGTGGACTGCGATCATCTCTTCCCGAAGATCTTCATGGCCGAAGAAAATGAGCTGAAGGTAGTTCCGGATCCTGGTTCCCCTTTGGGTCGCGGAGAACTTCTGGGTGATGCTCGCGCAGGTACTCGCCCGCCGCGACCAGGAACCCAACCGTCCCACACGCCGGGTCGCAGATGAGGTCTTTCGGAGTCAGGGCCGTGAGTTCGACCATCAGCCGGATAATGTGCCGGGGCGTCCAGAACTGACCGTTCTGCCCGGCCGCGGCGATCTTGCCGAGCATGTACTCGCACAGATCGCCCTTGGTGTCCCGATCCTCCATCGGGATGTGGTCGATCAGGTCCAGCACCTTGGCCAGCAGCGCCGGCGACGGGATGGTAAACCGGGCGTCCTCCATGTGTGTGGCGTACGTCGAATCCGCACCGCCGAGCGACTGAAGGAACGGGAAGACGTGGTCGTCTATGACCACGAACATGTCCTTCGGCGATGTGCTTGAACCGCGACCAGCGGAAATCGTCATACGGCCGGCCCTTGGCGTCCTTGCCGGCCGGGAAGGTGCGCCGCTCCATCGCCTTGTCCGTCGTCCGCGCCTTGTTCTCTTCAAGGGGGTGCAGGTCGTCGAGCCGCTTCAGGAACAGCAGATAGGTGATCTGCTCGATGACTTCGAGCGGGTTCGAGATGCCGCCGGACCAGAAGGCATTCCAGACGGCGTCGACCTGACTGCGGATTTCGCCACTGAGCATGGGTGGGGATTACCAGAGAGTCGGTCCGGACGGCGGGGGATGTTCCTGATCCAAGTCATTTCGGAACGGGCGGCGCGGCGGTTGCCCAGTGATCGTACACGCGCTTCAGTTCGGTGGCAAAGAAGGTCAGGTCGTCGCCCTTCTGTAGCTTCTTCCGCTTCGCATACTTGAATAAGCCGCCGCCCGGCATGTTGCTGTCGCCACGAACGACCACGATCGGCAGCAGCGGCCGGCCGGCGGCGACCTCTGCATCGGCAATCTCGTCGAGCCAAAAGCCGAGCGACTTCATGGCGTCGTCGGTGTCGAGCGACAGGTCGGCCGCTTGCCCCAACTCGCCGTAGGTGATCGTCTTCCGGGCCTTCGCAGCCTGGATCAACCTGTCGAGAACGGCACCGTTCGGCATTGGCCCTCCTCGAAGCGCAAGTTGGTTTCCCTGGTCATGATCCTACGGAATGCCGGCTTTCGGGCCGCGCCAATCAGGTCAGTCGACGTATTCCGAAGGGCCCAATGCGAGGCAGCGAGTTTAGTGCAACCGACAGGCAGATTGCCGTCGGCGTGGCCCGTCCAGGCAGATTCATTGGCGGGGAAGGAGGACGATTCTTCAGCCGATGCCGCGGCAGAATCGGCCACCGGAACGTTATTGCCAGCACACCCTCAGAACGTCGTCTTCGTTTCCGTCTTCAACGCCCCGAGCGTCAGATCCAGGGCGCCAATGACAAACCAGTCCGTTCCGGCCGCCCCCGTGAGCACATCCTTTACGCCATCGTCATGCACAGTTGTCGCTGACAGAAACGTCGAGAGGTTTGCTCCGCCCGTAGTACCCTTCAGGTGCAAGATTCGGTCTGCGTAGGTCGAGTCCGATTTCCATTCGGCGACGATGTTTGCCAGACTGGCCAAATCGGTGTCGAAGTCGGTCGGCCCTCCGATTAAGAGGTCGTCTCCTGCTGCCCCGGACACCTTGTCCGATCCGGCTCCGCCGATCAGCACGTCTCGACTCGTTCCGCCGGTGAGCCTGTCGTTACCATCGCCGCCAACGAGAAGGTTGTTCCCCTTTCCACCAATCAACGAGTCTTCGCCCGCTTCCCCGAAGAGCCGATCGTCTCCAGCGCCGCCGGTCAGTATGTCGTTGCTAGACCCACCAAACAGGTCAGCGGGCTTCGTCACCTTCGATGAAATCGTGACCTTGTCATTCCCGCCCAAGGCATGAACGACAATGCGGCCGGTCACGCTGGCCAGCGGGAAGCTGCCGAGCATTGACCGGCCTAGCTTCACGACCAGCTGCGACTTGTCCTTGGATGGGTTCACCGTGATCGTGTCGTTCGCGAAGCTGCCGCCAATTTGAAGGTCGCCATTTACAACTGCTGCGTCGGCAACCGTAATGGAAAGGATCTTGCTGTCGCTCATCGAGGGAACGCCGTCATCCGCTACTCGAACTCGGAACGTGTAGACTCCCGAACCAATGGTGTCGACTGGAGTCCAGGCGAACGCACCGGTATCCGGGTCGATGACCGCCCCGGCGGGCCCTCCGACGAGGGTGAAGGTGAGGGTGTTCCCCTGTCCGTGGATGATGTCCGGGTCCGTGGCCGTCGCCGCGAATGCAACAGCGGATCCCCGAGTCGTTGTGAGGGCGACCGGCACGTCGGCCAGGGACGGGGCCGTGTTCACTTCGCGCACGGTGACGGTAACCGACTGGTCAGTGTTGACAAATCCGTCGGTCACGCGGACCAGTAGGACAAACGTGTCCGGACCCTGGGCCTCGGTTGGGGTCCACGTGAACGCCCCCGAGTCTGGATCGATGCTAACTCCGACTGGCGCCCCGACCAGACGGAACGCCAGGACCTGCCCGACGTCCGGGTCGGTGGCGGATGCGGTGAACGCCAGCGTCTGCTGCTCGTCGATGTTGGCCGATATGGGCACCCCAGAAAGCGTTGGCGGCGTGTTGCCGCCAGTGCCGGCCGGCAACACCGTCGTGAGGATCAGATTCGTCGTCGCGGAGATAGAGGAAGTCCCACCGTTGGTCGAAGTGTCGATTGCCTGGCGGCCGCCGGCGATCGTGTACGCGCCGGCGAAAGTGCTATCGATCGCGCGGACGACGAGTGGAGTCGGGTCGCCCGCAAAGTTGGCAAGGGGTTTGAAACTGAGACGGGTCGCGGCAGACACGGCTAACGCCGTCGCGTTGTCGGCGACGGCGCCGACGTCGAACCATGTGCTGCCGTTGTCCGAGGAGTATTGCCATTTCCCTTCCGTTCCGGGATTCGCAGTGTCCCCAACGACGGCGACGCCGCTCAGCGTATCGCCGATGTCCGGGTCACTGAAGAGCCCTCGGAAGATGGTGGAGACTTTTTGACCTGCCGGTTCCGCGGTGCCCTGCAACACAGCTTGAAGGAATCCGTCGTCCGTGAATGAAGGGGCGTCATTGAGGGGTCTGACGATGATTTCGCGGGTCAATGAATCGCTGATGTTGAAGGTCGCCTCGCCATCGTCCACTGTGATCGTGATGTAGCGTGGCTGTTCCAACGGGCTGTTGCTCGTGTTCGTGTAGGTCAACGAGCGCAGAGCGTCCTGGTAATCGGCCAAACTCGATGATCCGCTGAGAGTGAGGACGCCAAGGCTGGCGTCGAAACTGCCGCTAATTCCGGCGGGCAACGTGAACCCGAGGACGTCTTGGGTCGAGACGTAGTTCACAAAATTCACGGTCGCGCGTATTAGATTCGAATCGTTGCTGTCCGTCACTGTCAACGCGGGATCAATGGCCACAGCGCCGTCGTTCTCGGTGTAGACGAGTGGGGCCGAAGTGCTGCTCAAGTCCGGGGGATTGTTTGTGCTGAATCGTGCCACGGTGAAGTCGTAGAGGTTGCTCGTGTATGCACCGCCCGCGACGACGATACTCCCTGACCCATCGATAACTAGGCCGGATGCAAAGTCCGAGTAAGTCCCGATCGCTTGGATGACAGTGCCGCCGTCTCCGAATGTGGTGTCAAGTGCTCCGGTCGGGGTATATCGTGCTAGGGCGAAGTCTGCGTTGCCGCCGCTGTCGCCTCCTGAGACAACAATTCGGCCGGATCCATCGATCGCTATGCCTGTAGCCCCTTGGTTCGCTAGTTGGTTCTCCGCGAAAACGGTTGTGACAGTGCCACCCGATCCGAACGTCGGGTCGAGCACTCCAGAACCGGTGTAACGAGCCACGGCAAATCGACTACTCGCCGTACCAGCTACGACAACGCGGCCGGAACCATCGATTGCAACGCAGGCGGCCTGATCGATGGAAGGAGTCACAGCCGTGCCTCCGGTTCCAAACGTGGGGTCGAGTACGCCATTGGCAGTGAACCGAACTACGGCAAGCCCTGAATTGCCGCCAACGTGGGCCCGGCCAGCCAATACGACGCGATTGGCCGAGTCGATCGCCAAGCTGTACGCGGTATCGCCTCCTGGACCGAACGAAGTGATTGCCTTGCCACCAGACCCAAATGTCGGGTCGAGCACGCCGCTGGCCGAATAGCGTGCCACCGCAAATTCACTATCGCCAGCATTGAGTGTGAAACCTCCGACGACGATGCGGCCAAGCCCATCGATACCAACACTGTAGCCGTAGTCGTCGGCGGCCCCGAAAGCGGTGACGACCTTGCCGCCAGTCCCGAATGTTGGGTCCAGCGCTCCGTCAGTCAAATACCGGATAAGGGCGAAGTCGGAGTTACTGCCGTTGAAGGAGTCTCCCACGGCGATGATCTTGCCGTCGGATTGCAGGGCCAGACCGAGCGCCTCGTCATGGCCCGTGCCGATGGCGGTAGTTAGTTTGCCATCTCCATCGAAGGAAGCGTCGAGACTGCCGTCCGGGTTGTAGCGGGCCAGTGCGAATTCGGAGTTTGACGAAGAACTACTGGTCACCTGAATGTTTCCGGCGACTACTATGCGACCGGCCCCATCAATAGCGACTGCGTTGCCGTAGTCGTTGAACGGACCCACCGTCGTAACGACCTTGCCGCCGACCCCAAACGTCGGGTCGAGATCGCCGGCCGCCGGCGTGATGCGCTCGTCCAACGATTCCAGGCTAAGGACGATGCGGGAGACGTGACGGCGAATCATGGTTGTCTTCCGGGCGGGGTTCCGCGCGCCTGGAGGCGTGAACGCGGAGCCGAACGAAGGTAGTCGCTTCCAGTCCGTGGGAACGGCGGCGCGGAATGAGGGGCCGCCGGAATTGCGCGAGCCACGCGATGGAGAGAGTGTAATCGCCAGAAGAGAGATTCGGTATCAGTTTATTGCCCGTGATGGGCGCGTGGGGATGGACTTCCGCTCTTCGAGGTCCGACGGCCCGCGCCGCCGGGACAAATGGGGAACCCGGTTGCGTGACCCGGTTTTCAGCCAGTAGCTGCTCTCGCTGGCCATTCGTGTGAACGGTGCTGTTAGCTGGCACAGTCAGCGGCGTCGTTACCAATGGTGATGCCCGACACTGGGTCCGCTTACCTGACGCGGGCTGGGCCCTCGATCAGTCGGGCCAGGAGCGGGACCAGGACCTGCATCAGTTCCCGGTCCGCTTTCTGGAGCAGTTCGTCGAAGAGGACTTTGCCCCTTGCCTTGAGATGGTCGAGGGGGTCAGGGGGCGGGGACAGCGGCAGGATGTCATGTTCGGTTGTCCCGAGGGCCACCGCCAGCCGCTGCAACGTGTCGATTCCCGGTGCCGCTCCGGCGGCCTCCAGTCGGCCGACGTAGCTTGGCGTCAAGTGGGCCAGGCGGGCAAGAGCTGCCTGGGTCAGTCCGGCACCGAGTCGGCGCTCCCGCAACCGGGCCGCGAACCGCTTGACAATCTCGGCGTGTTCGATCCGTCGCTTCTTTGACGGCATGGCGCCCCCCTTCCTGGATCGCCCAGAAAGACGGGCCGCCGGACGTCCAATAGTAGTCCTTGATTCCTACTTTCGTACTTGTAAACTCGGGCTCGTTGACTTGCGGGCCAACGCAAGTTCCCTGATCCATTCCCGAAGTACGGCGCGGCAGGTCAGTGGCGGCATAGCTGCCTTCCCGCGTGACTTTGGTCACCATCGACCACCCACTCGAACTGCCGGTCGAGAAAGAAGGTTCGCCCGTGAAGCTACAGTTACGCGAAGACAAGTTGCTTGAGACGGTCGAAAAGGTCAGCCAACAAATCCGGACACGGTTCGAGGACTCCGGGCTGTCGAAGTTGGCCGCCGAGGTCGTCCAGATCACACGGGATGCACTCGTCCGGGCGGCCGCGATCCGCCGGCCGAACTTGTGGCTGCGGGCCGGGCTCGGATTGGTGGCGGCGATCGCGGTCGGCGGAGTGGTGACGTATTTCGAGAGCCGCCCCGATGGGCGCACGTTCTGGCGGACGGCTCTGAGCTTCTTGGACGAGGCCAAGGGCAGCGTCGCCGTGCTCACTGCGGCTGCCATCTTCTTGGTGACACTCGAGACCCGAGTCAAAAGGCGGCGGGCGCTCCGGGCAGTCCACGAACTGCGGGCCGTGGCACACATCATCGATATGCACCAGCTGTCCAAGGACCCGGACCGGCTGGGCGAGCCGGCGAGCCGGCTCGAGGTGGGCAAGAAGCCGATGGATTTCGAAGCGATGGGTCGTTACCTGCACTTCTGCACTGAACTGCTGGCAGTCGTCAGCAAGATCGGCCAATTGTACGTCCAGGACTTTTCGGACTCGCAAGCGCTGGCGGCAGTGGACCAGTTCGAGAACTTGACGACCGGGCTTTCGAGCAAAATTTGGCAGAAGCTGACGGTACTCGATCGAGTTCGCGCTACCGCGAAGCCAGTGGGGCCGACATCGTCCGAACTTGCCGATCGGCCGGGATCATTGGCGACCCCCGAACGACCATAACAGTCCGCAAGAGGGTCGCCGGGGAGGGCGTCATAATGGGCGAGTTCAGTTCGGTAGACGCGGACCGTCTGGAACGTGTCCGGCGTATGGCAGCAGCGCTGTACGACGGTCTCGTCGCCAAGGTGATTGCCGAGATCAAGGAACTACCTGGCAACTGTCGGCAGAGCGGCGACTCCAGGCTCAAGGATGTATGGGAAGAGTTCAAGTACCAGAAGCAGCGAGATCAGTCGATTTTCTTCGAGTTGTTCGAAGAAGCGATCCGCGATATTTGCGCCCGGCACGGCGAAGTCCTGGACCGAGAGCAACAGGGACTGCTTTGGCTCTGGAGCGAGGGCTACGTCGATTGGGACGAAGAGGATGGCGAAATTCCGTGGGGGTATCCTGTTCAGGAGTCCATCGTTAAGGAGATTTACCGCCGCGTTTGCAACATCGCGAACAACGAGGAATTGTTAGTCGATCCCGACGAGGAGCGGGACCGGGAGGCTTATGAGGATGATCTTCGGCCATTCCGGGAGGGCTGATGCCGTGACCAATGCACTGGAACCTGCAAACCCCGAGACCGTTTTGTTGCGGCAATTACGTTGCATGACTCACGGGGAGCAAGGAACGCTCTTGCGGTCGTTGCCGTGTCACTTGGCCACGCCCATTTCTTGATCGCCGCGCGGCCCGAGTCTGTCCTCTATCGCCAGCAAGTCCATCAGGATTTCAACTCCAAACATTAAACCCGCGCGTCAACTTCTCGATGCTCCGGCGGCCACCTCGGGTGGAAACGTCGCATCGCGTTATTTGGCGGATAGGTCCCACAGGATTGCAGTCCCGTCTACGCATCCGGCGGCGACGCGCTTTCCATCTGGGCTGAAAGCGAGCATGGAGGCTCGCGTGGGCTTTCCGGTCAATTCCCGGATCATTGCACCGGTCCTGAAATCCCATAGCCGAACTGACTTGTCTTGCCAGCCGCCACCAGTGGCGAGGATCCGGCCATCCGCCGAGAACACCAGCGGGGCCGCTGACCGTGTCGGAATTCGCAGCCGCGGCTTGCCAGTCAGCGCGTCCACGATCACCGCCTCTTCACTGTACTCGGACCCAAAGGCCAGTTCTTTGCCATCGGGCGTCGATGCCACCGAGACATTGGCGAAATGCAACAACTCGCCGTCGGGGAGGGCACCCGTCTCCTTCGGGTCCCAATGTGCGATTTCACGGCCGGTGGCGATTTCAAAGACAGCAAGCTGGCCTCGCCCGACGAACAGCCGGCGGCCGTTCGACGACAGAACCGGACCGTAGAAAAGGCTTTCATCCCGGAAGTCCGCGGGCTGTTTGGTGGTCCACTTCTGGTCCCCGGTGCGTGCGTCCCACACGCCGACGCCGTGCCGGTCGCCGTCGAACAGGCTGGCAACGATGACCGAGCCGTCCGCCGAAATGATCGGCGACCCGATCATCATGCCGAAGTCACGGATGAGGCCGCCCATAGCAACGTCCCAGACAGCCGTCCGGCTGCGGGCATGGCTCTGAGTGACGATCACTCGGCCGTCCTTGCTTATCGTCACTTCACCAAGGCGTGGGTCGTCGAGCCGATACCGGGCCATCGGCCTGCCCGTGACGGCGTCCCACGCACGCGCCCCATCGCCAGCGCCAGTCAGCACTGTCTTGCCGTCGGCCGAGAAGGCGACCGAGTCGATGCGGGCGTTGTGTGCCTCGACGGGCGCCTGTTCCATTCCGGTCGCCATATCGAAAAGGCAGATCCGGCCGGTCTCGGTTGCACCAGCGAGTACCTTCCCGTCCGGCGAGACCGCAAACGCGAAGAGCCGGTCGAGCGGGCTGGGAAAGTCCGGGAGCTGGGTCGCCGTTGCCACATCCCAGCGGTGAACGAAGTTCGGGGAAATCGACCCGGATGCGGTCAACAGAGTGCCGTTGTCCAGGAAGAGGAGTTTGGTGTGCGATGGCTTTGCCCCGGTGTCCGCCCAACCCTTGGGATAAGCTGGGACCGAGCCGATCAGTCGGCCGCCTTCGAGGTCCCAGAGGCGGACCTCAATGTCGAACACGGTGTGCTCGGCGAGCCCGTCACCAAAGTTTCGACCGTTGACCTGGCGGCCAACTGAAGCCGCCTTGGTCCCGTCGGGCGAGACGGCCAGCCCGGCCACCTCAGTTCCGGCGGCGGCGCTGAATATCCGGGCCGCGTCCGCTCCCGACAGGTCCCAGACGCGGACCGTGTGCCCCGCGTCCCCGACAACCAGCGACTTGGAATCCGGCGTGAAGACGGCGGCCGTGCAGTCGCGGTCGCCCGCTGTGAGCACACGGGACTCGGTCTTGCGGTCGAGGTCCCACAGGCTGACGGCGTTGCCGACGAGCACAGCGAGGTACTTGCCGTCTGGGGACAGGACCGTCGCGTGACGTTCACCCTCCGGAGTCGGACGGAGTTTGTCAGCCCAGAGGCGTTTCCGGGTGTCCCAGTCGAAGACCGTGACCTTCAAAGGTCGGGCGCTCGGCTCGATCTCAACGACCCGTCCCACCCGCGCCGCGACAAGGGAATACTTGTAAAACTCCGACGCTTCTGGCTCGCGGCGAGCGAGTTCCTTGCCGGTGGCCGCGTCCCACGCGATCACCATCTCCCGGCTGACCGAGATTAGCGACCCACCATCGGGCCGGAAGGCGATCGCGTCGACTTCGTGTCCGTGCAAAAGGCGCCGGTCGCCGAGCACCACCACCGGCTGGCCGTCCGGCCAGACTTCTGGCTTGGTTGCAAGAACCTCAATGGTTAACCCCGGTGGGAGTGGCGGCAACGGTTCTTCGACATCACTGGCTCTCGCAACTAGTAAGACTGGTGCGGGTAGCCCATTGACCCCGGGACGTAGGAATTGAAAGATCGCAAGGGTTACCAAATTGACGGCGACGAGCGCCATGGCAAGCATCATCAGCAACGGACTGCGGTTTCTGCGCATTTGGGCGTCACCTGACATGTGTTAGCTCTAAATCTACCCAATCCGCTCAAGTCGTGCTACGGGCCTTCGGAACAGTGCGAATTCACGCGCGCCCCGGCTGATGCTTGAGAGGCGGACTGGATTCGAGGCCATGCCGGTTGGACGGGCGATCGCCTAGGCGCAGCAGCAGTGGCGGGCACTCAAGCGCTTCACGGTTCGTTTCCGGTTGGGTTTCCGCGCACTTGCGCAGGCGCGGAGCCGAGCGAAATGAGTCGTCGCCAATGCGAGAAACGGCGGCGTGGCATAAGGGGCGGCCGGAATTGCGCGCCGCGCGATGGAGAGAGTGAAACAGCGCGAAGTGAAATTCGCCATCAGCTAGTTGCCCGAGATGGGCGCGTGGCGCTGGATTTCTGCTCATTGACGTCCGACGGCCCTCGTCGTCCGCGCGACCGCGCAATCCAGAGCCGACCGATTCCAAACTGCGGCCGGTCGCCTTGCAAGCCGAGATGGATGCGGGCGACTGGTTGGCCGCTTGCTTCAGCGGCGACCTGGATGCCGCCCAGGATGACGCTGTCAAGCAGCTTGCTCGACGGCAGAAGGCCGGCTTATGAGGGCGGCGGCGCTGCGTCGCCAATGCCCTCCGGCCCGCCTGCTTGCTGCTGACGCAAGCGGGCCCGCTCGTCGGGGTCGGGGCCGCTCAACAACCTCCTGAAAATTGACGCCACATTTGGCGGCAATCGGTTCAACAAAACTTCGAGCGGCGGAAGCTCGGCCGAAACCAAGCCGAGGTGCTCCATGAGCGTGATGAGGCTTGTGCGTTTGTCGTACATCCGAACCTTTGTTTTGATGCGTGGGCCTCGCCGGGTATCCGTTTTCTCGACCTCCAGGACCTGAATCGCCCTGGCAGCGTGCGCGGGCGTCTCATCCCAGTCGACCGATCCGTCTGCGGCAAACCTGACTTCCCGAATGTCGGAGTTTGCCAGAAACTTCATTTCCCTAAGTACATCAACTGCCGAGATTTCCGCCTGTTGAGCGTAGTGTTCCTTCAATTGCGCGATTCTCTGTTTAATCTCGGGTTTTCTAAGGTTCTCGCTGCCGATGTCGTGGGCGGATTTCAGCGAATAGCCGGCTCGATGCGCGGCCCTGGTCGCGTTGCCGTCGATCAGCCACTCGCGCACAAACTTCTCTTGCTTCGCCGTGAGCGGGGCAACCCCGTTGTCGGCGTACACATTCGGCAGCATCTTGCTAACTCCTTCCGTCAACTGCTTTCAGAAATCCGCCGGCACCGCCAGCGTAAACTCGAACGGTGCCATCATCCGGCGATTCCGGTGCCGGTCAAATTCCTCCACCCAAGCATGCACGCCACATAGTGGCCTCGCGGAGTCTCCATTGTCCACGACTGGAGCGGGCAGACCCGCCGCGCTTGGTCATGAAGCGGGCAACGACCTTGGGGTTCTGATCGAGATGCAAGCGCAGCCCGCGGGCACGGTTAAGCATGCCACGGACGTCCTTGACGGCGATCAACAGGCGAGCCACCACAGAGAACGGGAATGGGGCTGAATCGAGCCGTTCGCCGGTCGCGACCGCCGCTCACAGGTCGGCGAGCAATTTGTCGATCGTCCCTTTCATTGAGTTGATAACCGGTTCATGGTCACCAGCCGACTGGCAGGACGCTCGAGTCCCAGCCTCGGCCGTTTGTTGGCCATCGCCTCGCTCAGTCGTTCGACCGGAAATCGCTGCGGAGGTCGTCTCCAATTTCACGCCCTCTACACCCGAAACCCGAAGAAACGATCGAGAATTCCGCGAACTTGGGCCATTTCGAAGGCAGCGAACGATACGCGCCGCCGAACGCATGCACTCCATCCTTTTTCAATCGCACGCCCCGCTCTACGGATCTTGCGATACAGAGGCGAACGGACAAAGATCCTTCCAAGTCTCGCCGTAGACATGAGAACCAGCAGAACATCACGGCTCATTGCTGTACAATCGACCCCATGAAGAATGCCGGCTGACCAGCAACCGGCGGCTGCGGAAGTGCTCCCAATCGCCAGCCAACTGGGTAATGCCGTGGAACCTGCCACTCCTCAGAGCCTTCTGGACAATTACGACCGGCTATCCAACCAGGATGTCGATGTCTTCTTGCAGTTGCTCGGCGAGAGATCCAGCGCCGCGGCGCTGCAAATCATCATTCAAAACCTTCCAACGACCGAGCATTGCCGTTTCCGCGAACTCGCCATTGGCCCGATGTATGAAGCGGCAATGCCTCTTGTGATTCAAGAGGCGATCAGGATCGTTCGCGCATACCCCGATATGGCCGATGAAGAGATCGCAGCACTCATAGCGGAACAGGCACCCCGTCTGCTCGATGCCATGACGCGGGTAGTCAGCGAAGTCGAACGAGCGAGATTGAAGGCAGAGCGTGACCCCAAACCACGGAAAACCGAGCGCGACGACGAGATCGTCCGCCTCTATGACGAGGGCGGGCTCTCATTCGGCGAAATCCCGGCGCGGTTGCTGCTGAAAGACAAATCCTGGGGCAACAAGGACGGGAGCCCTCTCCAACGCGACACGGTTGAGAAAGCCTATCACCGCCGGAAGGGGCAGGGGACATAGTCTTTTGTCCCCATTAATCGCCTAAACTCTCCGACAAATCAATTTGTCCCCATTGAGCCCATCACGGCTCATCATCGACAATCCCCGCTTGTGAAAAATGGCCGGATGTGCTCGCGCGAGCACCTGCCGCTATTCGAAAAGGCTACTCAAGGATTCGCAAGAATCCCTCACTCAGGCGCGGAATTGTCACCCTTTTGTCCAGGGTGCATGCCTGTAGGTGGCCGGGTCACTTCAGGGAACTTCGGAGGTCGAACGGATGGTTTCCGCCTCATTAAACCCATTGGCGCGTGCCCTGCCACCGACGGTACGCTGCGCGACCAGCATCACGCTTGCCGAGGCGGCTCGCCGGTGCAGAGCTCCAAGCGGGCGACCCGTCCATCCGGCCACGCTGGCAAGGTGGATTTTCCGCGGAATCAAGCTGGCGAACGGGAATCGGCTCCGCCTTGGTGCATTCCGACGATCCGGACAATGGTTTACGAGTCCTGAGTTGCTTGAGTGCTTTCTCGCCGCCAAGACATTCGCGCGCAACTGGACTGAGGGCTAACCCAAGTTACGCTATTCAGCTCGTCGGCAGTCGTTTTCCCCGGCGAATATGGCCGTCGGGGTCGAAAGTCTTCACTACACAGGCCGGTGGTCCTCGGGTCGGCGGAGGCGGCGCGGCAGGATCAGGCCGAGGCGGT
>DATANR010000260.1:0-3790 GCA_036266155.1 Gemmataceae bacterium | reverse complement strand
AAGCAGCGCGGCGTCGACTGGCAGTTCAAAATCGACGATGCCCGCCAAAAACTCAAACGCCTCTACCCCAAAATTAAGGTTTGACGGGGCACTAGTAGGAATGTCACTCGCATGTTTGGCTCCTTGTCGAAAGACAATTATCGACTCAGCTTGTCCGCCCCCGCCACAGGCTTCAGGCCGACAGTGGCCAACACCTGCTCCAGGAAATCAGTGGCGACGCGCTGCGTCAGCGCGTCGATCGCCCGACAGGCCGCGTCCCACGCTTCGCCCGTCACGCCGGCCTTCCACGGATTCGAGCGGACTTCGAGATACGCCTTCGCCTTCGGCTCCGTGCCACTGGGGCGCAGCACGACTTTGCCGACGTCGCCCAGCGTAAAGATTAGGAAGTTGCGTGATGCGGCGTCGGTCGCGCCGCGCAGAGGGCCCATGCGGCCGTCCTCGTCGCGCAGGTCTTCGACGTGCGTAACAGTCTGTCCGCCGATCGACTTCGGTGGCGATTGCCGTAGTGATTCGAGCATCCGCCCCATCAGCGATTTGCCTTCGATGCCCGGCAACACAATGTTAAGCACCTCGTTACGGAAGTAGCCGAACCGCCGGGCGAGGGCATCAAGGTAGTCGAGCACCGTTCGTCCTTGTCGCTTCTGTTCGAGCACCATCTCCGCGAAAAGCAGTGATGCGCCGCCGGCATCTTTGTCGCGCACGTCGGCGGTGGTCTGCACGCCATAGCTCTCTTCGCAGCCGAGCACGAAGTCGGCGGTCGTGCCGCTCACGTCTTCATACCGGCCGGTCGATTCGAGTTGCCAGAGCACCTCGGCGATGTACTTGAAGCCGACAAGCAGGTTCTCCACGCACTGAGCGTTGAACGACCGGGCGATGCAACCGACCATCGACGTAGTGACCTCCGTCGTCACAATGATCGGCGACGCGGGCATGATGCCGTTCTTCGCGAGCTGGTTCAGCTTGAAGTGCGTGAGCAGCGCACAGATTTCGTTGCCGGTGACGAAGCGATAGTCGCCGCCGCCGTCCTTGTCGCAGGCGACGAGGCCGCCGATGCGGTCGGCGTCCGGATCGGTGGCGATGGCGAGATGGGCCTTGTGCTCGTGGGCTGTGCGCTCGGCCCGGTCGAGACATTCGCGGACCTCCGGGTTCGGCGTCTTGGTCACATTGGGGAACTGGCCGTCCGGCGTCATCTGCTCGGGGACCGGGATCGGCTTGAAGCCCGCGGCTTGCAGGGCCTCCATCGCCGTCATCGATCCGACGCCGTGCAGGGGCGTATAAACCAAACGCAATTCGTCGGTCTTCGGCGGGCTCGTCACGCTCTGGTGCCGGCAAAGGTCGATGTAGGCTTTGTGCGTCGTGTCATCGAGGAAGCGGACTTTACCTCTGCGGACCGCGTCGGCCCAGGGGATCACGCGGATCTGCTGCACCTGATCGACGAAGTCGGACATGATCTGATCATCGGGCGGGACCGGTTGGCCGCCGCGCTCGTCGTAGAACTTGCCGCCGTTGTCATCGGGCGGATTATGCGACGCCGAGACATTGAGCCCGCCGTGCGCTTTCAGAAATCGGATGGCGAACGACAGCTCCGGCGTGGCTAGATACCGCGGGCTATCGGGCGGCAAAATGTGCGACTGAATGCCATTGGCGGCATACACGCGGGCGGCGTACTGGGCGAAGTCGCGGCTCGACAGATGCAGCACGGGATTGGGCAGCGCGGGATTGTAAACTTGGCGCTTGTCCTCGAATTGCCGAACGTCGAAGGCAAGCGCGACCCGCAAATCGGGCACGCCGGGAAAGCGAGCCTTCAGGTATTCGCAATGTCCCTGTACCGAAGCGCCGAGCGTCCACAGGTTCATCCGATTCGGCCCGATGCCAACCGCGCCGCGGCGGCCGCCAGTGCCGAATGGCATGACCTGATAGAAGGCATCGAGCAGGTCGGCCCATTTGCCGTTGGCGATCTGCCATTCAACTTGCGGTCGATAGGCCGCGAAGTCCGGCCCAGTCAGCCATTGCCCGAGGAATTCGAGTGCCTTTTGTCGATACGCTGGGTCCGCATTAACAGTTTGGAATCCCTGAGTGACGGCAGCAAGTAAATCCATCGCGAGGTCCCATTGGCGATCGGCGACGCGGGAAAGGGACACTCTACGTCGACGGTGCGGCGGGACAATTGGCGATGGCTGCTGCAGGAATGGCACACCTCATTCCTGTTTCACGCGCTCTTGCTTCTGCGTCACGTGCGCACCGGCGGTAATACAGGTCCACACGGAATCGCCCGGCCTTCACCTCGGCGCCAAGATCGCGATTGGTGGCCGCGATGACACGCACATCCACGGCAATGGGCCCGCCGCCAACTCGGTCGATCACGCGCTCTTGAAGGGCTCGCAGAAGGACTGCCTGAGTGTCCGCGGCTAGTTCACCGACTTCGTCAAGGAAGAGCGTGCCGCCGTGCGCTTGCTCAAATCGTCCAACATGTCGGCGGGCCGCGCCGGTGAACGCGCCCGCTTCGTGGCCGAACAGTTCGCTGGCGACGAGGCCGGGTGCGAGCGCGATGCCGCTGACCGGGACGAAGTTCATACTACTTCGTGAACTTTGGTCATGGATCGCACGGGCGACGAGTTCCTTGCCTGTCCCCGTTTCGCCGAGCACGAGAACGGTCGCATCGGTCGACGCCACTTAGGTGATCGCACGCCGAACGGCTTCCAAGGTTGGGCTGTTCCCAACGATCGGCGACATGCCAGTTATCTTCTCCGGGATCGACATAGTGGTCGTTCTACCGACTGACAGGCGGGAACATTGGCTGGTTCAACCCGAGCATGACAAGCATGGTCCCACTGTCTTTTGTCGCGATAATACTCAGCTACCGTGGACGGCCCGCATTTCTGGAGTGTCGCGTGCGCTTTGCCTCCTTCGCTGCATTGCTTCTGGTCGCAACGGCTCAGGCCGAGCCGGCCCCGTTTGTCTGGATCGAGTCCGAGTTGCCGGCCGAGAGCGTGCCGGCCACAAAGCCAGCCGAGACGGGGCATGCCGAGTGGCTTTCGGGCGGCAAGTGGCTCTTCGTCAACGTCGAGCCGAAGGATTTTGCCAAGCAACTGCCGGGCGGGGCCGCATCGTTCAAGTATCCGTTCACGACGGCCGTCGACGGCAAATACGAGGTCTGGCATCGGGCCGGCATGGAGTACGTGCGCTCGCCGTTCGAGTGGCGGATCGACGATGCTCCTTGGGTGTTGATCGATGCGCGCGACCCGAAGTTCCAGACGATCGACTTGATGGAGCTGGCCACGTGGAACGAGGTCGGCTGGCAAAAGCTCGGCGACCAGCAGCTTGCCAAGGGCGACCACAAACTCGAAATCCGCGTGCCGATCCCGAAGGATGGCAAAGGGCAGCCGACCCGTCTGCTGTTCGCCTCGGATTGCTTCTGCTTGAGCGCCGGTCCGTTCCATCCGTATACGAAGTTCAAGCCGGGTGAGTTGAACCGCGACGCCAGCGACGAGCAGGCGGCGAAGCAAGTTTTCGAATTTCCGGCTCCAGCGCGAAACGCGGCGCGGTCGGCGGTGGCGCTAGAAGGGTTGTGGGAGGTGTGCCGTTATGACGAAGCGCTGCCCGGGCCGGTCGCCGAGCCAATGACCGGTCTGCCCGACGAGCCACGTTGGAAAGCGATCGCGGTGCCGGGCGACAAGAACAAGATCCCGGAGTTGCTGTTCGCGCATCGGCTCTGGTACCGGTGCAAGGTTAAGGTGCCGGCCGAGTACGCGGGACGTTCGTTCGTGATGACCTTCCCGCAGAACAGTCT
>DATANR010000259.1:0-8189 GCA_036266155.1 Gemmataceae bacterium | reverse complement strand
ACTGGTCCATCTGATACCCGGAGCCTACCCATCGACATCTTCGCCGACGTTCGTGAAGCCAATCGTCGGCAAGCCCGGCCGCTCGCGGCACGGATGCGCCCACGCACCATCGACGAGTTCATCGGCCAGGAGCATTTCATCGGCGAAGGGAAGTTGCTCCGCCGGATGCTCATTGCCGATCGGCTCAATTCGCTCGTCTTCTATGGGCCGCCGGGCACGGGGAAGACGGCCCTCGCTCAGGTGATCGCGCAGCACACCAAGAGCCGGTTTCGCGTGCTCAATGCGACGGCGTCTGGCACCAAGGAAGTTCGCGAACTGCTCGAACAGGCACGCCGCGATCTGGAGATGCACGGCGAACGCACGATCCTGTTCGTCGACGAGATTCATCGCTTCAACAAGGCCCAGCAGGATGTGCTGTTGCCGGACGTCGAAGATGGCGTCGTCGTGCTGATCGGGGCGACCACCGAGAACCCGTTTTTCGCGATCAACACGCCGCTCCTCAGCCGCAGCCAGATCTTCACCTTCGAGCCGTTGACGCGCGAGCACATCAAGACGCTCCTGCAACGGGCCGTCGCCGACACCGAACGCGGGCTCGGCGACATCGCGATCAACATGCACCCAAACGCTCTTGAGTTTTTGGCCGAGATGTCCGATGGCGACGCCCGTCGAGCGCTCACCGCCTTGGAGATCGGCGTCAAATCGTCGACGACGGAGCCGGTCGAGTTCACGCTCGAAGTCGCGCAAGACTCGATCCAGCGCAAGGTGCTCAACTACGACCCGACCGGTGACACGCATTACGATCTGGCAAGCGCGTTCATCAAGAGCATGCGCGGCAGCGATCCGGACGCGGCGATCTACTGGCTCGCCCGCATGCTCGAAGCCGGCGAGGACCCGCGGTTCATCGCCCGGCGCATCGTGATCCTGGCCAGCGAGGACATCGGCAATGCCGACCCGCGGGCCCTGCTCGTGGCGACGGCCGCCTGGCAAGCGGTCGAAATGGTCGGCCTGCCGGAGTGCCAGCTCACACTGTCGCAAGCGGTCATCTACATGGCGACGGCCCCGAAATCGAACTCGGCAACGACGGCGATCGGCGCGGCCCGCGGCGACGTGCAGAAGGGCCGCACGATCCCGGTGCCCAAGCACCTCCGTGACAGCCACTACAAGGGCGCCAAACAATTCGGCCACGGCGAGGGCTATCAGTACGCCCATTCGGGCGAAGGTGCCTTTGTGGTTCAGGACTACCTCGGCGTCGACAAGACCTACTACGAACCCACTGACCGCGGCTACGAAGCCGAGATCGCCGAACGCCTGGCCGAATGGAAGCGCCGGAAGCAGGCGGAGGGAGGTGGGGGATGACGGAGGAGGAGTGGCTGAATTCACGCCTTCCGCACGAACTCATCGTGTTCCTGAAGCGAGAAAGTTCTCCAAAGATACCGATACGACGATTACGGCTCTATCTATGCGGGTGCTGGCGCGATCTGCTTACCAATTTGCAGGAGCGGGAGATTCCATACCATCTGGTCGTCGCTGAAAAATACGCTGACGGGCACTTGTCACTTGACGAGTTGAATCTCGTGCGCGAATCGCAAAAGCGACTACTTTCGAGTCAAAGAACTTCGAGGAGCAGTCAACAAGTATTGATAGACACAATGCTCGCAACGCACAAGCGGCTTTGGGACGCCGCGCTTCAGGTCACATCGCTTGTCCTTCAGCTTCGGGCTGGAGACTATTCGGATCGCTTCAAGCCAGAGGTCGCGGAAGTTTGGCGAGGACGCCGACACGCAGAAAGGCCGCGATTCGCCCAAATGTTGCGCGACATCTTCGGCAACCCCTTCCGCCCGGTCGCATTTGACCCGCGTTGGCGAACGTCGGACAGCGTCGGCGTGGCTCGCGGCATCTACGAGGACCGGGCGTTTGAGCGGATGCCGATCCTGGCCGATGCGTTGATGGACGCCGGCTGTGACGACGAGCAGGTGCTAAGTCACTGCCGCGGCGAGGGGCCGCATGTGCGTGGGTGCTGGGTCGTGGATTTGGTGTTGGGGAAGGAATAATCGCACTGAGCCGTCGCTACAATTGTGGAAGGGAGAAAGCATGTCGACGTTGACCATTACTGGCCCATTCGCCCCGCCATTTGGCGTGGGTCCCTGGACGAACGGCCGCAAGCGCTGGACGGTCGATGAGTTTCATGACATTTACAGCTTGCCGAAATTTGCCAACCGGAAGCTGGTCCTGCTCGACGGCGAGATTCTGGAAATGCCCAATCCCAACGCTCCTCATGATTCGGGGCTCGGACTTGCCATCGCCACCGTGACGTCGCTGTTTGGGCCGGGATTTTGGGTTCGCGGGCAGATGGCGCTGCGGCTGAGCCAGGCTACCGATCCGATGCCGGACATTGCCGTCGTGCCGGGCTCGCCGCGCGACTATCCGCAGCAGCCGACGACGGCACTCCTCGTGATTGAAGTGTCGGATTCGTCAGTCTCGATTGACACAGGAATCAAGGCCCAACTCTACGCGGCCGTTGGGATCGCGGATTACTGGGTGGTTGACTTGAACAACAAGCTCGTAATCGTGCATCGCGATCCGCGACCTGATCCTAATAGCCCGCATGGCGTATCGTACGCCAATGTCACGTCGGTAACTGCCAGCCAATCTGTCTCACCATTGGCAAAAGCAGGTTCGATCGTAAATGTCGCTGATTTGTTGCCGTAGTCTCAGCCTCATCCCGCCCAACGTACTTCGCTTTGCCGTGGAAACAGCGAACGCAACTCGACTGCCACTTCAAAGGCAGTTGGCCGATCGGCTGGGTCGCGCTCTAGCATGCGGTCGACGAGCGTTGCCAGTCCCAGGGGCCAGTTTCCTTGCCAGTTCCAGAGGCTGTCCGGCTGGTCGTCGCGGTGGCGGATCATGGTTTCGTGGACCGTGCCCGTCGCGTACGGTACGGCGCCGGTCAACAATTCAAATAAGGTCACACCCAAACTGAACACGTCCGCGGGTGGGCCGTCGTCGCCGGGCACGTCGCACAGCTCTGGTGCAATGTAATTGGCGGTTCCGAGTACGAATCCCGGTCCGAAGACATGTTCGTCGCGGCCCGGCCGATGCGCGAAGCCGAGATCGAGAAGCGTCGCCGACTGGCCGGGCGTCGCATGCAAGTTGTCCGGCTTGACGTCGCCGTGCACAAATCCCGCCGCGTGGACAGCAGCCAAAGCCTCGGCCGCATGTTGCCCGACGGCGGCTACCAGCGATGGCCTGAGCCAACCAGCCTCGCGCAAGTGCGTGCGCAACGACCGGCCCGGAACGAGTTCCATCACGATGTGCGGAATCTCGTCGTCGCAGGACGCTTGGACAACGTGGACGAGATGGGGATGGCGAACGCGCAGGCCGGCACGAGCCTCGCGCTCGAACAGCTGGACATTGGCGGAATCGGCCGCCGCGTCGTCGCGGAGGACTTTGATGGCCCAGGCCCGTCCTGTGGCCTCGTCGGCGGCCGCGAAGACGTCGGCGGTTGGCCCGCCGCCCAGTCGACTACCCAGGACATAACCCGCGAGGTGGGGCGGACGAACGCGCATGGAGCGGATCCGAGGAGGGATACGCAAACCTTGCCATTCCACTTTTCGACAGGCCGGCCGGACGAGGTGAAAACTGCGTTGGCACCAATGTTTGAGACCGATAAATTCGGCAGAACCCCTATTACCTTGACCGGAAAACTTGCCCCGCCCTCAATCGTGAGCCATCCTAAAGCGCCGAGTTGTACGTCATCGCGCTCCAGGCGGACCCATGATCGCGCACCCCCTCCCCGCGTCCGGACCACCCGCTCTCCCATCTGGGATGGTTGAGCCGGCGATTCCCCACGGCGCGGAGCCCGAATCCGCCATCAACGGCCCGATTGCCGGCCGGTACGATTTGAACGATCGTATCGCTCGCGGCGGCATGGGCATCGTCTATCGAGCGCACGATCGTCTCTTGAATCGCACCGTGGCCGTCAAGGTGATGCGCAGCCGGTTCATGGATCGACCGGACCTCTTGCGGCGCTTCCTCGCCGAGGCTCGAATCAATGGCCGGCTTCAGCATCCCGGCGTCGTGCCCGTCTATGAAGTGGGCACGCTGTCCGACACTCGGCCGTTTATCGCAATGAAGTTGATCGAAGGTCAAACGTTATCTCGGATGATGCGTCAACGTACCACGCCGGCCGACAACCTGGCCCACTATCTGAAGATCTTCGAAAGCCTTTGCCAGACGGTCGCTTACGCGCATCGCCAGGGCGTGATTCACCGCGACCTGAAGCCCGACAATGTCATGGTCGGCGAGTTCGGCGAAGTCCAGGTCATGGACTGGGGCCTGGCCAAGTTCCTCAACCCTGCCGATGCCGTTGCACCGACGCCGGACGGGTTCGAAGCCGTCGAGAAGTCGGCGTATCTTTCCGGGGACGGCTGCACTCCCGTAGGTGAGTACGCCACCGAAGCCACCGCGATTCGCGCTCTTGGGCCGGACGAGCCGGGAGCGGGCTTCACCACGGCGGGCGAGGTTTTCGGCACTCTGCCGTACATGCCGCCTGAACAGGCGCGCGGCGAGATCGATCGCGTTGATCGTCGCGGCGACGTTTTTGCTCTGGGCGCAATTTTGTGCCAGATCCTCACGGGTCAACCGCCGTACTTCGGCGCGCCGGAATCGCTGCGCGACCAGGCACGCGGCGGCAAGCTGTTCGGCGCCTACGTCTTGCTCGACCGTTGCGGGGCTGATCAGGCGTTGGTCCTTCTCGCCAAGCACTGTTTGGCCGTCGACCCCGATTCGCGCCCCGCGGACGCCAGCGCTCTGGCCGGCATGGTCACGCAGTGCCTCGATGGTCTGCAGGATCGCAATCGACAACTGGAAATGAGCCGGCTCGCTGCTGAAGCGCGCTTGTGCGAAGCGGAAGCACGCGAGAAACTGGCGCGCAAGGCCCGGCAGCTCGCACGCATGTTGGCCGTCGCCGGCGTCATTGTCGCCGCCCTTCTGGCCGCGTGGATCGGCTACTTCACCAAGCACAACGTTGGTCGGTCGAGCGCTGACGACGATCGCCAGACGCTTGCCGCCCAACCCGTCGAGAATCCGACGCCCGTGCCTGAGGTCGTTAAGCCCGATCAGTCCGCGGCCCTGGCCAGCGAACTCGACAAGCGGCGAAGCGATCTAGCAAGTACCAGAGGGGCATTTGATAGACGTATTGTCGCCGGGCAATATCGCGAACTGTTCCTAAATAATGGCTTTGACATACAGAATGGCGACGCAGCCACGATTGGAGATCGCTTGAGGAATGGCTCGGCAGGCGCTGGTCTCGTCAGCGGCCTGAACGACTGGCTGGCGATCTCTCACGATCAAAACGAGCGGCATCAACTGGCGGCGATCCTGAAGGCCAGCGGACATCCGGTCGCGGAGCCGTGGTTGGCCGCAATGGATAGCGGCGACGCAACGGCACAAGCACAGTTCGTCGACGCCGGCATGCCGGCTATCGGCGTGGCCGTTCTGGCGAACAACCTCATCAAGAGCGATAACAACAAGGAAGCTGAACAGTTACTGACTGCCGGGGCTCACAAGTATCCGACGGATTTTGCCGTCAACAGTATGCTCGGCGGCATCATGCGAGCCAACGGCAAGCCTGCCGAAGCCGTGACCTACCTGACTGCGGCTCGAACGGCCCGGCCGACCAATGCCGGCATCAACTTGGAACTCAGTCTCGCACTGGCTGATGCCGGCAAAACCGCTGAGGCCGTTGAGGCCCTTCGCGCTACCGTGCCGCTCGATCCGAAATCGGCGGTCGCTCACAAGCGTCTCGGCGAACTTCTCATGGCCCAAGGCAATGCTGATAGCGCTCGAGCGAGCTTTGCGACCGTGGTCGAACTCGATCCCAAGGACATCGCGGCTCAACTCGCACTCGGCAAGGCCGAGTTGTTGCGCGGCGATCTGGACGCCGCCCTGAAGGTGTTTACGACCGTCGCGGCGACGCCGACTCATGGCGCCGCCGGACATGCCGGTCTGGGCGAGATTCATCGACGCAAATGGGAAGCATCCAAGGCCGTCACCGAATTCCGTGCCGCCGTGGCCGCCGACCCCAAGAATGTCGAATATCACATCGGGCTGGTCGATGCGATGCGCGTGAACAACGACGTCACCGGCGCCCTGCGTGAAGCTCGGACGGCCGTCAAGAACTTGCCGACGTCGGCCCCGGCCCAGCGCATCCTGGGCGACATGTTGCACATCTCCGGTGACTTGCCGGCGGCGGTGATCGCCTACCGCGCGGCACTTCAACTTGATGCGAAAGATATCGACACCCATCAACGGCTGGCGACGACTTTTGCGAACCTGAACGATCACAAGTCCGCGGCCAAGGAATTGGCGGCGATCGCCGACCTTCGGCCGACGGATGCGAAGGCGCAGCTCGCCCTGGGCCGGGCACGGCTCAAGGCCGCCGATCCCACTGCGGTCGACGCGGTGCGCAAGGCGCTGGCCCTTGAGCCCGCCGACGCGACGATTCATCAGCAATTGGGCCGGTGCCTGGTCGCGTTCGGCGATGAGACGGGTATCGACGAACTGAAGATCGCGGTCGCCGCATTGCCAACCTCACCGGACGTGCGTGCTGAACTGGGACATGCTTACCTGACGCTCGGTCAGTTCCGCACGGCAGCGGCGACCCTGCGTGAAGCTGCCGAGCAATTCCCAGCCGACAACGCCAAGGGTGAAACGGCACGAGCGGCGGCCCGCCGAGCAATGCGCATGGCGGCCCTCGAAGATCGGTTGCCCCAAGTGATCGCGGGTGCGGTGACGATGTCGACGCCGGCCGCCTGGGCTGAGGTCGGCGAGGTCTGCCGCCGCACCAAGCGTTATGCGGCGGCAGCCCGCTTTTACCAAGAAGCGGCCGACGCCGACCCAAAGTATGTGCCGCAAGCAGCCGTGTGTGCAGCCCTCGCCGGCTTCGGCCGCGGCATCGACGCCGCTGAGGTTTCCGAGGACGCGCGAGCCGAATGGCGTAAGTCCGCTCTCGCAGTCCTGCGGAAGTCCGCCGAATATGCCCGGGATCCCGTACTCGTGACGCTCCGCGATTCCAGCTCGACGGCCGATCTCTCGACGATTGAACGCGAAGCCTGGCAGGCGGTCTGGAACGGCCAGTAATCTGTTCCGCGCCATGCATACTTGGGGTATTGCATACGGGGAGTGTCGCCTGGCGCTTTTTTCCAAAATGGCGAAGTCCGTCGAGGTTTTTGTGCACCAGCAGTTGGCGACCTTCCTTTTTGAAAAAGTGCGTTTTCCGCAGGTTTTTGGGTAAGGTCGCCAAGATCGCCACCGTTTTGCCACACCCTCCCTATTAATTGTTTCATTTCGTTGCGACAAAGTCGTGTGCGCCGTCGTTGGCCGGTCAAATCTGGGGGTTCCTGGCGCTAGGGTTCTTAACCAAGAGAACACTTAGCGCATGAGTCAAATTTCATGCGGCGAGCCTTTGTTCGGTCAGCCATCGTTTGATGGCTTCGTCCCATTGATCGAAGCGACGGCGCAAATCGGTGTCGGATGCGGCTTCTTCCGGCACGACTTCCGACAGTCCGGGCCGTAACAGTCGGTTGTAGCAGCGCGTGCAAAACCGCAGCGTGCGCCAACCACCGTCGGTCACACGGTAACGATGGGATTTCGGTACGCGCTCGATGAGACCGTGCAGACGCAGGCGTCGCAGGTGGTAGGTCATTTGTCCGGGGGTGATGGACTGGGGCGTTGTCCCGATCAAGGGACCCCAGTAGTCGCGCAGTTCGCGGTTGGAAAAACCCCGAGGCAAGAGACGAAACACCAAGAGCGCACTGAATAGCGCCTGCACCAGCGGATCGGCAAAACGCAGGGCGCTGGCCCGCTGACCGGCAACCACCGCCGGCTCGTTGACCTGACGGAACACAGCTTCGCCGATCAGGCCATCGTGGCTGAGACGTTGGACGTCGAGCAGACGTCGGTTGGCTTGGACGCCGATCTGCCGTAACGCGGGAAGATTATTCAGCCCTTGGTTGATGGCGAAGTCACGCGGATTGTTGACGGTCGTTTCGGTGCGTAGGCCCCGGCCTTCTTTGGGGTACTGCTTGATCTTGCTGCTCTTGTAGTCCACGTGCAGCGATGGAGTGACCCCATCGGTCAGGACGCGCGTGCGAAAGCGGCTCGGCGTGTCCCGGCGCACGCGCCGCGCG
>DATANR010000258.1:0-47032 GCA_036266155.1 Gemmataceae bacterium | reverse complement strand
GAACTGCGCCAAGAAACGCAAGCGTGGGCGGACCACATCAACGATCGCCAACGCGGCGTCGATTGGCAATTCCGCATCGGCGACGCGCGGAGAAAGCTGCGATCTGTCTATCCTAAAATCATCGTGTGACGCAGCACTAGATTTCACGACGAGCGTCAGGAACACGGCCTCTTTGCGGGCGCCGACGACCCACTCCTTCGCGGGAACCTGATTCTTCAGGCCGCTGCCGCCGAGTGTTTTCTTGAGGCCAATCGTTCCGCCGGATTGGTCGATGAGATTCAATACGCTCTCGGCATAGGCGACCAAATTCTGATCGCGTGTGCCGCCTGTCAGGCCGGCCAGTTCCTTCAGTTGTTTGACGTCTTCAGAAAGTTCGGCAAGCGTATCCGTCGTCGTCCGCGTTTTCTCGACGATGGTTGGCAGGTTCTCAGTGACGACGGCCGACACCTCATGGCTCTTCTGAACGATGGCCGGCAAATGCTCGTTGACCGCTTGGCCTGACTTCTGAACTGTCTCAGCCGACCGATGAATGTCGTTGCGAATGTCGTAAGCCACCCAGCCGATGAAACCGAGGAACACGACGGCGACGCCGAGACAGATCCACTTGAACATGGAAAAACTCCTGCAAATACTGAAAACGAGCTTGATTCGTTGCAATTTATTGCACGAAAATCGGTGAAACGCTTTTGGGGGGCTTTGCAGGTTTACGGCCAAACGCAACGCAACGAACCTTGAAGCAATCCAACGAAACGGTTTGGCCGCAATGCAACGGAACTGCGAGTACCGCAATGAATCGAGGACGGAAGCAACGAATCGAGTCTGGGCAGGGGAACGGTAACGCTGAAAGAGCAATTGGCCATGACCTCGAAAACCGGGTTTGGTCAGTTTACGCCTAAAATCTTCAGGTTGCGGATGAAGTTCTTGTGCTTTTCGGACAATGTGAAGGTGCGCACATCTGCCGTGCGAGACTCGGGGTCGAAAATCATCGCGGTCATTTTCCCGTCTGGCGTTCCCCATTCAGCGAGCGCGGTTGCAGCGAATGGGCCGCCAAACGGAACTTGCTCAAGGATATGAAACCCAAGTTCGCGGTTTGAAGATTCCCATTCGAGATGGCCTGAGATTGTGAAAGACATCGCTTTTGCAAGTCCAGTCGCGAATTTCAGGTAGACTTGGTCTTCCGACACTTGGAGTGTGTGCGAGTGCGGCCATTTGCCGCCTGCCGTTAAGTCCTTTGCCAAGTCATTAGGCGAGACAACGATTTGCCCATGCGCAAGACGCGAGGCAAAGAGCAATTCTGTCGACCGACGGAGAAGTGCATCGAGAAGAACGCCATAAGACGCGTACGTCTTGTGAACGGAGCCATCTTCCGCATATAGCGGTCCCGTATCGTCGTACTGGAATGACTCGGGGCCGAGTGGTACATGTAAGTACGTTACCCAATCGTTCCAAACCAGCAATTTGGTCACGAAGCTGCGAAAGAACTCGCTCGGCGTGCCCGCGTTCTGGAATTCAGCGAATTGCTCACTCAGCGGTCTTGTCCAGGGCTTTAGTTCAAACAACTCTACCCCGTGGGCGTTTGCTTTGGCAATCGCCCCACTGGTGAACCCGGAGGCGGACACAATCGCCCGATGAGTGACTGCCGGCATGTCGCCGAGCTTGATACATAACTGCTCGACCGTCGCCACGTCCAAAGGCTTGCCTTCGCGTTTGACCTCATACGCCTTGAAAGCTCGGACAGTCCCGTCCTCTTCGTGCAGAGTAACGGTGATGTCGACATCGCGTCGCTTCTCGGCAGCCTCATCAAGGACCAAGTCGCCAACGGTAATGTCGACGGCATCGGGGTTGCGCCGCAGGCAGCACAGACCAACCACGTACTGAACAAGCATCGGGGTTAACACACGAGGTCTCCTGCCCTTAGCGAGGAATCCGCCCAGATGCCCGTGTCGACGTAACGAGATTTACCAGAATTCAACGCCGGCGCACAAACAAATTTGGCAATTCAAGGTCATCTCCTTCAAACGCTTCTGGATTTGGACACGGGTAGCATAGGTTTCTGAGGCTCGTGTCCGCATCAGGTGCAAGACCACTCAATCGGCACTTTGCAAGTAGCTCCGGATATGTCAAGGGTAGCCGGTAATCCGAATTGAGCATTGCGCAGGTTGCCGTACCTCCGCCATAGATAACGTCGTAGGCGAAGTGAGCAAGACGGCCACGCCCGTCGCCGAGTCTCTTACTTTCAACCAGTTCGGCTGTGACCATTCTCACTTCTTCGTGATTGGCGTGGCGTGCCCAATACTCGCCATTCGGACCACGGCTGTGGGTGAAAACCAACTCGAAGGTCTGTCCTCGAACGGCGTCAGCAAGCGTCTGACGCATCAATTTTTGTTCGTTTCGGGAAAACGGCGGCCCGCCCATGTAGTCCGGAAACTCCATCGTGACAGGGCTTGCTCCGAGTTCCAAGCAGGTTTGAAGGAAATACTGCCGCCTGGTGAGGTCCGGAACGCACATTGCCACCAAAGTCCACTGCCAACCCGCTGCGGCGAGCCGCTGGATTGCACCGCCCATCCAAAGGATGTGGTCGTCGTGATGTGCTACCACAGCAATTGCTTTTGGCACTCGACACCTTGGCAAGGAACTCAGGGCCTCGTGCGGGCAGACCTATATCTACAAACACCACTTTTGGTTGAACTTCGCTCGCGGTCGCTCGCCCGGCGGCAGCAATGGCCGCCGGGCGCAGAGCCTCACATCTACCAGCAGCAGAAGAAGCAAGAAGCACGTCCCCGAGAAGGGGGCTGCGACAGGCCTTCACCCTTCGTAGGCAGCCCATAAGCACTCAGAAGTAAGTTCAATCGTCTCGCTTGCTCCTTTTTTCGCAGTCCCGTTTTGTCCCCGTCCAGCTTTTTCATCGCATTCACGAAAGTAGCATCGGTTCTGTCAGTGTCAAGAGGATGAGGCAACTGTTGAATTCGAGTCCGGAAGTCTGCGACGGTAGTGGTATTAACAATAGGGAATCGCGAACCCTGTGAGGCGCTCATCAGGAATTCGTAAATCTGAATTTGTCGAATGGTCTCCACATAATCCGAAGGGCCTGTAGCGAGCGGCAGAAGCTTGTTTATTTCCATCGTCTCGCCCGCACTTGAGAGGATTTCCACGAGTTGCGGATGCCATTGCGGATGTTCATACAAGATGTAACCAATCGCTTCTTGTGTCCCACGAAAATCCTTTCGCCGAACATAGAAAGAGTATTCGCCATTGTCTCCGGTTCTGACAAACCCTTCATCAGCGGTGCCAGGGTTCACTGGATTCCCATCTTTGTCCAACGCTTTTACCGGCTCGCTCTCAATGTCGAATACCGCGACCAATGCATTTTTCAGCGATTTCTTGTCTCCAGTTTCTACCTTTCCATTTATTCCGACAAACCCATCAATGGCTACCATCGACTGTACCGGTACTGGTTTTGGCTTGGGCTTCGTGTCTTGAGCAATCGCCTCATTGGCCGATTGCCATGCAAGTCCCAGAAGCAACGCAAACGAAACAACTCTACCCATTCTCATTGTTGGACCTCCCAGTTGACGGACTTCGGAGCAATCTGCCACTCCGAAAATCCACGAGGATTATCGGTAACGAGCAGCAGCGTAAAAATCACGACTTCATTTGCGTTTATCGAGTCGTCAATCTCGATGTAAGGTCGTCCGTTGTTGTCAAACCGCAATACGCGGTCATCGTGTACTCCGCGCGGCTTCTTGAGTTCCTTGTCTGTCAGTTGTAAGAATACTGTGCAATCACTCGGAACCAGCTTGATTTTGTCGAACACATCTGTCTTTAGTCGCAGGCTGTTTTTGCCTATGCGCAAGGGTTGGCTCTGGAATACCACTACGTAACCTTCGCGGCCATGAGTTTTTAGTTCCGCGAGCTTCTCCCTACAGAATTCCAGCGTCTTGCCAAGCAGCAGGCGTCGATTGCTGTCTTTAGCCGTTAGTATCCGTTCTTGGTCGAGACTTGTCGATTTTCCTGTGAGAAAATCACCTGGTGCCAAGTACAGACGATTCTCTAGTTTGGTCACGTCTATTTGATGTTGGCTCTTAAGTGAATCAATCGCCTGCGAGTGTGTTTTCTCGTCCAAAACCCGTTGTTGACCGTAGTCAGTTCGCTGCTGCTCAAAAGCCGCACGGTCATCTCTTAGTTTCGAGTTTTCGCTAAGAGTGACACACCCGACTATGGCCGTGGGAACCAATAAAAGTAGCCATATGAATTTGACAAACTGGTAGATGGCCACGCTAAGCAAGTTTTCTGCCTTCGGGCCCAGCCAAGTAGTCGTTTTCATTGTCGATGCAAGCAGTTGGTAATGACGAAACCGGCTGACAAGCATCAAAAAGAGACGATGTAGTTGCCGGTTCGTTCGTCGGTCGCGAACAACGCTTGCACCATTGTGCTCGACCAGAAAGGGAAACAAAAGGGGAAACACACTACTCAGAGGACAGGCCAAGACATCTTGCGCGCCCGGCTTCCCGACGCCACCTGGGGAAGCCTTGGTTGTAATCGCCACGGCGGCTTTGCGGTCTTTGTCAACGATTGCTGACCCGCTGTAACCATCTGCGCCTAAGCTGGTGCTCTCGAATTTCCATCGCGGCATGCCGCTGCCGGGGACAAGCCCGATATACTTGGCCGTTGCCGGGAGTTGAATCGGCTTGCCATTCTCCTTTCCATACGATGGATAGCCCGCGACGATAACCTCAAGGTGCAACGTAAGTGTGTCAGGAAAGCTCAGCGGGACCGGCTTCTTCCCGGTCATTGGGTCGTCCGCGTGGGCCGCTTTCGTTGCGCCGGCGATTGCCTTGTCCGCGCCTAACGCGCTTGCAGGTTCGTTTACGAGTTTCAAGACGCAAAAGTCTATGCGTTGAGAGGGGTCGTAATTCCACGCGAGGCAAGTCACGGGATGTGGCGTTGAATCAGCGCTGGTCGGAAAATCGACGGTTATCTTGTTTTGCTCACCTGGCTTTATGACATGAGCCGCCGTCAAAAAATGTCCGCGCTTGGTGAAAAGCCAAGCGGTGCCAGCCGGCTGACCGTTCACTTTTACGAGAGCGGTGGCGTCAGCGAGCAGGCTCGATAGTGTCGCGTCGTTCATTTGGGGCGCAGGATTCGCAGTGTCTAGCCTACTTATCTTCCCACGTGAATTTGACTTTGAGTGTTCCCTCCCCTTTGGCCGTAAAGACCCATAAGCCCGTCTGGGCGCTTAGACTCATTGACAGTTCCAGTTCGGCTTTGTTCGGACCTACTTCTTTTGCGATACGGCCGAGTTGTTCGCCCGCAGTTTTGCCAACAGAGCGGACAATGTCCAAGGCATTGTGGAATGCGTCGACAAGCGACTTTTTGACATCTTCAGTTCGACCAATTTCTCGAAACCCTTCGCCCTCCTGTTCGACTTCCACAACCTCCAGCAAAACTGGTTTCTCGTCTACGGTTGTGGCAATCGCTTTCATTGACACGTTATTGGGCATCGTGGGCCTCGCAAACAAGTTGACCGACCATTGAGGAGCGGTGCTGCCGTCGGGGTGGAGTGTCAGTACACTCCCGGTGCACTATGCTTCTGCGGAGGTATCCCGACGAGCGTCCGCCTCGCCCCCGTACAATTCACGCATCCTTTGCTGCGGACGAACCGCTGTCAATCAAAAAGGAAGCCGGTTAGCGGTTTTAACCCAATAAGAGTGCCCGTAGGGCCGCTGCGCCGACAAATTGCATCAAATCTTTTGGGTACGGTGGTCGCTTGGTCGCCACCCGAAAGGAAGCCTTGCGTCAGCTGTCATTGCAAGTAACCCATTGACGCAACCTAGAGCCATAGTGCAGAATGGGTTAGGATTAGCAAAAATCGGATACGGTGGACACGCTTGCGAGGCGGTGACGAAGACCGCCGTGAGTTCAGCCGTGAAATGCAAGGTCGAATGCAAAGTCACGATTGAAACGTGAGTCAAGTCATGTCGCCAATCCTTGGCGAATTCTCTTGATATATCGGTCGTTGCGGCTAACTCTTTCCCCGTCCCGCCCCGGTGGTTTGTTGACTGAGTGGGCGACGGTTGGCGAACGGGGGCGGGACTTTCTGTGGCTGGCAATCAGCCGGCAATAGAGCCGATGACCACTACCTTTCTGCGAGCAGAGCCACCAAAGGCATAGCCCGTCGCTTGCTGGCCGGCCGATTCGCTATCTGGCGATGCGGTCGGAGTGGCTAGTCGCAGAGCTTCGGCCATGTACTTCGGGTCCGCTGACTTCGGGTCGATGTCCAGGCTTTCCAGAGCCTTGTTGGCGACTTCACGCGGTTCGCTGGCGAGACCTTTGGCGACGCCGATTGCATGCGATAGGCGGTCGCGAAAGGTCGTCGGGTCCATGCCAGTGTCGCTGGCGATGACAATTGCGGCGGGCAGGCCGTCTTCGCCTTCGCTATGGTAGGCATTGGCGGTCGGCTCTGATGACGCAAAAGCTACCGGAACAGGCCCACTGACACGCGGCAACGCATCCGCCTTGCGGCGAGCGTCGGCGTCGGGGACGCCAGCATGGACGAAGGCCGCGAACGCATGCTGCCGGCTGCATTGGGAGCGGCCGAAGTAGACGAAGTCGGTGGAATTGGTGGTCCACATCGAAATTGCTCTCGGCTGTTATGCTGACCCACTTCCTAATCGATTCGCATAAAGAAATGGAAGGCCAGTCACTCGGGATAGTGGTTCGTTGGCAGGTGCTTCCACCCGACCAACGCAGGGTCGGCGCAAAACGCCAGCCACCATAAGGCGGGCAGGCTGCTTAGCTCCACAGGAATGTTGCCGTCGGCAAGCAACAAGAACCTCGCCGGCAAGTTCTTGTTGCTCAAATCCGACAAATACCCGTGATGCGAGTTGCGCGTTGCGCGGAGCAGTTCTGCAACGAAACTCCCTCGGGTCAGCGTTTCGTCGTTCTGCAAGTCCTTTGTTTTCACACGAACGCCAGCCGAAGTCACTCGATTGCGGACCCACACCGACTCAATCACCCCTTCCTCCAGTCGGCGATACGACTCGTCCGTTTGTGCCACGAAATAGCTTGCAAAAGGTTCCGGTAGCGTGGCCAATAATGGCTTCAGAATCCCAGGGGCGTCGGCAGGATTCAGAAGCTGCTTGCTGAAGACCGGGGCCGCAACATTTCGATGTCGTTTGTTGAGTTCGCCGTATAAGTCAGCGACTTCAAAGGCGAACGTTCGCGCCGCCGTTGGCTCCGTGTAAGTCATGGCCAAGAGCGTGCTTCGGGATAGACGGTCCACCGTCAAAAGATGCTCGAAAGCGAATATCGGCTCGACTTCGCTATCAGGGTCATTGGGGTCAACCAAGAAATTGCAGACATCGTTCAGTTCAATCGTCAGTCGATTGAATCGCTTCACCAGCCACTTGAGCAGCGTCAGCCGGTCTTCTACGCCGAAACCGGTCAAGTGAACGAGTCTTTGCAATGCTGCCCGGCTCCGGGCCGGAGAGGGCAATTCCAAAGCTGGGTCAAAATGGTCCACCTGTTCTCGCGCGAAATCGGCCATTCGCTTCGGATGAGCTAACCAGTCCGATGGAAATGGCGGTGGACAAATCTCCTCGGGCTTGTCGAACAGAAACATGAAGAGGAAGGGGCCAGCGGAAAACTGAAACCCTCCTACGAAGGGGAAGAACAGATACGAAAGGAAGTCAAACAGCACAGGCGCGCGGTCGAACACGTTGTGACCCATTGCCTCTTGTTGGGTCGCAAAACCAACGAATTGCTGCCCGCCCAATTCGTCCTTCAAGGGCATAAGGGCGGCCGAATAGAGCATTGGCAGGCCGCCGAACGCCCCTGGAGAGTCGTGGTTGTATTTCCAAACGGTGAGTTTTCCTCCGGGATACATCCGAAAGAGTGCGGGAAGAGCGTGCCGGACAAGTAGTTGCGTAAAGTACAGCGGCTGAGAAGTTATTACGGCTCGCCCGATTTGGTGTAGGGCCAGCCAGCGATTAGGACTGTTTGGCGCGTCGTCCACCAGTCGCGTCAGAACGTCCTGTTCGGCATAGACCGGCTTCTTCACACCTGCTTCGCGGTGGGTCAAGTAAATGGCATGCGGCATGAACGCCAAGTCAGCTTCAGTAGGCGTGGAATCCGCAGAGATGACGCTGACAAGGCGAATCGTCTCCGGAACCGGAAGGTCAACGCGTCGAAAAGGCAATCGCACATACGAAGATTCGAGGTATCGTTCATACCCATACACGCTGGCCAACCCTTGCGCCAGCATCAGCCCGCGATTGTCGTTCGTGCCTCGCGGCAAGTCGCCGAGCCGGCGATAGCCGAGTGGACCGATGGTCTGAATGGGCGACACAGTTCACTCCAAGATGGTGGCTCCAATGCAATGACTTGTGGTAGGCACTTCAGGTTCGGCATCCAATTTTTTCCAGCAAGAATCGTCAGATGAAATTCACCGACTCAACGACGCCCGCCTTGTCGAAGCTGACGCTCGCGAGCGACCGCTTCTTGGAGACCGGGTCGGGGGCCACGTTTGCATAGTTGTAGGCCTGCCCGCCAATCCCTTCGATGTCCACGATTTCGTCGGGGCGGCCAATCAGGCGGATGACCTCTTCCTTGGTCTTGCCCTTCAGCAAGGCCCGAAACTCTTCTCGTGGTAGATTGCGGTTCTTGCGGACCTGGTCGCGGTCATCCCGTTCGGTCGTTTGCTGTTTGGCACGAGCGTCGTCTTCGGCTCGTTGCTGGGCCACCTTGGCGTCCCGGTCCCTTTGTGCATCAGCCAGCAGTGAGCGCCCGCCAGGGCTGTCGAACGACAGTACGAGCTTGTCCGCCAAGCCACGGTCAACCCATTTTTTTGCCTCAGTCGTGTTCCCCTTTCCAGCTTCAAAATCCACGATTCGCTTGACCACTTCGGCTTTGCGGTTGCCAGCGGCACTGTAGCCGTCCTTGTATTTGGCGATGGCCTCTTCCACCTTGTTCGCCTGGTATAGCCGGTCGGCTTCAGCAAGAGAATCAGCCCGTTGCTTGGCGTCGCGGCTGATGACGACCGCGATGACGATGACCACAACCACGCCCAGGGCAACCATGCCGCCGCACCCGATTAGGCTCCACATCATGCAGCCCATACCGCCATTCGACTGATTCCGACGGCCCATTTGATGTCTCTCGTTGATGAGTTGCCCGCCGCTCGTGGGTGGACGGCCGCGACCCCCGATGGGCAGCGGCGAGTGGTCGTCCGGCCCTTGGCGAACTCGCAGACGGAGCACGACCCAGTGTACACAATTACCTGGTAAATAGGAGACAAATAATCCCGGATATTCCGGCTGTAGACGGATTGTCCCGGATTAGGTGCAGTACCCGTTTTCACCGGGTGCTCACCGCCGTGGCAACGCTGGAACAGAAATTTGGCTGGGTGGTTCGCCGACTCCGCAAGCGAGCCGGCATCGCACAAGAGAAGCTCGCCGACATCGCCGGCCTGCACCGCACCCACATCGGCCTGATTGAACGGGGAAAACGCGGGGCGAATTTGCAGGTCATCCAGAAGTTGGCGCGGGCGCTCAACACATCGATGGGCAAGCTGATGAACGCTCTCGAAGCCCAAGGGGATGAACCAGGCCCTGAGCCGGCGGGGCCACGACCGGGGAGGCCGCGAAAGCAATAGTTGACGACGCAACGGCATGGGTGCGGGCAATCGCAACAGCACTTACCCGCGCCGGCCGATTGCTCGGCCGTCGATACCGTTTCACTGGCAACTGGCTTCGCCGCTGGCGCGGGCGTGGCCAGTCGCAGGGCCTCCGCCCTGTACGGAAGTTTTCACTGTCTACGCCTTGTCCAGCCCAGCGCTATAATTGGGTAGCACTGACACGGGGCCGCATTGCCAATCCGAAAGAACGACAAGAATGGCTGCGCCGCTGACAGTTCTGCAAGATTGCAAAATACCGAGGAAACCCCAGAGAAAGCCATGCGAAGCAAATCAGATGATTGGGAGGAGCAACTAGGTAACATGCGGTTTGAGCAATACATCGACCCAGATACGGGTTTTGCGCACAATACGACCATATTTCCAGCCGGGCCTGTACCGCCCGCGCCGCCGGTGCCACCACCGCCTCCACGGCAGACATTTCTCCAACGCCATCCGTACTTCGGGCCAATTATCGCGGCAATAATTACTGTCACGGCAATGGTCATTCTGGCAATACTCAAGTTTGGTTGAACGGTCCGAATGACCTAGAACTCATCCGTCTCGCCCCTCACCCCACTACTCCCATCCAAAACCAGCCGTTCCGGGCAATCCGCTTCGGTAATTGGGCAAAACCGGCATTCGTTGAAGCTGGGCACCTTTCGCGCTCGCTGACCATCGGCGACGGCCCGAATTGTGTTCCGCGCTCGCCCGATGAACGTCGCATCCACTTCGTCGCCGGGCATCCACAACTCTCCCGTGCCGTACACGACCCGTCCGTCGAACCGAACGCCTCGAAACTGTAGTAAGCACTTCGGCACCGCCCACATGTAGAGCATGACCTGGACGCGGTCGGCGGCTCTCGGTGTCCCGGTCTTGGTGTCTACGATGAGGCCATCGCCATCGCGAACGGCGATGATGTCGGGCTTTCCGGAGAGCGTGCCGACCGAGCCAGCGAGACCGAACCAGTTCTGGTTCTCGGTCGTGACCGTATAGCCCTCGCTGATTAGGCGTGCAACGGTGCGTTGCAGCAACGCGGTGTGGTTCAGTTGCCAGGTAACCGCGTCGTTGCTGCGCGGTATGCGTGCGAAGTTCTGGAAGTGCGACTTGAACCACACAGCCCATTCACATTGCTTGTCGCCAGCCAGCAGATTGGCGATGCCGGTGACCCAAATGGATGGACTGGTGCGAATGGCAGCGGTTGAAGACATGATGCGCTCGGAAATGTGTATAGTGTACGTTAGTTCATATTCAAGATGGTATATCCTTAATTGGTACTGTCAACTCTAGTAGGTCGCGATTTGTTGAATGTCATCTGCGAAATGCGAGCGGCATTCCTGCTGCGAATCGAAAAAATACGGAACGCGAAAATTTCTTTTGAGGTATTGGATTTTAACGCATTCCGATTCACGAAGAATTGTGTGACAGGATTGGAATTGACGTAACTCTCAGCTGAGTAAGGTCCAAACTCAGCTGAGTTTTTTTGGCGCGGCTCGTTCGCAAATATACCACAAATCGGAACTTAAGGCCTTGCCCACGTTGTCTTTAGGCCGCTCGCACGTTGCCCACTTTATCTTCAAGAGTCGCGCGCTACCATGTGAGCGGATTAACGTCTAAATCGCGAAGACCAATGGCTACTAGAGAATTGTCGCGGACGACATTTGGGAAAGCACTGCGCGACTTGTCGGCCGCTCAGAAGGGTCTGGACCGAGCGTGGACTTCGTTGATGGCACTTGCCCATCAAGCTGGCTGGGACGGAGAATTGCCGACGTGCAGCCACACTGCCAAATCCGGAAGGCCCAGGAAGTCACTAACGGACGCCGCTGTCTCGGTGCTTCAAGAAGCTGGGCGGCCGTTGAAGACCGACGATATCGTCAATCGCTTGGTTGCCGGAGGCTATTGCCCGGCCCGCAGCGACCGCAAACAAGTCGTCAATTCGATTTACAGTCTGATGCGGCAGGCCAAGACGAAGTTCATCCGTACGGCCCCGGGCGAGTGGGCACTGGCAGAACTGTCTAAGCCGGCCGCTGGTCATTCGACCGTCGACACTTCAACTACTGCAACCGAAAGGAGTGGCTGAAAGTAGGCCTGCACTGCGCATGAAAAGGGCCGCGAGAGCTACTACCTCTCGCGGCCCTCGCAGTGATTCGGCAAACGCTCCAACCCCATTACTGGTCCAGGTCGTGAAACCTGTGGTGCTGGCTTTTGGTCAGCACGGGGGCATTGCTGCGCACACTGGTCGGTCAAGCCGACGCTCGCATCATACGGGCGCGTCGGCCAAACAGTCAAATCGATTCAGCACTACTTGCTGGATTTCGGCTTCTTCTTGTCGCCCGAACTGTCGTCTGGCTCTGGTTTCCGACGTGGCCTGTCCCAATACGGGCTTTTGCATTTGGGGCAGACGCGCGGCGTGTGCTCGGCGTCGCGTGGCAGCCATTCGTGGCTGCATCGCTCGCACCGATAGCCCCAGAGTTGGACCTTCTTGGCCATCTGGACATGGTACTTCCGATGCACCCGACCGACACCGCTGAGCAGAATTCTCCGAAAAATCCGCAAACTGAGGTAGCGGACACCCCACCAAGTAGTATATCACAATTAGGTATACATCTGTCCACGGGAGGTGACATGACGCTTACTGAAACGCGGGCCGCCTTTATCGCGGCCATCAAGACCATCAAGTTTGTGGGACCACACTACTGCGTGCCGTCGGAATCCGGCAACGATGCGTACGAGGTTATCCTGGGCGAGCAGTCGACCTGCACCTGCGAGCACTTCCAAACGGCCCGGGACAACTGCAAGCACATCATTGCGGCCTGGATGGTCGTGCATCGCGAACACGACGGAAAGCCCGTTGAAGTTGTTGTGGATGAGGTGCCGAAGAAGCCGACCGTCGAAAGGGACTGGTCGCGGTACAACCAAGCCCAAGAGTCGGAAGAACCACGAATGCTGGAGCTTTTGCATCAACTCGTTCAAGGCATCGAAGAACCGCTAATCCGGCGGCCTGGCCGCCAGCCCTTTCCAATGAAAGACCGCGTCTTTGCCTGTGTGCTCAAGGTGTTCAGCACGTGGGGCGCGCGGCGGTTCAAAGACCGACTGAAGGACGCCCATAAGAAGGGTCTCTTGAACGCCCCCATGAATTCGGGGAGTGTGTGGGCGTTCATGGAGGACAAGTCCATGACGCCCGTCTTGCAAAAACTGATTGAGGTTTCGGCCCTGCCGCTCCGCAGTTTGGAACGCGTGTTCGCCGTCGACGCCAGCGTGTTCCTATCTAATTGGCGGGAGCAAGCGGCGAATCTGAATGCGCCAATCACCCTCACGGAACCCGCACCTTACGCCGGGGTGAAAGCACACGCCATCGTTGGCACGACCACACATGTCGCTGCTGCCGTCATGATTGACGCGAAGATGTCCGGCGATTCGCCGAAGTTCAATCTGCTCGTGCTGCAAGCACACGAAGCTGGGTTCAGCCTTCAGGAGGTGTGCGCGGATAAGGCGTATTTGAGCCACGAAAATCTCAGCCTAATCGAAGACCTCGGAGCGACCGCCTATATCCCCTTGAAGAGCAATAGCCTCCCCGGTGAACAAGGTTCGGCTTGGTCACGGTTCTACCATCGCGTTGGACTGGACCGCGAGAAGTTCTTGCAGCACTACCACAAGCGGTCGAATGTCGAATCGGTGTTCAGCGCCGTGAAGCGAAAGTATGGCCATAAGATTCGCAGTCGTGCATCCGACGCGATGGCGAATGAGGTGCTATGCAAGTTCTTGTGCCAGAACATTTGGGCCGTTCACCACGCGATAGTCGTCCTTGGCGTCGCCGGGGAATTCTGGAGCGATGACAGCGGTATTGAGGCTCAAGCTGGCGATACCGATGAGCCGACCGTCCTCCAGATGCCGGCACTTCGCAACTGAACCAGGAGTGGTTTTGATGTAAACCTTCGCATCAGGCAGGACCGCCGATAATCGCGGCACCTGCCAAACGCGAAGGTTTTCTGTTTTGAACTTGCCCGCCCTTCGTCGCCAAGCACTTCCAGCACCTCCCGCCAGTCGTTCCACACCCGAGTGTTCACACCCAACAACGAACGACCTCGGTCCGCATCGCGACCTGACCCCTCCGTGCCTTTGCCCGTGAACTGCAACTGGACCGGAAGCAGTGCAATTGAACCGCCCAAAGTGCCATTCAATTCTTCCCGGGAACTCGCCCGCAATCAATCAGAAAGCTACGCAATAGAATGACTCGCAAAACTGGGGCATTTCCTGCAAAGCCCTTTTGGGGGGTATGTGTACTGAAAGCAATGAATTCGCGCCTGGCGGTCCGTCAGTCGGCGAGCGTGGCTTCCGCGTCTTCCGGCTTCGCGGTCTTCGCTTCTTCGAGGCGGCGCAGACGCTCTTCGAGCAGGGCCATCTGCTGCGTGAGGCGCACGTTCCAGCGGTAGTGCTTGGTTAAAGCGACGGAGACGAAGAAGGAGTTCAAGTAGATGAGCCCCAAGGCGGCGAACAGGACGAGGGCCGGGTAGCTGAGGTGGGCCCGGTCGGCGATGCCCTTGAGGACGTCGGGGAAGAGGCCGGTCAGGAGCAGCAGCGTGGCGACGGCGAGCCAGCCGATGGCATAGCGCTCGCGCAGCTCGCGCACGCGGACCCAGTACAGGGTCATGGCGAACGCGCCGCAGCCGCCGAGCAGCATCAGGAATTCGGCATTGATCATGCGGTCGCCGGCTGCGGGGCCGGCATCACGACCTCGGTGCCGCGGATGCGGTCGAAGACGATCGCGAGCGACACCTTCACCATGTAGTACGCGGATTTGAGCTTGCGGATCGACGACACGCCGCCCTGGCGCTCGAACATCCGTACCGGCAACTCGCCCACCTTGAGCCGATTGCGGGCGCACCAGAACAGCGCTTCGGGTTCCGGATAATCTTCGGGATACGAGTCCGCGAAGCGCCGCCAGGCACGGGGGCCGAGGCAGCGGAAGCCGCTCGTGGGGTCGGTGACTTTGACGCCGGACATCAGACCGATCAGCCCGGCGAAGAAGCGGATGCCGACACGGCGAAGGAACGTCGAACGCGAGCCCGGGCCGAAGTCGTGGATAAAGCGCGAGCCGACGCAGAGGTCGAGGTCGTCGCGCACGGCCAAATCGACAAGGGCATTGATGTAGTCGGCATCGTGCTGGCCGTCGGCATCGAACTGGATCACATAGCGATAGCCGCCGTCGGCGACGGCGAAACGATAACCGGTTTGGACGGCGACGCCGATGCCACAATTCACTGGCAGATGAGCGACATGGAGCGGCAATCGCGAAGTGGCGACCAGGCGGTTGGCCACATCCTTCGTGCGGTCCTTGGAGCCATCGTTGACGACGAGGATTTCGAACCCGGCCGGCAGGCGTTGGAGGCGCTCGACCGTCTTCGGGAGGGCTTCCTCCTCGTTGAAGGCCGGGATGACGATCAAGTTGCGCATGGCGGAGGGGTTTCCTCGGGGGATACGAATGGGATGCCCCGACTGAGTGTTTTATTCCCGGACTGGCGTGAAAGCCCACGGAGAAATTGCCATTTTTGGAGGGCGGCGCTAAGCCGCAAGCGGCAGAGGTCTTGGGCGATGCGGAAAAGGAGGTGGAGTTTGATGACGCGCTTGCCGGCGGCGACGCGAGCGACGGTGGGCCAGCCGCGTTCGCGGGCGGTGGCGGCAATCCGGTCGTGGAGTCGCGATTCCTCGTCGAAACGAAGCAGGTTTTCCGTGTTTTCGCTCGTGGCATTGGCGGCGTGCCGGCGATAGGCGTAGGCCGTCGCAGGCAAGCCAACCATCGTGCCGCCGGCGAGCAGAATGCGTGTAAAGAAGTCCAGGTCAAGGACCTGCCGCCACTCGGGCTGAAAGCGCTCGGCCGGCAAACGACTTCGTCGATAGCAGACGGTTGGGCACATGATGAAGTCGCCGTGCATCAGCGCTTCGATGGCCGACTTGCCGTGAAGGACGAGCGGTCCTTTGGACTTCGGCTCAAGGAAGCGCTTGACGAAGTCGACGAGCGAAAAACATTCACGGCCGTCAGCGTCGATCACCGTCGCCTTGCAGAAGAAGGCGGCGGCATCCGGGAACTCTCGGTCGGCAGCGAGCATCTCAGCGACATAGTTTGGCAAGAGTTCGTCGTCGTTGTGCAGCAGGTTGACGAGGTCGGTGTCGGCCGCGTCGAGACAGCGATTCCAGTTGCCCGCCATGCCGAGGTTGCGCTCGTTCTTCAGATAGCAGATGCGGGGATCAGCGAACGCCGCGACCAGCTCAGCGGTGCCGGGCTCGGCGCCGTCATCGCAGACGATGAGCCGCCACGCTGGCGACGATTGACGAAGGACGCTCTCGATCGCGCGACGCAGGTAGTGCAGCCCCTTATAGAAGGGGATCGCGATCGTGAGTGTGTCGGCCATGGAAGACGAGACCCCGGTCCCCGCATCGTATGCCGCTGAATGCCAGCGCGATAGACTTTACCCAACCTCTCGGAGCCAATCATGCGCCGCTTTGCCGTGCTCGCTTTGCTGATCGCCGTTGCCGTCGTGCGAGCCGAGCAGTTCGATTATTACACCAACGCGGTCCTGACCAAGGCGGCCACCGACGGGAGCCTGAAGGAAGTCAAGGAACTCACGTCCGAACAAATCGCGGACGCCGTCACGCTGCCCGATTCGACGTCCGCGTTCATCGTGGTGATGACCAACGACAAGCGCTTCGCCAAGCTGCACGTGCAATCGGCCCGGCAGAAGATCGGCAAGGACCAGCAGGCCGTGCTGCTCCTCGTCGACAAATACCTGACCTTCAAGGGCACCAGTGATCGGGCCGTTCAGGCGCAGGGCCAGAACTTGCACGTTTATCCTGGCCTGCGAATGAGCCTCGATATCGGGCAAATTGTCCCCGAAGCCGTTGGCGGCGATCTGGTCGTCACGGCGGACGCGAAAGATGCGAACGCGTTCGTGGTCAAGCCGGTGAAGGAGGCCAAGCTCTATTTGTTGGTGAAGCCGATCCCCGGCGTCGTGCCGAAGAAGGCGCCGAAGCTCGTTGTCGGCGAAGCATTCGAGACGCGCTTCATCGCCGGCAAATACAAGCTGCGTGACGACGGCCGACGCTCCGGCATTTTGATCCTGGAAGTGAACGAATCTGGCGAAATTACGGGCACATTCACGTCGGACAAGGACGGCCGCGAGTATGAAGTGACGGGCAAGGCCGGCACGCCGAAGCACGCGGTGAGCTTCACGATCAAGTTCCCCGCGACGTCGCAGACGTTCACCGGCTTCATCTTCACCGGCGACGGCAAGGCGATCGCGGGAACGACGAAGATCGTCGAACGCGAGGCCGGATTCGTCGCGGAGCGGATTGAAGACTGAGTTCTATTTCTTCTCGACCCACCCAACGATCGCGTCCACCGTTTCAACGCTCACCGGGTGGTACATCGGCCGAGCCACCTTATAGATGGTGAGCGCCCGCTCCTTGCCGGCGGGCGTCTTGACCAACTCCTCATACAGCGGTTTCAAGAACTTGCGGCGGCCTTGCTCGGTCAGGAAACCGGCGAGCCGATCGTATGCCGGCTCGTAGCCGTTTTGAATCGCAAGCATCAGCCAAACGAACAGGACCTCGGAGTTGCCCGACTTCGCGATGCTGAAGGCCGCATCGAGTGCCATCATCTTGTCGCGGCCCACGGTCGACGGCAGCGAGTTCAGGAAGTGCATCCACTCGTGGGCCGTCCACGTTTTGCCGGGAAGGTCCGCAGCCTTGGCCGTTCCGGCCGCGAACGCCTTGGCGCGCTCTTCGACTTTTTCGAGGGCCGCGGCCGTCGGTTGCGGGGCATCGGTGGGGATTCCGGAACCGTTGAGCCATTCATCAACCTGCGCTCGCGCGGCCTTGTCAGGATTGTCCTTGAGCAGATGTTCCTTCAGATACGCCGCAAAGGTGTCCGTCGTGATGCTCTGGAACGCGAAGTGCGCGAAGTAGCCTTTCAGGAACTCGTCGAACTTTTCGCGGCCATAAATCGCTTCAAGATGGCGCAGGAAGAGCGCCCCCTTCTCGTAGGGCACGTCCGTCAAGCCGTCGTTCGGCGTTCGGCCCTTGAGATCGATGTGCAGCACCTGATCCGGCTTCGGTAAATCGGCCAGTTCGCGTTCCAGGCTGCGGCGACCCAGAACCGCTTCCGCATCGGCTCGAGCCTTGCCGTACACCGCTTCCAGAATGCGGCGTTCGAGATAGACGGTGAACCCCTCGTTCAGCCAGAAGTCACGCCAAGTCGCGTTGGAAACAAGATTGCCCGACCACGAGTGGGCCAGCTCGTGCGCGAGCACGGAGACGAGGCTCTTGTCGCCGGCGATGGTCGTCGGTGACGCAAACGTGAGCCGCGGGTTCTCCATCCCGCCGAACGGAAAGCTCGGCGGCATCACGAGCACGTCGTAACGGCCCCAGCGGTATGGGCCGTAGAGCTTTTCGCAGGCTTTGAGAAACTCCTCCAGATCAGCGAACTCCGTGGCCGCCCGACGGATGACGGCGGGCTCCGCATAGACGCCCGTTCGGGCGCCAATCTTTTGGAACTCCAAGTCGCCGACGCACAGAGCGAGCAAATACGACGGGATCGGCTGCGTCATCTCGAAGCGATAGTCGCCGGTCCGTTTCTGCTCGGGGTCGTTGCCGGCGCTCATGACCGCGAGCAGGTCCTTCGGCGTGCGGACATGGGCCGTGTACGTGATGCGCACGCTCGGCGAATCCTGCAGCGGCACCCAGCTACGGGCGTCAATTGCCTGCGACTGTGTGAAGAGCATCGGCTGCTTCTTGCCGGCCGTCTGCTTTGGCGCGAGCCACTGAAGGGCGGTTGCCTTCGGTCCGGTGGCATAAGTGATGCGCACGGCCGTCAGGTCTTCAGGTATTTGGATCGTGAGGCTCTCACCCAGGATCGGATCCGCGGCGCCGAGCTTGAATGACGCTTTGGCGAATGCTTTGCCGTCCGTGGTTGCTTCAACTGAACTGATCGTCAAGCCGCGTGTATCGAGGACGAGCGGTTGCTTGTGGTTCTTCGAGATTCGTTCCACGCGCAGTGTCGCCGAGCCGCGAATCACTTGCTTGTCGAAGTCGATGTCGAGATCGAGATCGACATGTCGAATGCGGATGTGTTCGGGGTTGGCGTATGAATGGTGGTCGGGCTCCGATCCTACGGCCGGAAGCGCAATCAGGCCGGCAATTAACATGACGACAACCGAGGATGGCATGGCGATTCCCAGCGGCCAAGCGGCGAAGAGTTAAGATATGTGCTTCGCGTCGCGCCGCTCCGCGCCGCTAGAAGTCAATCTCGACGTCGTGGAACAGGTCTTTCTTCTTCAGCGATTGCGTCGTGAAGAAGTCGCTCTGCTTTTTCAATTCGTCGACGAGCTTGCTGCGCGGGACTTCGGTTCCGCTACCCACGGAGCCGTGTTTCCCGGCCATGGTTGACACAACCGTCTGTAGGCGATCGTGCTCGTGGGCCGATCCCTTGTGTTCGAACAGCTTCCACAGCGATTTCGGCGTCGCGTTCAAGCTGCCGTGATGGCCGACCTTGTACAGGTTCACCGATTCCAGCTTCTGCTTCAGAGTCGGCTTCTTTTCGGCTTGCTCCAGGGCGTAGGACCAGTTTTCAATCTGGGCGTCGCCCGGAAATAGGAGCTTCTTGTCGCCGGCCTCGAACAAGAGGATCACGCTCGTGTTGTTCATCTGTTTGTCGAGCGCTCGGACGAGCTGCAAGAGCTGATCGCCGCGCAGCGCGTCCATGCGTGGGATAAACCAGCGCGTATGCGGCGGACGGTCGGCATAGTGATAGCGCGGTGCGAACGGCGACTTGCCGGAAGCGGTAAACGACTGGCCGGCAGCCGCTTGCAAATGCCAGAACTCGTTTTGATCGGTCGCGCGTTGCTTGCGGATGGTGTCCGTCTGTTCGAGCGTCGGCGGCCCGAGGACCGTCGTCTTTACGCCCGGCAACACGTCCTCCAGGCCGGAGTCGGTGCCGAAATTGACGTACACATTCTTCTTGCCCATCGACATCAAGTTTTCGACTGCCGACTTGTTGGCCAGGTTGTCCTCGCCCAGGAAGCCGAGCTGCCCACGCAGATGCGGCCCAAAGGCGACGCCGCGGCGATCGACCTCGTCGAGGACGGCCTGCGAGAAGGCGTGCATGTCGCTCAAGGCGGCCGTCAATGAACGGTTTCGTTTCGAGATGTGCGTCGCCCGCGTGGCATCCGGCTTAGCGTCCGGGTCCTCCGTCCACGGCTGAACCACGACGTCCGGCTTGAGTTTGGCGATGATGTCGCCGGACGCAGTGCCGGCCGAATTGGTGGCAAAGCCGCTGATGTGGTCCTTGTGCCGATGCGTGGCGACCACGGCGTTCAATTTGCCGCCGCACGTCTCCGCGATGTTCTTGGCGACGCGCAACATGAGTTGGTCGCCCGCGTCCTTCGGTTGGCCGGTGCTGCCAAAGTCGACCAGCACGTGCCGATCTTCCGTGGCGTACTTGAATTTCAACAGGAAGCAGTCGCCGAAGCCGACCTGATAGGTCCGCAGTGTGAGACTCTTGGGCTTGCTCATTAGTGCCACTCCTCCCGTACGGCGCCGTCCATCGCCCCGGCACGCATGCGATGCAGTTGCGAGAACCGTCGAAGCTGCGTCGCTCCGCGGTCGAAGAAGCCATACTGCCACAAATACTTGAGCCGATTGGTTTGTCGGACATGATGGCTCAGCCGGTTGTTGATGCTGAACTTCACGCGGCCGAACTCGTCGAAAACGAGTGCCGCGCCGCCGTAAAGCGTCACCATCGTGTCCTTGGGCATCCCTTCGGGAATCTCGATTTTCATCCGCGGTAGTTCGCGAGCTTCGAGTTCGATGATCTGGATGTACTCGGCGACGGTTTCACGCAGCAGGAACCCGTCGGACCCCACACGGACGCACGGGCGAACGGAAAGAACTCGCGTGTACGCCCCTTCGACCACGCCGAGCGCCCGGCGGTTCTGCCAAATGAACCGAAACACCTCTTCGGGATCGCGGGTGAGTCCCTCGAAGTGGATCCCGGCGTTGGTGAACTTGCCTTTGGGCCAGACGGCCAAATCCTCTTTCGGCGGCAACCAGATGCCGGGCTCGTCGGCTCCTTCGACCGCACTTGCCTCAAAGCCGTAGGCCTTGAAGCTGGCACGCAGATGATCGCGGAAACGATACTTCGAGTCGTCCGGCCGAATCTCGCGATCGGCGGTCAGTATAGCGCTCAAGTAATCGCGGTAATCCATGTGGACGGGCATGGAATAGTCGAGAGCCCGGATCGCCATCGTTAGCAGATAGTCGGCCGCCGCGGCGCCTTCTTCGACGACCCGGTCGCGGTCCAGATCGCCCGTTGCTTTTTGGATCAAGGCTTCGAGCCGGCCCGACCAGACCTCGATAAAGGCATTCATCATGGGGGCCACAAGAAGCTCGCCACGCCGGTGAGCTTCCTGAAACTCCTCTTCATCCTTGTACTTCGTGGAGGGCGTCAAGGTCGCCGACTGCCGCAAGGCCGCCCCGCGGACCTCGGCCATCTCCTGGCCCATTTCTTTTGCGAGCGCCAACAACGTCGACTGTCTGAGGGCTTCGGGCGTCACCGTTTTTGCCTTGACCCGTCGGCTGCTCGCGCGACCGTCAATGACGCCGGCCGCCCGATCGACGAGCAAGCCGACCACCTCCGGAATGGCAAATACCGACAACAGGGCCACGACATCCGCGAAGCCTTCGTGAAACCCCGCCTGATCCGGCGACGACGGATCGGTGTACCGCTCGCGAAGTCCATCCAGCAGCGCATGGGTCGTTTCGTGGACGACCACGTCGTGCGACAGACAGGCAAAGACAGTTCCCTGCGAGCCGGGAAAATAGCCGAAGAACAGGCCCTCGTCGCGCCGGGAATAGAAGGCGTTGGCATCGGCGAACGCGTGCGGGGCCACCTTAATTTGATGCCCGCCAAACCCCCAAGCGATCCGTCGCCCGAGCGCGTGTTCGAATCGAGCCAGCGTCAGCATGACGATGGCATAGACGTTCTGGGCGTGGAATTGCGGGTTGGTCAAGAGCGTATGATCCGACGCGGATTCGAACGGATCGCTGAAGCCGCCGTCCTCCGTGGGAGCATCTTCCAGGGGCTTCAGCAGCACGCCGGTCGACGAGTCGTAGTCGATGACTTGAACCCGACAGCCCCACGGTCCGGGCTGCAGGTCTTCCGCCGGCACTTCGACGGTCGTCGTCAGGATTTGACCGGCGACGCGTACGGCCGGGTCCTGGGCGATAATGCGGAGCTTGCGCGTACGGACGGGTACCCGTTGGGTCACGGCTGGCCTCCGGCAATCTTCGGGTATCAGCTACGCAATCGGTCGAAGTCCCGGCATGGACCGAAAGGTGGGGGCACGCACTCGCACGGACTCGCATCGCGCCGAGAGAGCCACGCCCACCCTCCGGCCCAAGCCGGGGACGCACAGCAATATCAATGCAGCTTTGGAACGCCTGCGGGAGTCGCTTTCGGCTTGGGGTAAATCTTGGCCACAAACGCATAGTCCTGATCGTCGATGTCCAGGCCGCCGACGATTGGCTTGCCGTCCTTGGTAATGATTCCCGGGATCTGGTAGCACATGATCGACTTGGGGTCCGAATGCGCGGTGCCCAGGAGCGATGATTCTTCGAGCGGTGTCAACACCTGTTGTCGCACCTCGTCGGGCTTCCAACCTTGAGTTTCGCCAAAGTACTTGATCGCCTTCTTGACATCGATTTTCGCCACCAGTTCCTTGCGCATGTGTTCGTGTGGGAAACCCATCGTGTGTCCCGTCTCATGGCGGACGACGCGATGGAACTCCGATTCCGGCGTGTTCATGGTGAACGAGTCAAGATTCATCGTCGGCTCATTGGCGGCAATGCTGAGGATGTCGGTCCCCACATACGACCAGTAGCCGTCGTCTTCCGTGCGGGCGATGCGTACTTGCGGATCGGTCTTGGCAGCGACGAACTTGACGTTGCCGGTCTTGGCCCAGGCGTTCATATGCAACAAGATGCGCGTGCGCAGCGCTGCCGGCGGGTTGTCGAGGAAGCCGACCGTGAGTTTGACGCCGCCGGATTGCCAATATTTCTTCGTGACCGCGGCGATGCGCTCCTTGGTCGGTTTGAAGCCTGGCATCAGACCCATCAGATGTTCGATCCGAGGATGGTTCAGCGGATTGACCTGGCGAGCGATGTCGGCGGCGGCGACGGCTTTGCTCTTGGGCAATCGCTTCGGAATACAGACGAGGACCTGTGCCATGGTGCGATTCCCCGTGCGGATTGAAAGGCCATCCAGCTGCGTCACACCTCAAAACATGCCGGCACGGACCAACTGTAGACCGCCGGGAACCAATTGAAACACGTCGCCGTTCACTCGCACCGCGGGTAGTTCCAGTTGCGTCCCGATCACGCGCGCGATGGCGGTGCCCACCAACTCCGTGCCGCCGGGCACGTTGCGCGTTTCCGCGTACACGGCCACCTCATAGGCCCGCCCCTCCGCATCGACGGCCGGAAATGCTTCTAACAGGCGGCGCATAGGCGCCTCCGGTGGAATCCGCAAGCCGATACAAGGGTAGCAACGGCACGTGCTCCACTCAGTCCAATCGAGATTCGCGGCGAAAAAGTGTCACCGTCGCCTGGAATTTGCCAAATAATTCGCAAATGAGTCGGGCCCATATGGGCGGGCCGCTGGGTGGCCGCAATCCTTGGAGACCCAAGGCATCTTGTCCGTGGAGTTTGCGCTTTTCGTTCGCACGTTGATCGGTTTCGTACACAATTGGTTAACGATCGCTTCGGAGATGATCCCATGCGTTTTCTCTTCCTTGTGTTGGCATTGCCCGCACCGCTCCTCGCGGCTGACCCAATCGAGATCCCGCTCTGGGACAAAGGGGCGCCAGGCTTTGAAAGTCGCAAGGACGAAAAGGAAGTCCGCGACGTGCAGAAGAGCGGCGAATACAAGGTGACCAACGTTCACAATCCGACGATCACCATCTTCCTGCCAACCAAGGAGAAGGCGACTGGGACGGCCGTTGTTCTGGCCCCGGCGGCGGCCACAGCGTCTTGTGGATGATGCACGAGGGGATCAACGAGGCGAAGTGGCTGGCCGATCACGGCGTTGCGGCGTTCGTGCTCAAGTACCGGCTCGCACGGGAAAAGGACTCGCCGTACAAGCTCGACGTGCATCCGTTGCAAGACGGCCAACGTGCCATGCGACTTGTGCGTAGCCGGGCCAAAGAGTGGAACATCAACCCGAGCCACGTCGGCATCATGGGCTTTTCGGCTGGCGGCGAGTTGGCGGCCATGGTGTGCAACGCCTCGGGCAAGGGCGCCGAGGATGCTGCCGATCCGATCGACCGACTCAGCGCGAAGCCGGATTTCCAGGCACTGGTTTATTCCGGTCCGCTCGGAATTCGCGGCGTCGAAGTCACCAAGGAAATGCCGCCGACTTTCATCCTCGTCGGCGACAATGACGGGGCCGGCACGTGGCTCGTCAACCACTATCTCGCCTTGAAGAAGGTCGGCGTCTCTTCCGAATTGCATGTGTACGCCAAGACACCGCACGGCTTCGGCTTCCGAGAACGGCAGCCGGTCAAGCCCGCGGATTCTTGGCTCCAACGCTTCGAGGAGTTCCTGTCCGTCGAAGGGATGCTCAAGAAGGAATGATCGTGCGGGTTGTGCGGCCTATGCCGGCAGATTGGGCGGTTCTTGGGCTGTTTGGATAACGGCGCAAACCGGATTTGCCGAATGGAAGTCGTGTAGGTGATTTGGCAGCAATCCGGAGCGATGCGGATACGCGGCCCAGGGAGGGGACGATGAGCCATTTCCAACGACGTTGGGCCTTTGCGGCTTTGACGGCAGCCCTCTTTGGAACGGCGGTGCGGGCCGGCGACGAGATCGTGCTCCCCGCTCCGCCCGATGTATCGACGCTCCCCGTCGTCGTGATCCCGGCCGTCGCCAAGCCATCCGATTTGCCTGCGCCCGGTGAAGTGAAGCCGGTCGCGATTCCCGACATCCCCATCATCCCGACGGCCGCCGCCGATCCGGTGCCTGCTCCCCCGACGCTGTCGGCCGCACCCACGCCGCCGGCTCCGCCAGCCGCAACGTTTATCCCCCCGCCAATGCCGCCGGTAACACAGTCATCTTCCAGCGGCGTCTACGCCGGGGCCGGGCTGCTCTACTTGAAGCCGTATATCTCGAACAATGCAGCCTTTGCGGTGACGACGCCGCCGGTTCCACCGGGCTTCGGCGCTTTCCCGACCGCGTTCGCGACTGTGGAAAACCAATCATTCGACTGGAACGCCAAACAGGCTTTTCAGATCTGGGGCGGCTGGACCAGTTCGTCCGGCTGGGGAATTCGCGCCGATGCGTTCAGTTTCAGCCATGATTCGAACGCGGCGTCGCTGGTCAATCAGGTGGATCCGATTGCACCGCGGCTCGTCGGAGTGCCCGGCGTGATTCCGTTCATCCCCGGCGCGGCCGGCTTTGGGGCCCCGACGGCTGTCCTCGCGGGGGCCGGCATCGGCAGCGACCGGATGGTCTTCGGGAGCAGCCTCGACATTCGGACGACGGACCTCGAAGTAACTTATCAGTGGGCGGGCGACGAATACCTGCTCCGCCTGTCCGCGGGCGGGCGCTGGACGTCGCTGCGACAGGGGTATTTCGCGACGCTCCGCAACTTCGGCGACGGCATCACAACCGAAACGCAGAAACTGGATTTCCAGCAGAAATTCAGCGGCGTTGGGCCAACCGTCGGCTTGTACGCCGAACACGCAATCGGCGGCGGTCTAAGTGCTTATGGCAGCGTTCGCGGATCGGTCCTCGCGGGCAACGTCGAGCAACATGCCGGGTTCTTCCAGGACATCAGCGACCCCGCGCTAGTGGCCTTCGTCGGCTCGCAGCAGACGCGCACGCGCTTCGACAATTGCTCAGATCACGTGCTGACGGTCGCCGAGTTGGAACTGGGCCTGGAGTACGCCATCGTACAGGGATGCTCGCGCTATTACGCCCGTGCAGGCGTCGTGGCCCAGAGTTACGGCAACGCCGGGAACGCGACCGGCACGCTCGGCACGCTGAGCCTGTTCGGCGGCCAGATGGCGATTGGCGTAAACTATTAGGTCAGTCGTCGTTGCCGCCTCTGGCAACGACACAGCTGACGAGCCCCGTCAATCCGCCGCGAGCGTGGTTGACCTAACTTATTGCAACCTCTACACTTCCCAAGTACCTCTCCCGACTCGATGCCGCTTGCCCAGTTTGCGCGGTGAGTAAACCCGCCGTCGGTCGTCCTTCTTGATGGTCCATTGTTTGCCAATCGTGGGAGAACCGTTGCCATGAGCCGGATCACCCGTCGCGCCATGTTGGGCGCATCCGTAGGCCTGTTGTTCGGTGCCGTGCCTTCTATTAAGGCCGACGAAGCAAAAGTCGACGTTAGAGCGACCATCGACAAGGGCCTGGAATGGCTCGCCAAGAACCAGAACAAGACCGAGGGCAGCTGGGAGGCCCACGGCGGGCAATACCCGACGACCATGACTGGCCTCGCTGGCATGGCCATGCTCATGGAAGGCAGCACGATGCGGGAGGGCAAATACTCCCAGAACATCAAGCGAGCCGTCGAATGGTTCATGAAGCGGAGCCAGCCGAACGGCTTGCTCGGCAATCCGAATAATCCCACGGAAGCCAGCCGCTACATGTACGGCCACGGCTTCGGTCTTTTGTTCCTTGCCAGCGTGTATGGCGAAGAGGAAGACGAGAAGCGCCGCAAGGACCTGGAGAAGCTGCTCACCAAGGCCGTCGAGTTCACGGGTAAGGCCCAGACCGACAAGGGTGGCTGGGGCTACGTGTCCGCCTCCGAGGGCGGCAACTTCGATGAAGGCTCGGTGACCATCACTCAACTCCAACCGCTGCGGGCCGCGCGCAATGCCGGCATCGTGGTGCCGAAGTCGATCATCGATAAGTCAATCGAATACATGAAGAACTCGACGACGCCAAACGGCGGCGTGATCTATTCACTTGCACACGGAGGCTTCGCGGCGGCCGGCGGCGAGCGTCCCCCGCTGACCGCGGCCGCAGTGGCTTGCTCATTCAGCCAGGGCGATTACAAATCGGACCTGTGCAAAAAGTGGCTGCGCTATTGCCAGAAGAACATTCCGTTCGGCAAGGGCCGGATGGCGCACGACGAGTACCAGAACTATTACTTCTCGCAGGCCATGTACGTCCTCGGCGACGACGGCTGGGAAAAGCTCTTCCCCGGCGAGAAGAACGGGATGAAGTGGGGCGAGTTCCGCAAGACGATGTTCGAATACATCAAGAGCACGCAATCGGCGGACGGTTCGTGGAGTGGCGGCTACGTCGGCCCCGTGTTCGCGACGTCGATCAACCTGACCATCCTGCAACTGGAAAACGCGACGTTGCCGATTTATCAACGTTAATTCTCGCCTTAGATTTCATAGGTCCCATAGGACGTATGGGGCCTATACGACTTATGGGATTCGCAAACCACCTACTGAGAAGCACGAATGAGTGAACAGCAGGCCCCAAGTCTTGGCGCGAACGACCTTGAAGCCATCAAGCGCGTGCAGAACGCGTTCAAGGAGATCAAGAAGCAGCTTGGTCGCGTGATCGTCGGCCAGGATCACGTCATTGAAGAGTTGCTGATTGCCCTATTCTCGAAGGGCCACTGCATTTTGGAAGGTGTGCCGGGTCTGGCCAAGACCCTCATGATCTCGACGCTCGCCAAGTGCTTGTCGCTCGACTTCAGCCGCATCCAGTTCACTCCTGACCTGATGCCGGCCGACATCACCGGCACGGAAGTGATCGAGGAGAACCGCAGCACCGGCGCCCGCGAGTTCAAGTTCCTCCAGGGCCCGCTGTTCGCGAACATCGTCCTTGCCGACGAAATCAACCGAACGCCGCCCAAGACGCAGGCCGCGCTCCTCGAAGCCATGCAGGAGAAGCAGGTCACCGTTGGCCGCGTGCGCCACAAGCTGACGAACCCGTTCTTCGTGCTCGCGACCCAGAACCCGATCGAGCAGGAAGGAACCTACCCACTGCCCGAAGCGCAGCAGGATCGGTTCATGTTCAAGGTCTTCGTGAAGTACCCGAGCTTCAACGAAGAAATGGAAATCGCCCGGCGAACGACGGCCTTGATCCAGGACGATGCCACGCCGGTGTTGAGCGGCGAACAAATTCAGGAGTTGCAGACTCTGGTCCGCAAGGTGCCGGTGGCCGACGAAGTGATCAAGTACACGCTGGCCTTGGTCCGGCAGACGCGCATCAGCGAGCCGGGCGTGCCGAAGTTCGTCAAGGAATGGTTGAGCTGGGGCGCCGGCCCGCGTGCCGTGCAGAACCTGATCCTCGGCGGCAAGGCCCGCGCCCTGCTGTATGGTCGCGAGAATGTGTCGCACGAAGACATCCAGGCCCTGACGTTGCCGGTCCTGCGGCACCGTATTCTGGCCAACTTCACGGCCGTCTCGGAAGGCGTCAGCACCGACGCCGTCATCAAGCGGCTCGTGGAAGAAACGCCGACACGCGTCGGCGACCTCGAGCGCGACGAGCGGTTCAAGAAGATCTTTACTTCTTGAAGATCTGTTGAGTGATGGGACTTATGGGGCCTATGTGTCTCATGGGTCCCATAAGTCCCATCGCATTCCTTGCGCGGAACACCATGGCCGACACCGACAAAGACGACGCTCGCCGCTTCTTCGACCCCAAGGTCATCGCTCGCATTGGCCGGCTCGACTTGCGGGCGCAGAAGGTCGTCGAGGGCTTCATCGCCGGCATGCACCGGAGCCCGTTCTTCGGCCACTCCGTCGAGTTCGCCCAACACCGCGACTACGTGCGCGGCGACGACATTCGCCACCTCGACTGGAAGGTCTGGTCGAAAACCGATCGCTTCTACATCAAGCAATTCGAGGCCGAGACCAATCTGCGGGCGACGGTGGTCTGCGACGTCTCCGAGTCGATGCACTACGGCGTCGAGAAGCATCGCCGCGCCGGCACTCTCAACAAGTACGAGTACGCCTGCACCGCGGCGGCCTGCCTGGCCTACCTGGCCGTCAAGCAACAAGACTCCGTCGGCATGATCGCGTTCGACGAAGACGTGCGGGCCATGTTGCCGGCGAAGGGTTCGCAGGTCCACCTCGATGCGATCGTCCAGACGCTGCACGCGTCGAAGCCTAAGGCCAAGACCGATCCCTACAAGATCATGAAGCGCGTCACCGAAGCAGCGCACGGGCGCGGCATGATCATTGTGTTTTCCGACCTGTTGACCGACCGCGATCCGCTGCTCAAGGGCCTCGAGATGCTGCGGGCTCGGCGTCACGACGTGATGGTCTTCCACATCATGGACGACGACGAGTTGAACTTCCCCTTCGCGGGAACGACGCGGTTCGAGGGCATGGAGGAATTGCCCGACCTCCTCTGCGACCCGAAGTCGCTGCGCGAAGGCTACATGGAAGCCCTGGAAGAATACCTGATCGAAGTGCGCCGCGGCTGCAGCCGGATGGGCGTCGACTACTCGCTGGTGCGAACCAGCGACTACCTGGACGCCATCTTGTCGAAGTTCTTGCACAAGCGCATGGCCATGCGATCGGGCGGGTCGAAAGTGACGGCGGCGGGGTGATTTTCTGAATGGGACCTATGGGTCCCGTCGGACGTATTCGTCCTATTCGGCATCGGGCACCAAGAGCGACAACCAGGAATGCTATCCCTCTTCGCCAACCCGTTCACGATGATCGCCGGGGCCCTGCTCATCAGCAGCCCCATCATCATCCATCTCATCAATCGAATGCGCTACAAGCGCATTCGGTTTGCGGCGATGGAGTTTCTGCTCAAGTCGCAGAAGCGGTCGCGGCGGAAGCTCATTATCGAGCAGATGATCCTGCTCGCCTTGCGCATCTTGTTGTGCTTGCTGCTCGGCCTGTTGCTCGCCCGCTTCGTCGGCTGCAATGACGCCAGCGGCCAGGGGCGGAATACGATCCACATCATCCTGATCGACGACACACTCTCGACGAGCGACACTATCCGCGGGGAAGACGGCGCATCGCGGTCAGCGTTCGAAGAGGCAAAACGTCTAGCTGTCAACCAAATTGCCTCGACGGCCGCCCAGGCAACTAGCCCGCAGTATTGCACCGTCATCCGCCTCTCGGAAGTCGGCGAGCCGCGTTCTGTAGGTCGACTCAATCCAACCAGTGTCGCCGATTTGGGCACGGCGCTGGCGCCATACCAGGCTTCGCTCCGTCACGTCGAACTGACTGACGGCCTCAAGAAGGCAGCCGAAGAGTTCGAACGCGAACAGAACATGGACCACGTGCTGCACGTGATCAGCGACTTCCGCGGCGTCGACTGGGGCGACCGCAACAAGGAATCGGTCGGCAAGGCATTCGAGGACCTGAAGACCGCGGGCGTGAAGATCCATCTGCTCGACTGCGTCGCCCCTGAACGGACGCCACAGTTGAAGTCACCGCTTGCCAGCGACAATCTTTCCATCGTCGACTTCGCTCCGGACGCCCGCATCGTTCCGAAGAACAAGGAAGTCGAATTCACCGTCCGCGTACACAACTACTCGAACAGCGAGAAGAAGGCCGTCTTCCTGCGGACGCGCGTCAACGGCGCGATTCGCGAGGATGGCTCGGTGGCGATTCCCTCGATCCCGCCGAACGGCGAAGCGATCGCCAAGATCAATCTCGGCTCCGGCCTCCAACGCGGCGCCGAGGATGAGTCCGACGAGGGCGAGAATGCCGGCCTGCCTTTGCGTTTCAACCTCGTCAGCGTTCACCTCGAAGGGGAAACCGGCGGCATCCAGGCGGACAACGTGCGTTACACGGTCGTCGAAGTCCGCGATCGCGTGCCGATCCTCTTCGTCGACAACAACCCGACGACGCGCCGCACCAAGGAAGCCGAGTCGTACTTCCTGCAGACGCTGTTCACGGCGCCGATCAAGGGTTACGACGTGCAGCTCAAGAGCATTTCCGATCTGGAGAACTTGAACCTGCAACCGTACGCGGCGATCTACCTGTGCGATGTGCCGCGCATCAGCGATCTGGCGCGCAAGAATCTTGAAGACTACGTCAAGGGCGGCGGCGGCCTCGCGTTCTTCATGGGGCCGTCGATCAAATCGGACGTGATCGGCGAGTACAACGAAAAACTCTATCGCAAGGGCGAGGGCATCTTCCCCGTCCCGCTCGACAAGCTCATCGGCACCGATGTCCCGGACGACAAGCGCATCACCGAGCGCATCCGCCGCATGTTCACCTGGAACAAGAAGCTCCTCGTGCGCAAGGAAATGCAGAACCATCCGGCCCTGGAGAAGCTGTACAAGGACAACCGCGGCCAGATGGTGAAGGAAGACGAGTACGAAAAGTTCTTCAACTTCGTCGTGATCGACCGTTATGTCGCCGTCAATCAGCAGCAACTCCGCGGCGGCCTGAGCGGCGTCGAAACGCTCGTCTACCTGCAGAACACCAAACCGATCGACAACTACACCAAGGCCGCGAACGACCTAACCGACAAACTGCAAACGCAATTCATCGACAAGCCGAATCCGAAGACCGAGAAGTTCATTCCGGTGTTGCGTGAAATTCGGGGCGAGCTGCGCAAGGTCGCCGGCTCGACGGCCGAGTTGTATGTGCTCGGCCAGACCCTGGACCTGTTACTCGAGTACAAGGGCAATGACGATGCCGCGGCCAAGAAGCCGAGCCTGGTTGACTTCTGGGCCATGTCGGAGAACGCGGCCTTCAAGGAAGAGGTTCAGAAGCTGCGCGACGAGGTGAAGTACGGCGACCCCCTGTTCGTGACGAAACCGTTCGGCAAGGGCCGCGTCGTCGCGTTCATGACTTCGGCGGGCGCTTCATGGAACGACCTCGAAGGGGCCGGCAAGGCGTACTACCCGCCGATGATGATCAACATGCAGGGCTACCTGGCCAGTTCGGGAACCGACGCCAACCTCGTGCTCGGCAATGCCTTTGACTTCGCGCTCGACAAGGCCGCATACGACACGAAGGTGCAGAAGTGGTTCTACTTCGAGGACGCCAAGTCGAACAAGGCGGTGTTCAAGCCGATCGGCACTGACCAGTTGGCGGAGAAGGGCGGCAACTTCCAGTTGACGGTCGCGGACGGCAAGAACGAGCCCGGCGTGTACGTTTACAAGTTCCTCGAAAAACGAACGGGCGGCGGCAAGGGCCCGGAACTCGGCGCCACGAAGCCCGACTATCGAGCCCTGCCATATAACGTTGACGCGCTCGCCGAAGGCAATCTCGCGCGAGCGAACTCGGACGACATCACGCAGATCGCGGCCAAGTCGCCGTTGCACACGGCGTCGGACCCGGATGACGCGTACAAGACGCAGCTTCTGTCGAAGCGCAAGGATCTGTCCGAGAGCCCGTGGATTTATTTGATCATGCTGTTGGTGTTGATTTTTGAGCAGGCGATGGCGGTTCGGCTGAGCTTCCACACGCGACCGAGTGAGGCAACGAGCGCGGCGCCGGTGGGTATGGGTCAGCCGGCGATGGCCTGAGTTGGGTATGGGGTATAGGGGATAGGGTTTGAGGAACGGGGTTTGATAAACCCTACCCCCCATACCCCATACCCTGGAGACAGCAATGATTGATCAGGACACCCAGGTCGAGTCCGAATTCGTCTTTCGCCGGCTCACGGAGACCTTCAAGGTCTTCGGGGTCGAGAAGGACGGCCGCTGGTGGCTGCTCATCATGGCGGTCGTGCTGCTTGTCGGCATCGCGTTCGTTGCGTGGATGTACGTCAAGGACTCGCGGACGGTTCGTTGGTACTGGGCGCTGCCGCTGGCACTCACCCGCATTGCCGTTTACCTGCTGCTCGCCCTGATGTTCCTGATGCCGGCCAAGCAAGGTTACGAACGGACGGAAAAGCACTCGCGCGTGCTGGTCGTGATCGACGTCTCCGACTCGATGGCCCAGATCAGCGATTCACCGTCGGGCCCGCAAGGGTCGAAGGCGGCCACTCGGCTCGCCCGCGTGATGGACTTCCTCTCCGATGACAAGATCGGCTTCATCAAGTCGATTCTCGATAAGAATCCGGTCTACCTCTATCGCTTTGGCAATCGGCTCGACGAGGACGCTCAGCTCCTGACGAAGGGCGAAGGCAGCGACGCGGTGCCGATGAACAAGGTCGCGAAGGCGGGCGGCGTTCTCGACACGTTGCCGGGCCGTGCCTGGAAGAGCGACGACTGGCAGGCTTTCGCTTCCTACGACTTCAAGCCGTGGCTGCTGCGCGGGCTTTCCGACGAAGGGGCGGCCAAGGTCAAGGCGACACGCATCTGGGATGGCAACGCGGTCGGCAATGCCGACTGGGCGATGAAATGGCACGACGCCAAGGAAGACGCGATCCCGGCCGACCTGACGGACGACGATCGGGCCGCCCTCAACGCTCATCGCGAAAAGCTGCTCGCACGCGTCGACGTCGCCCGGTCGATCGGCACCGCCACCAACGTTCCCGATTCCGTCCTGTCCGTGGTCAACCGCGAGGCCGGGAACATGGTCCAGGGGATCATCGTGTTCTCCGACGGCCAGAGCAACCTCGGCGGCTCCGGCGGCGGATCGAATGCGGCCTTGGACGATCTGAAGGTCCGTGCCAAGCGCGAGAGCATCCCGATCTTCACCGTCGCCGTCGGCAGCGAACTCAAGAGCATCGGCGTCCGCATCACCGACGTGCAGGCCCCGGATCAGACGCCGCCGGACGAAGGATTCAAGGTCATCGTCGAGCAAGACGGCGACGGGCTGGTCGGGCAAAAGGCGCAGATCTTCCTTGAAATCAAGCTGCCGAAGGACGGCGGCATCATCCGCATCCCGGCCCCGGATGTGTCCTATCTGCCCGGCGAGCCGCCGCACGCCCAGGCCGAAATCGTCATCGACCCGGCCAACGACAAGCTGCCGGAGCAGCTACGCGACAAGGACAATCCGAAGCAACTCGTCGAAGGCACGAGCAACGACCCCTGGATGGTGCGGGCGGTCACGCCGCGCGTTGAGGGCGAACGCTTCCAGGACAAGGAACACGTCAGCGATTGGGTGAAGATCAAGGTGCAGAAGAAGGCGGCCCGCGTGCTGGTCATCTGCTCCGCCCCGAACCGCGACGTCCAGTTCCTGCTCACGCAGTTTCTCCGCGACAAGGCGGACGTGAGCCTGTACGTGCAAAACGCCGGCGGCCGCGACGGGCTCATTAACCTGCTCGACGAAAAGGAACGGCAGCTCACGCACTTCCCGGATCGGCTTGTCATCGTCGACGACGGCGCGGCCGAGAACGCGGACACGAAGTGGTACAACCTCGCCAAGTACGACGTGGTGATCGCGTTCGACGTCGACTGGGACGCCCTGACCAAGGAGCAGACCGAGATGCTCCGGACCTGGGTCGACTTGCAAGCGGGCGGCATCTGCTTCGTGGCCGGGCACATTTTCACCAAACACCTGGCGCGGCCGTCCGACGACGAGAAATTCAAGCCGCTGCTCGACATCCTGCCGGTCATGCCGGGCGACCCTGATCTATCGGGCGCCAAGCGCACGGCGAACATGCCTTGGCGTCTCGAGTTCGAGAACCTGGGCGGCGAACTCGACTTCATGAAGCTCGACGACTCGCAGCAGAAGGTGGAGATGGCCTGGGAATTGTTCTTCACTGGCCGCGAAGATCGGGACGACAAGGCGCGCATCCTGCGCGGCTTCTTCAATTACTTCCCGTTGCGCGACATCAAGCCGGTCACGACGCCGATCGCGCGTTTTCCTGACCCGAACACGATCAAGATGCCGGACGGCAAGACGCCGCCGTGGCTGGCCGTCATGCAATACGGCCAGGGACGCAGCGCTTGGATCGGCTCGCCGGAGATTTGGCGGCTGCGGCAATACAAGGACGACTACTTCGAACGCTTCTGGACCAAGTTCACGCGCTACCTCGCGGCCGGCAGCCGGCGCAAGCAAACACGGCGTGGCCGCATCCTCATGTCGCCGGCCGTCGGTACGGGCGGCTACATTCGCGTGACCGCTCAACTCCTCGACGCATCACTGCAAGCGGTGGAGCAAAAGACGGAGCCGAAGATCACGTTCAAGCCGGTCGAACTGGAGAAGTATCCGGTCGAGATCGAGAAGCTCACGGGCGACGACGCTATCGCCAAGGCGAAGGCGATTTATCACGCAAAGTTCACGCACGAGTTCCGCATGGCCCCAAAGAAGGGCCCGGATAAGTGGGAGGGCTACTTCCAGCGTGCCCAACTTGCGAACGCGGAGAAATATCCGCCGGGCACCTGGCGCGTCGACGTCGAGATTCCGAGTTCGACCGAGACGTTGAATCAGAAGTTCCTGATTCGCACGTCGAACCCGGAACTCGACAACACGAAGCCGGACATCAAGGCGCTGTATTCACTCGCGACGCCGCTGGCCGACATGCCGGTGAGCGACGCCGGGCTGTTGACCAGACTGCAAACGGCGACGATGTCGGGCGCCGAGAGCAAGCGGCTCGCGTTCAAGTTCGGCGACGATGAGTCGCTGAAGATGATCCCCGAGTGCTTCAAGGGCGATGTGAAGGTCGCCCGCAATCGCGGGGCGGTCGAGGATTATTGGGACAAGGGCGTCGAGTTGCCGCACTTCCTAACGAGCTGGTATTCGGACAAGCCGCAGCGGCTCGGGGCGATGTTGCTCGTGTGCGTCGGGTTGTTGTCGATGGAGTGGTTGACGCGGAAGTTGTTGAAGCTGGCGTGACCCGCTACGCCGCAAGCGGCGAGCCAATTGCGGCGTAGCGCGAATGGGTATCTATTTATGCCGATGAACATCACCGATTACGCGCCGCCGGAGCACACGTCCGTCGACCCGAAGATCGCCCATCCGCTCGGTCGGTTGCGCGGGATCATTCGCCGGTACGTGTCAATTGAGGGCGTCCTTGCCATCCTGCTGTTCCTGGCCGCATGGTTCTGGGTGGCGATGCTGCTCGATTACGGCGTGTTCAAGTTGTTCAGCTTCGACTGGGCGCTGGAAGCGCACGTCGGCTTCCGCGTCGTCGCTCTCGTCCTCGCCATCGGTGCGTTATTGGCGGTGGTGGTCACCAAGATCGTGCTGCGGCTCACGCGCGATTTCAGCCACGCGTCGCTTGCCCTCATTCTCGAGAAGCGCTACCCGCATATCCTCGGCGATCGGCTGATTTCAGCTGTGCAGCTCGCCGATTTCGAGTGGTCGAAGAAGTACGGCTACTCGACGGCCATGATCCAGAAGACGATCGACGACGTCCGCGAGAAGATCGATCAGGTGCCGGTGCAGAAGGTCTTCAACTGGCGGCGGCTCTGGGTTCAGGCCGGGACGTTTGTCGCGATCACACTCGGGTTCTTCCTGCTGACGGGCGTGGCCGTTTGTGCGATCACCAAGACGCCGCCGGGCAAGTTCGTGCACGACTTCCGCGAAGTGTCGACGATCCTCGCCGAGCGCGACGTGCTGCTCGCGAACACTCCGTGGCCGCGGCGGGCGTATCTCGAAGTCGTCAATTTCCCCGGCGACGAGATGCGCATCGGCCGTGATGTGCCGTCGCCGCGGCTGCGCGTGGCCGCGTACAGGTGGGTAATCGCCGACTCGAAGGCGGCGGTCGGCTGGCGGCCGATGATGTGGGCGGACCTAGACAAAGTTGGCGTGACTGCGAGCAAGTTGCCTTTGCAACCGGTCCGCGACGCCCGCTTCTCCGTCGACTACGGCCCGTTCCTCTACGGGGCCGCCCATCCGTTCTCCGCGCCGAACTTGCCGGCCGACATGGCGACGGTGCCCGAAGACCCGGCACAGTGGCCCGTCGATCGCGTCGAGCAGGTGTTCGTCAATTCGCCGGACGTCACGGAAATCCTCGCCGCCAAGTTCCAGTCGGACCTCGACGGCATCGCGGCCACGATCCAGAAGCTCGAAGACCGGGCTGCCGATTCCTCGATGTCGCGGACGATTCGCAAGCTCAAGATTCCGGACGACGTGGAGTTGTCGTACTGGGGCGCCAAGACGCGCGTGACCATGAGCCTGCGCAAGGAAGGCCAGAACAACGAGTTTACCGGCACGCTGTCCGACCTGAAGGAGACCGTCAAGTTCCACGCCCGCGGCGAGAATTATTACACGCCGACGAAGCAGATCACACTCGTCCCGCCGCCGATGCTCCAGGAACTCAAGCGCGACGAGTATCACCCGGCGTACTTGTATCACAAGGCCCCATACGCCGAGGCGAAGGACCTGCCCGACGAACTGAAACCGTACACAACCGACCCGCGGAAGCTCAAGGGCCGCAAGCACGTCTTGAAGGATCAGGTCGTGTCCCTGACCGGCGACCGCTCGCGTTTCGACATCCCGATGGGCACAGAGTTCGTGCTCTATGGCCGGTCGGACAAGGAACTCAAGGAAGCAATGATCCTGCCCAAAGCAGGGAAATTCCCCGGCATCGAGGCCGAGGTGACCGACCCCGAGCCGATTGCATTGCCGATTACCGACGGCCACAACATCCGCATTGACTTCACGGCTGCGGCCAAGCGCTTTGTCAATCGGCAGACCGATTTCGACATCTTCCTCCGCGACACCGACGGCGTCACGTCGAAGCGGGCCGTGCAGATCGTGGTCGAAGAAGATCGGCCGCCGGAAGTCGACGTGGTCGTCGACGTGATCCGCAAGGTCGGCGGTATGTACATGTGCACGCCGCAGGCGCTGATCCCGTTCACCAAGGAAAGCAAGATCCGCGACGACAAGGGGCTCAACCGCGTCGAGTACGTGTTCAGCTACTCTGAAATCGAGCCGCTGGCCGTCACCGCCAAGCGTGCCGAGTACGCGGCGTGGTTCTTCAACACGGTGCCGGTGTTGCCATCGCTCGGCGACCCGCTCTATCGCATGGCGGCGCTCATCGAAAACTTGCCGCGCGTCCGCCCGGCCCTGGCGACGGTGAGCGACCGCGTGCCGGTGCCGCAGTTCGCGGCCGAGTACACCAACCGCACGCGACAAGTGTCGGTGGAGGATCTCGAAGGCAGGCTCGTCGGACCACGACCCTTGGGGTCGGATCGGACGGTGGTTGACCTCGTCGTCTTCCCGCCAGATGCCGTACGTGAGGAAGTCGGCTTCGATTTGAAGAAGCTGGCGGCCGGGCTCAAGAAGACGGGCGAAACCGAGGCCCAGCGGATCTATGTGCTGACGCTGAACATCATCGCCGTCGACACCAACGTCGAGGCCGACAGCCCCGGCGTCGCGCAAAACAAAGAGTCGCTGGTCTTCAAACTCGTTTCCGACGGTGAGTTGTTATCCGAGATTTCGCGTGAGGAGTCGGGACTGGCCGACAAACTTGACGACGCGATTCGCCGGCTCGCCGACATGGACAACAAGCTGCGTTCCATGGTGGCGCGCATACCCAGCTTGCAGCAACCGGACCAGTTCCTGCCGGAACAGACGCGTGCCAACGAACTCAGCGAGTTGCTGTCCAAGGCCAAGGACGTGACGGCCGAGGTCGCGACCGACTACAGCCGCATCTTGCTGGAGTTCAAGGCGAACCGCTTGCCCGAGACCCTGATCCGCGACATCGAAACCAAGGTCGTCGGCCGGTTGAATAGCGTCCTGGCGACCGACTCCGGTGTGTGCTTCCCGAAGACCGAAGAGGTATACGGCAAATTCCAGAGCGACATCATGTCCAACCGGCAGCCGCCGGCCGAGGTGGCGTTCGAGGCGCAGTCGCGGTTGACCTCGTTACTGGCGATTCTGCGTGACATCCGCAGCGGCATTGGTCAGGGGCTCGACCTGAAGAAGAGTATTACGATCCTGGAAGAACTGATCAGCGGCGAAATCAATGCCCGGAAAGTTCTCGAAGTGATCAAGATTCGAGGTGAGGAACGGATCAAGCAAATCACGGTGACGCCGCCGCCCGCACCGGTGAGCGTGACGGCCGGCCAGAAGGTGACCGTGCGGGTGCCGGCCGACATCGGGCCGCTCTACGAAGGCAAGTTCACGCTCAAGTTGGAGCCATCGCCTGGCAGCGAGATCAAGGTGCCGGAAACGATCACGATGAAGGAAGACGACAAAGATTTCGTGCTGGAGATCACCGCGGGGTTTGCCAAGGGAATGTTCTGGGTGCGCGTCACGCCGGACGTCGGCCCGGCGAAAGATGTGCGCGTGATCGTGAAATAGGGCCTGAATTCAAAGGGCGCCAACCAAAGAGCGCCACGAAGAGCGCCAGGGGTGTATGGGGTTGGCGCCCTTTGATGGCGGAGTTCGATGTATCCTCCGCCTGAACTGGCGTTTGTGGCAGAAACCATGCGTCGAAAAAGTGGTAGCAGAGAGCCCGCGAAAAAGTGGTCACGGGTTCGGTAAAACAGACGATCCGGTTTGCGTATATGGCAGGCGTTGGCACTAGGCGTTACGGCAATGCGGGGCAACCAACGTTAACAATTGTCACATGCTTCGGATACTATGTTGGTAATGGCGAAACGGGTCGTCTCCTAGCATGTGGGACGACTAAATTGTCCCGACGAACCGCCATGTTGGTCCACTGGGGTTGAGCACAACTCCTGTCGAGGAGGTTGGTTCCATGATCCGTCGCCACTGGCCGATCCTAGCGCTGGCGCTGGCCCTCATCGGGGTTGGCCTGAACCTGCAAGCCCAGCCGGCCCCCGCCACACCCAAGGGCCCCCCGCCGGTCGCCGTGCCGGACGTCGGCATCAAGGAACTGGTGGCACGCCAGCAGAACCTGGAACGCCAGTACAAGGCCTTCACGACCAACCTGTTGGCCCTGAAGCAAAAGCTCGAAAAAAGCGATCGTATCGAAGATAAGGACAAGGCCAAGGCCCTCCAGAAGGCGATCGACCTCGCCGACAAGGAGGGCGTCGACAACAAGTTCACCAAGCTGCTCTCGACGCTGACAAGCAAGACCGGCGGGCTCGATCTGTCGATTAGCGATATCACGTCGGCCAGCAACCAGAACGACGACCTGATCAAGGCGCTGCGAGAGATCCTTGCGATTCTCCAGAGCGACGACGAACTCGATCGCATCAAGGCGGAGCAGAAGCTCCTGGAAAGGATGCTCGCCGAGCTGAACAGCCTGATTCGGGCGACGAACATCAACCAGGCCCGGACCGATTCGGGCAAGGGCGATCCGAAGCAGCTGGCGAAGGATCAGGACAAATTGGCCAACAAGGTGAACGACCTGGCCACCAAGCTCGGCTCGCCTAAGGCCGGCGGCAATCCGAAGGAAGGCGAGCCGAAGGGTGGGGCCAAGTCAGAACCGAAGGAAGGCGATCCCCAGGGCGAACACAAGGACGACACCAAGGATCCGAAGGCCGACGAGAAGCCGAACGGCGACAAGGCCGATCCGATGAAGTCGGACGGGGCCGAGAGCAAGGCCTCCAAGGGTGGCCCGCCGAGTGATGGGGCCAAGGCCTCCAAGGGCGGCCCGCCGAAGGACGGCGGCGATAGCAAGCCGGCGGGTGACAAGAAGGACCAGACCGCCGAGAAGCGCAACAAGGAAGACAATAAAGGCGATCAGAAGGGGTCGGCCGCCAAGACGCCGCCGGGCCCGAAGAGCGACGCCCAGGCCAGCAACAAGAGCCAGGGCAATCCGAGCGGCAGCCCGTCCGGCCAGCCGAAGCCCGCGGGCAGCCCGAGCGGCAACCCGCCGCCCCCGCCGCCGCCAGGCAACAAGCTGCCGGGCGCCGATCAGGTGCGCAAGGCCGTTCCAGATGAAGAAAACGCGGCCGGCAACCTGGATCAGGACAAGCGGCCGAAGGCGAGCGAAGACCTGACCAAGGCGGACGATGCGCTGCGGCAGGCCCGCGAAGAGCTGGAAAAACGCCTGAAGCAGCTTCGCGAGCAGGAACTGGAACGGTTGCTCGCCAACCTCGAAGCCCGCGTCAACAAGATGCTGGCCTGGCAGATCGAAGTGAAGTCGGCGACCGAGGCCATCAACGTCCAGATTTCGAAGCACCCAGAGAAGAAGGCCCAGCCGGTTGATTTCCAGAACGCTCAGAAGCAGGAAGACAAGGAAGCCGAGATCATCAACGAGGCCGACAAGGCGATCCAGCTTCTCCAGAATGAAGGTTCGGCCGTGGCGTTCCCGGGCGTGTTCGAGGAAGTCCGCAAGGATATGATAAGGGTGAAGGAACGGCTGCACGACGCGAACGTCGGCGACGACACCCAGGCCATCGAGCAAGACATTATCGAGGCGCTCACGCACATGCGGGACGCCTTGAAGAAGGCCCAGCAGGAATTGGGCAAGAGCCCGCCGCCGCCGCCGGGCGGCCCGCCGCCCGATCAGCCGCAGCTGCAGAAGTTGTTGGATGAAATCGCCGAATTGAAGATGATTCGGACGTTGCAGGTGCAGGTGAACGATCGGACCAAGCGTTATGGCAACAAGGTGCCGGGCGCGGAGCAAGCCGATGATCCGCAGATCAAGAAAGAGCTAAAAGATTTGGGTGATCGGCAGGAAAAGATCGAGACGATGATCAATAATATGGACAAGAAGAAGAATCAGTAATGGCGTTAGAGATTAAGGAATTGTGAGATTCGGAAAGTTGAGTGTAGATTCTCTCCCCCGGGCCGGTTATGCTCGGGAAGTTTGGTGAACCTGCCCGCGCACGCGTGGGCCATGCCAGGAGAATTGCCGTGAGCGTTCGGAAGTGGCTGACCACGGCCCTCGTCGCCGCCGGGCTCGCGCTCGGATCGAGCGTCTCGGCCAATGCGGCCGATAAGGCCGAGTACACGTTTGGTTCCCTGCGGGCCCTGACCCCGGAAGCTGGCAAGGCCCAGGCCGAGGCATGGCTGAAGAAGGTCGGCAAGTTCGACCAGGCCGCCTTCGACAAGATCTGGTCGGAGGCCGAGGTTTCGGTCCTCGACCGGACGATCGCGACCCTGGAACTCGGCAACGCCGACGCCAAGGCCGCGATGACCGCGGCCCGCAATGCCGCCGTCGAGGCGCCGAAGGCGGTGCCCGCTATCGTGAAGGACGAGAAGGCCGACCCCTACCTGCGGGCCAACCTGGCTCTCGGCTTCGCACGCGGCCTGACCAACGGGCGCGTCTACGAAGAATCGCTCGACGCGTTGGCCGGCATCAAGGCCGAGCAGACGGTCGACCCGGCCGCCTATTTCTTCCATCGCGCGGTGGCTGAGCACTCGCTGATGAAGAAGGACGACGCCATGCGGACGATCGTTCGCCTGCTCGACGACGTCGCCGACGCTCCGGACCGCTACACGATGCTCGGCCGCATCATGTTCGTCGAAATGGCGACCTGGACCAAGGACGAGAAGGCCCTGTCGAACATCCGTCGCCTGATGGATAACTCCGAGCGTCGGCTCGGCCAGTCCCGTGGCGGCAAGACGACGCAGGACATCCAGAAGAAGATCGTTTTCCGCCTCGATGAACTCATCAAGGAAAAGGAAAACCAGTGCAAGGGCCAGTGCAACGGCGGTTGCTGCCCAGGTGGCGGCCAGGGCAACCAGATCGGCAAGGGCACGATCCGCTCCAGCAGCCCGGCCCCGGATAGCGCGATCATGGGCGGCAACGGCAACGGCACCGTCGACGAGAAGAAGCTGGCGACGATCGCCAAGAGCTGGGGCACCATGCCCGAGAAGGAACGAGCCAAGGCGATCATGGACATCACCAAGGACCTGCCGGCCCGTTACCGCGTGGTGATCGAGGACTACTTCAAGGCGTTGTCGAGCGCCTCGGCCAAGCAGCCGTAATGTGACAGGCGATTTCGCCAACGCGGGCCGTGGCCACTCCAGAGCGGCCACGGCCCGCGGCGTTTTTACTCCCCCTCTCCGCTTCGGAGAGGGGGCCGGGGGGAGAGGTTATTGGCGAGCCCGAACGAAGACCTCTCCCCCTAACCCCCTCTCCGAAGCGGAGAGGGGGGACAAGACAAGAGTTCCGAATCACCGTGTTACACGCCTGACGCATTCCTCTCGCGCGCCACTTCGTAGGATGAATTTGCACTCCGCCCCAATGGATTTGCACCCCATGAGCCTACTCCGCACCCTCCCCGCCTTGTTGTTACTGGCACCAACGCTTCGGGCCGCGGAACTGGCCACGCTCGAAGGCAAGAAGCTCACCGGCGACATCGTCGCCATCACCGGCAACGAACTCACCTTCAAGTCGCCGGCCGGCGAAGAAAAGTTCCTCGTCACCACCCTTCATTCGGTGATTACGGGGCCAACCCCCAAGGCGATGGAGACGGGCAAGCCGCACACGACCGTCGAATTGATCGACGGGTCGTTGTTCAGGTGCTCCGAGATCGTCATTAAAGGTGAGATGGTCGAACTGAAGCTATTGCCTACCGCCAAGGGCGCCGCGGTGCGCAGCATCACGGTACCGATGCGCCCGGCTCTGTACGCCGTCAATCGAGAAGCGGGCAACCTGAAGCTAGAGCAGGACTTTCGCAACCTTCTCCGCAATCGGGGGCGCTTCGACCAGTTCGTGTTCAAGAAGCCGACCGGCACGGACCTGGATGCTTATGCGGGCACGTTTGGCGCCGGCGACTCGGCCGCGGGGACGATCAAATTCAAGGGCGAGAAGGATCCGGAAGAAGGCGACAAGCGCTTAACCCAATTGGCAGGGATGATCTTCGCGCCGTCGAAGGTGGACAACGTCCCGCCAGCCATCTGCAAGATCATCGATTCGGACGGCAACGAGCTGGTTGCTCAGGCGGTGACGCGAACCGCAACCGGCTACGCGGCGACGCTGGTCTCGGGCGTGAAGGTCGAGTTGGCGGCGAACCTGGTGTCGAAGTTCGACTTCGCGGCCGGGGCGATCAAGTTTCTTTCCGACCTCGATCCGGTCGGCCTGGATGAGTCGGGGACGGATCCGGAGCACTATCAGCGTGACAAGACACTCGACAAGCGGCCGATCCGGTTGATGATCGATCCCGCCGCGGGCAAGGGCGAGACGTATCCGAAAGGGCTGACGCTCAAGGCCAAGACGGTCATCACGTACGAACTCAAGGGCGCGTACAAGGTGTTCCGCGCCGTTGCCGGCGTCGATTCCGATCCGGAGAACCTCGCGCCGAGTCAGGTGAAGCTGACGATCGACGACGGCACGGCGATTCTGTTCAAGGGCATCGTGAAAAAGGGCGACAAGGCGACGGACCTGAACTTGAATGTGACCAACGTCGACCGGCTTAAGATCACGGTGGAGTCAGACGGCTCGGTGACCGACCTGGGGAACCAGGTGAGTTTGGGGAATGCACGGGTGTTGAAATAGGATTGGCTCCCCCTCTCCGCTTCGGAGAGGGGGCTGGGGGGAGAGGTATTCGCTTGGGCCCAGCCGAGACCTCTCCCCCTAACCCCCTCCCCGAAGCGGGGAGGGGGAACCGGACAGATGACTGAGTAACCTTCATGCGCAAGCTACTTCTGATTGCCTCAATGTTTGTCGCAGGGGTCGCCCCCGCCGCCGACCCGGTGAAGGACGCCGAGCTGTCGCGCGTCGACTTGATCCGCAAGGTCCGTCCCGCCGTCGTGGCCGTGTTCATGAAGGACTTTCAGGGTGATCCGCGTGGGCGCATCGCGGGTGGTGGTTCCGGCGTCATCATCGATCCGGATGGCTATTGCTTGACGAATTACCACGTCGTCGCTGGCCCCGGCTTCAGCGGCGTGACGCCGACGTTCGCGTGCGGCTTGCCCAACGGCGAAATGTACGACGCCGTCACCGTCGGCTGTGACCGCACGGGTGACGTGGCTCTCATCAAGCTGTTCCCAAAGAAGGCGGGCGACAAGTTTCCGATCGCCGAGTTGGGTGACAGTGGCACGTTGCACGCCGGCGACTGGACGCTGATCATGGGCAACGCCCAATTGCTGGCGACGGATTTCACGCCGTCGGTGTCGTTCGGCCTCGTCAGCGGCGTCGGTCGCTACTCGGACTTCGGGTTCGCCGAGCACACGGATGCGATCCAGTACGACACGGCCGCCAATCAGGGCAACTCCGGCGGGCCGATCTTCAACATGAAGGGCCAGGTGATCGGCCTCGTGTATGGCGGTGCGCCGGGCAAGCGGGGGGCGTTCAATACCGGCATCGGCTATGGCCTGCCGATCAACACCGCGAAGAATTTTCTCGGCCACATGCGGGCCGGCATCTTCTGCGATCATGCCACGCTCGGCGCCACCGTGAATACGCAGTTGAGCGAGGACGGCGATCTCTCACGCCTAGTCGTGAACGCCGTTCTCGAAGAGTCCGACGCCTTTCGCCGCGGCCTCGCGGAAGGCGACGAACTCTTGAACTTCGCGGGCCGCGAGGTGCGGACGGTCAACCAATTCAAGTCGGCGCTTGGCATCTATCCGAAGGAATGGCGCGTGCCGGTCACGTACAAGCGCGGCAACGAAAAGCGCGAGACGCTGATGCGCCTGATGAGCTATACGCCGGCTGTCGTCAAGAAGGCCCCGACCGGTCAGCCGGAGCCTCCCAAGCCGAAGGCGTTTGGCGAAGGCGCGAAGGTCTTTGAAGAACGCAAGGGTTTTGCCAACTACTACTTCAACAAACAAGAACGTGCCCGTGTACTGGCCGCGAACAAGAAGCTCGCCGACTTCGGTATGTTGACGGGCGATTGGGTCTGGACCGGCACCTACGACCGCGACATGCGCGGCGGCGACTTCATCATCAAGATGGAGGAAGTCAAGGACCCCGCCGACCCGAAGAACACGCACCCGCTCGTCACGGTGCAGCTCGGCCTGACCGACTACAAACTCGAGCCGCAGAATCAGGGCTTGACCACGGCCGATCTGACCGAGCCGCCGTTCACGGGCGGGCTCATGATGGCCCTCTATCAATACAAGCGGCTACTGACGTTGGGGCCGGCGAGTTCCGAAGGCGACAAGTGCAATCACGCGGGCGTCGAACCCGTTTACTTCCTGCCGATTGAAGATCCCAAGGACCCGAAGCCCAAGAAAAAGCTCGATGAATATCGCGTCTGGGCGGAAGTGATTCGGACGGAGCACGGCAATGTGCCGGCCAAGTGGTACTACTATCGCGCCGACCTCAACCCGCAGTTCGCCGGCAAAACGCCGTTCCCCGAAGGTGCGTTGATTGCCGCCGAGGTCCTCGTCGATCGCTCGTCCGACCCGTGCGAACTGTATTTCGGCGACTTCAAGGATGCCGGCGGCAAGACGCTCGCCCACCGAATGGAAGTCCGCAACGCGGACAAGCGCTTTGCCGTGTTCAACATCAAGATTCAACAGTTGAAGTAAGACACCGAAGCCCACGGACGGACGTCCGTGGGCTTTCCTCATGCGACCATTATGAACGCACTCCGATTTACACCTGTTGCTCTTCTGTTCCTCGCCGTCCCCGCGGCGCGGGCCACCGACCCCTATGTCCCGGTGGCGACGTCCGCGAATGAAAAGCTCGTCAAGCTTTTCGGCGCCGGCGGCTATCGTGGGGCCGAGTCGTTCGGCACGGGCATATTGGTTTCGAAGGAAGGACACATCCTCACGGCGGCGTCGCAGTTTCTCGACGGCCGCGAGCTGCGCTTGCATCTTCCCGACGGCCGCAAATATCCGTTCAAGATCAAGATGATCGAGCCGGAGTTCGATGCCGCGATTCTGCAGATCGATCAACCCAAGAAGGAAAAGGATGTCCTGCCGTTGGACTTGCCGTACTTCGATGTGATCGAATCAGCCAAGACGATGAAGGCCGAGCCGGGTACGTGGGTGATGGCCTTGTCCAACATGTATAAGGTCGCCGACCGCGACGAGATGATGAGCGTTCAGCGTGCGATGATCACGGCCGTCGGTAAGTTGTCGGCCCGGCGTGGGCAGTTCGAGGTGCCCTACCACGGCGACGTGCTCTATCTCGACACGATCACGAACAATCCGGGCGCCGCGGGCGGCGCCTTGATCGATCGCAAGGGCAACTTGCTCGGCATGATTGGCAAGGAGTTCCGCAACAACCAGACGGACACGTGGGTCAACTACGCGATGCCGTTGACGACCAAGGCCGAGGTGACGATCAAGGGCGAGAAGAAGACGTTCACGCTCGCTCAATTCGTCGACCTGGCGATTCAAGATAAGTGGGTCAAGACTGACCCGAAGCCCGAAATCGAGAATCTAAAGAACCCGCGCGTGCACACGGGGATCATCTTCGTGCCGAAGGTGGTCGATCGCACGCCGCCCTACATTGAAGCGATCGAGCCCGGCTCGCCGGCCGCCAAGGCCGGGTTGAAGCCGGACGACCTGGTGATCTATCTCGACGGCGAGCCGGTCTATAGCACTGACTCGTTCCGCGATCTGATTCGCCGCTACAACCCCGGCGACAAAGTTCAGGTGGAAATCCGCCGTGGCGACCAGCTCACGGCGGTGCAGGTCGATTTGATACCGCTGCCGAAGCGATAGCCTTTCTCCCCCTCTCCGCTTCGGAGAGGGGGCTGGG